>WRKG01000288.1 GCA_009778185.1 Bacillota bacterium
GAATTGTGTTGTTGAAAGCGTGTCCCATGTGCAAAATTCCCGTTATGTTCGGCGGCGGAATTACCACCGAAAACGGCGTTTTTTCGGCGTTTACCCGTGCCCTAAAATATCCATTTTCTTCCCATTTCCTGTACAATTCTTCCTCTGCACTCGGATTATAATTTTTTTCTAACATTTTGTCCTCCAAATTTAGGTTTTAATTTTTAGTGATACTTTGTGCAATTTCAAATTAAATTTTATTTGCTTGGGAATCGAAACAATTAAAGTTGACAAAATCAAATTATTGCCGAAAAATCCCATTTTGTTCTTTTATTACTTTATCAGTGTATCACAAGATTTTGGGAATGTCAAAAATTTTTTGTTGTACTCGAAAATGGGCAGATATTATCCGCCCGTTTTCTGTTTTGAAATTTCAGCATAACAAAAGGGACTTTTCCAAGCCCCTTTTGTTGGTTGACTAAAAAACATTTATTTCCAGTTTATTTTTGCCTATTGCCTTGTGATAACAATATCGTACACCGTCAAATTGTTGGTGTTATCAGTTTGGATGCGGAAACCGCGCACAAATTGCTCTGGGCTGCCAGTATCTTCGAAAGCGGCATCGGATAACGTAACGGTTATTTCAAAATCTTCGTCTTGACCAATTTCTTGGTTGCCAAACCAACCCCATGGGCTATCTGGACCGCCGACTATTGCCGTTCCACCAAAGAAAATTGTGCCAGTTACAGTAAGCAAATATTCATTATTTGCTGTGTCCATATCAAAATCAAGTATGTTTTGGCGGTTTATGTCTAATGCGTGCCAGTTTTCGCCACGATTAGTCAACTGAATTGCGTTGCCGCCGTTAGGGTTTTCCACTATTGACCAAGATGGGTCGCCAGCTTGCATAAGTACAGGCGTTGCTAATACGTTTCCTGCGCCAAACACGCCATCAGCCAAAAATTGTACTAGCGGATCGGTGCTTAACGAGTAAATAACGTTTTCGTCTCGTGGAATGTACCTGTCAAGGTTGATTGAGTAAATTATCATGTTTTGTGTGTCGTTGGTTTGGATGCGAAAGCCGCGATCAAATTGGCCTGCTCCGCCTTCCATTGCTGACATTGTTTCGTCCGAAACTACAACAGATACGATAAAATCGCCGTTTTCGTCCGCTTCGGTATTTGCAAACCAACCCCAAGGACTATCTGGACCGCCAATTATAACGGTCGAACCTGCTCCAAATGGCAAATTGCCGCGAACGGTCAACAAATATTCATTGTTGGCGGGATCCCAATCAAAATGTTCCCTAGATAAATCTAAAGCGTGCCAGTTTTCTTCACGGTTTGTCAACTGAATTGCATTGTTGCCGCCTAATCCTTCAACTATTGTAAAAGATGGGCTGCCAGCCTCCATTAAATATGGAGTTGCCAAAACGTTTGACGCTCCCATTGTGCCTGTGTCTAATGCTTGCACATTAACGTCCATGAAAAGCGAATATACCGCACCTGGTGGAAATTCTACTAAAACAGGTTCGTCCTCTTCGGGTTCAGGCTCTGGTTCGGGTTCTGGTTCTACTTCAGGCTCTGGCTCTGGTTCTGGTTCGGGCGCAGGAGCCTCTACTTCTTGTACAACTTCAGTTGCAGGCGGATCGGCAGGAGCATCATCGCCGCAAGCCGCAAATAATGCCAACGAAAGTGTCAACATTAAAATTACACTTACAAAAACAAATTTATTTTTACGCATTTTTTATCCTCCAATATTTAGCTGCCTAATTGTGTGTTTACTTGATTTAGACGTTCGTCTAATACTTGCATTGCCTCTTCGACGATAGTTGCGGCATCGTTATCTGCCCAAATACGCCAAGCCCAGTTAGGACCTACGTCGATTCCGCCAGGAATCATTTGGTGAGCGGGCATTACTTGCAAATATGGATTACGTGTAAAGTTTACCATAGTTTCGTCAACCGAACGAGGATCGGCATGACGAGCGTATTCGCCAAACATCCAGTCGTCATCGTCAGCGCCTGGCAAAGGACGATTCCACAAATATATTGCGAACATAAAATCGTCAATTTCTTCTTCGGTGTAAAATTGCGGAATTGCGTTAAAGTTGGATGTTACCCAAGAATAATGGTCGCCGCCGCTTGGTCCGGCTGGGAACGAGACAAAGCCCCACGGATCGGCAAGGTTTGGTAAAATTTCGCCACTGGCAACATAATGTCCAGCGGAACGCATAGCGGACAAGCCACTGTTAAAGGCATCGATAAAGAAGTTCCATTCTGCGCCGATGTCATCTTCGTGCATAGCAAGCATTTCTTCGCGCAACTGCACAACCCAGTTGATTGTCTCTAAAAATTGCGGAGTATTTGTTGTGTTGATAAATTCGCCAGTTGTGGGATCGATGCTAACAAAAGCTGCTCCGTTGCTTGCCAACGCTCTATCCAAGAAATCTTGGTTAAACGAAGACATAGCCCACGTGTCGTTTATGCCGTCATTATCGAGGTCGCGAGAAAGGGCGCGTGCAACTTCGGTAAAAGTTTCCCAGTTCCAACGTCCTTCAGCTTGCAGTTGGAAAGGATAATCTGGCGGAAAACCAGCCTCTTCAAACAGACGCATATTAAAATAAACGCCGCCAGCAAATTCTGTTCCCATAGCGAAAGCGTGAGGCAAACCGCCACGCATGGTAAAGTCCATTACGCTTTGGTTCCAGTTTATGTCGGGATGAAAGTTGTCAAGTGCAATAGGTGCAAGAAGGTTTTGACCGTGCATTGTGCTAAACCAAGTTGGTTCCATAACCCAAATTTGGATGTCTCGGTTGCCAGCGGCAATTTCGAAAGGCATCATATCGCGGGTTTCCGTCCAGCCGCCCATGTTTACTGTGCGAATGCGGAAGTTGTGCAGGGCTTCGAGGTCTGCGCGGTCGTCCCAACGCATACGCTCTAAAGCGGTTTGTGGGTCAACAGTGTCGGTGGCTTCGTCTGCCCACCATGTTGCAATAGTAATTTCTAAACCACCGAGATCGCGAACGGGCGGACCTTCGGGTTCTGCTGGTGTGTCGTCGGTAGTATCGGCGGGTGCTACTGCGGTTTCTGCGGCGGCTGGTGCAGTTGCTGCTGGAGCGGAATCGTCGCCACAGGCTGCGAGGGCAAAAACTAATGCCAAAAGTGCTAATGTTACTAATTTTTTCATAGTAATTACTCCTTTTTATTTATTTTATTATACGCAAAGTTTGCGGTATAATTACAGGTTGACATTTTGCGAAAAATATCACAAAAACAAGCGGCACAACATAGCATTTTTCGAGTGATTTATGGCGTTTTTGCTAGTTTACAATCTTTTTTTGGCTATTTGTTAGTATAAATTTACTAGTAACCTAGTAATCTTATTGTAATATATTGCATGGGATTTGTCAAGGTTGCGAAAAAATTTTTTTGTATAGTAAAATCAAGTTCAAAACCGTGGGCGCCAAAACCGTGGGCCCTGCCCACACCCGCAAGGACGCGCGCGCCCTTGACCCGCATTTTTTGTATTGGGTTTTTATATTTTATTTTCATATTGTCATAGAGGACAGCAAAATTTTCACGTTTTGTTGTCCTTTTTGGAATTTGTTTGTTTTTCAATAATTTTGTTATTTTTATCTTTTTCATTATTTTTATCTTTTTTTTGTTCATATCGCAAATCGTCCAATTTTTTTGCTGTTTCGGCATCCAAAAGACCCGCCAGCGGATTATTTTTGACAGGTTTATTTTCCAAGTAACGGGAATTTATTCCTGATTTTGCGGCTCGTACCGATTCTTGCAAATCACTTGCCGACATTCTTATTGCGCCGTGGCTTAAAATTATCATTTGTTCTAATTTATCGGAGGTTGCAACGGTAACTTCATCTCGTTGGGTTAATCGCCAAGTTTGTTGCTCGATGTAGTGATCGGCGGTTTCTGCCTCTTTTGTGAAAATTACGGTTATGTTGTTGTATTCTTCTTTACTGCCAGTTCCGCCCTCTACCATGTGCGCGTCAAACACCAAAATAATTTTTTGCCCTGTTAAACCTTGATAATCGCATAACGTGTTGCATAATTTGTGCCGTGCCAAATCGAACGAATCTTTTGCTATTTTGGCAAGATGTTTCCACGAAAATATAATGTTGTAGCCGTCAACCAATAAATATCTTGTCATTGTAAAATATTTTCGGAACTTTCAACTACTTTTTTTGTCAAGTTTGCCGAATTTTCATTATTTAGCCTACAGCGAACAACTTCATAAATCATAATTCCCGCCGCAACGGACGCATTTAATGAAGGAATTTTTCCCAACATGGGAATATTTACCACAAAATCGGACTTTTCTCGGACAAGTTGACTAACTCCTTTACCTTCCGCACCGATTACCAAAGCCACAGCACCCGATAAATCCGTGTCGTACAGGCTTTTCACAGGATTTTTATCATAAGATTTTTTTCCAATTTTAGAGTTGTCAAAATTGCCGTTTTCGCTTTTTTCGCCGTTTTCGCCTTTTTCTTCATTATTTTCGCTATTATCGGCACAAACCACCCACAAACCCGCTTGTTTAAGCAAATCGACGGTTCTTGCGATGTTGGTAACTCGGGCAATTTGCACATATTCGATTGCTCCTGCGGAAGTTTTTGCAACAGCACCAGTAAGCCCAACCGCGCGGCGTTTTGGGATAATAACGCCGTCAACGCCGCCAGCTTCGGCAGTACGCAAAATTGCCCCTAAATTGTGGGGATCTTCTATTCCGTCCAAAATAACGACAAACGGCGGACGGTTGGCATTTTTTGCGGTTGCCAAAATATCGGCAACGTCAACGTATTCTTTTGCTGGGCAAATTGCTATTATTCCTTGATGATTGGCGGATTGTGCGATTGCATCCAATTTTTGCTTGTCTGCCAACGCTACGACAACTCCCTTTTCCTTGGCTTGTGCTACTATTGTACGCAAAGTACCGTTGACAGTGCCGTCCTGTTCCTTTTTAACGAGAAGTTTGTCGATGTTTCGGTCGTGTTTTATTGCCTCTTGCACGGCTTTGCGACCCTCTAATTGCAGGGTTTCAACCCAATCGGTTGGCTTTTCTTCTATATTATATTTATTTTTATGCAAAGTTCAAATATCTCCTTTATGCGTTCGTGTTTTTCCTGTAAAAATAGATAACCGAACAGCGTTTCTAGTCCTGTTGCGTGGCGATAAGCTATTGTATCGGCGTTTTTTGCCTTCGATTTGGCGTGTAAGTTGCGACCGCGCCGCATTATGGCTTGCTCTTCGGCGGTCAAATGGTCGGCTATTTGCTTGTACATTTCGGCTTGCGATTTTGCCGATACATATTTATGCGCAATTTTGTTGAGTTCGTCTAGCGGCTTGTCGCCTTGATTTATCAGCATTTTTCGGATATACAATTCAAAGACAGCATCGCCCATATATGCGAAAATTTTTGCGTTGTGAACATTGTTTTTGCCGCTTTGTTTGGTTTGTTCGTTCATTGCGGCAATGCAGAGCGAGTTAAATCAAATTTAAGTCCTGTTCTGCTTTCCATAATTTCCAGTAAAGTTGTGTCTTCTAGCCGTTTTTTGCCTAGCCAGCGGTGGACAATATTGCTGTTTAATGTCAAGTGCCAAATTTCTGTAACTGGCGAAGTTTGGTACAAATTGTGTAAAAATTCTCGGTGGGTTTTGCTGTTGCCTGGCGACCAAATTTCGATGATTAAATCGGGAAAACCTGCTATTTTTACGCCCGTTTTATTGGTTACAAAAGGCTGTTTGTCAAACAAAAAAATATCGGGCATTACATAATGCAAATCGCTAATTTCGTTTTCGATAAAATAGTCGATGTCGTCAAGTTGGCTTAAATCCACTAAACTTGCACCTTCGATTGTTTCGTCAAAATAAGTTAGGCAAATATTGCTACTGCCATAATTTTTTGTACCTTGGTTAATTTCTTCTTCAAATTTATCGATAACAGTTGACGATAATTTACCATTGAGCAGTGCGTGTCTTGGAGGAGTTTCTACATTAAATATCGTCATTTTTTTGTCCCCCTCGTTGCGGGCGCATCTTTTACAACAACGCCGAGTTTTGTCAACTCGTCTCGGATTTTATCTGCGGTTGCCCAATCTTTTGATTCGCGGGCTTGTTGGCGTTTTGCGATTAGTTCTTCAATTTGGGCGGAATTTTCCGTTGTTGCTGAAGTTTGGGCGGTTTCGGCGTATTTTGCAATGTCGATTCCTAGCAAGTTGCAGAGTTTTTCCAAATTTTCTAAAAATAAATTTGTCATTTCTTTGGAAAGCGTTTCTTGTGGCGGACAATCCAAAATTTGTTCACCCACTGATTTCTGCAAAGGTTCTTGAATCGTGTTCAAGCTAACATTTGCATACTTGACAAGTTCAAATATTACTGAAATTGCGTCGGCTGTGTTGAAATCGTCAGACATTTTTTCGTAAAAATCCTTTACAAAGCCTAAAGTTGGCAACATTAAAAGTTCTCGTTCACGATCAGTTAGACGGTCAATAGTCGTTTTGCCGCTGGTTTCTGCTAATCTTGTCCAGCAATTTTTTATGCGGTCAAGCCCTTTTTTGGCGGATTCTAGTAATTCTTCGCTGTATTCCATTGGCATTCGGTAATGTCCCGACAGCAGAAAAAAGCGGATAATTTGCGGCGAAAATTTTTCGGCAACTTCTCGGAATGTAAAAAAATTACCCAACGATTTGGACATTTTTTTGTGTCCACTAGTTAAAGCACCGTTGTGCATCCAATATTTTGCAAATGGCTTTTTTGCCGCATTTTCGGCATTTTCCAAATTTTCCAAATTTGTCAACGCTTCACTTTGTGCAATTTCGTTTTCGTGGTGCGGAAAAATTAAATCTTCGCCGCCGCCGTGAATGTCAACCTGCCCTAAATATTTTCGTGCCATCGCCGAGCATTCTATATGCCAGCCAGGCCGCCCTTTTCCCCAAGGACTTTCCCAAAAAGGTTCAACGTTCGTAACATTTTCAACATCGCTATTTGTCTCCGTTTTTACTGGTTTCCACAGCACAAAATCGACAGGGCTGTTTTTTTCTTCATTTATGGCGACTCTTGCACCTGCGATTAAATCGGCAATATTTTTTTTGGATAATTTGCCGTAATCGGTAAATTTTTCCGTGGCAAAGAACACGTGTCCACCTTTTTCGTAGGCAAATCCTGCTGAAATTAACTCGGCAATCATTTCGATAATTGTTGGAATTTCCTGTGTTACCTGTGGGTAATTTTCCGCAGGGCAAATGTTCAAAGATTGATAGTCAATTTTCGCCTCGTTTATGTATTTTTCGGAAACGGCGGCGGCGGAAGTGCCGTCTGTTTGGGCTTGTGCTATAATTTTGTCGTCTATATCAGTAAAATTTTGCACCATTGTAACTTTGTAATTGCGGCTTTCCAAAAAGCGGCGAACGGTATCAAAAACCACATAACACCGCATATTTCCCACATGGAGCAGATTGTAAACGGTTGGTCCGCAAACGTACATTTTAACTTCGTTTTCCTTGTGCGGGACAAACGGCTCTTTTTGGGCAGTTAATGTATTATATATTTTTATTGGATTATTTATATTTTCTGTTTTCAAAAAAATTCACCTCTTTAGTTTTTACGATAGTTGCAGGATTTCCCACAACCGTGCTACCATATGGCACAGTTTTAACTACTACCGAACCTGCTCCAATCCGCGAGTAATCTCCTACAAAAAAGCTACCCAAAATTTTTGCACCTGCTCCGATAATAACGTGGTTTCCGATAGTTGGATGACGCTTGACTTTATTGGTAGTTGTGCCACCTAAAGTTACGCCATGATAAATAGTTACATAATCGCCAATAACGCTAGTTTCGCCGATAACAACGCCCATTCCGTGGTCAATAAAAAGGCATTTTCCAATTTTTGCACCTGGGTGAATCTCAATTCCAGTAAGTAGCCGTGCCGTTTGAGATAAAAATCTTGCTAAAAAGAACATTTTGTTGTTGTACAGCCAGTGCGCAACCTTGTAAAACGCTGTAGCCCAAAAAGTAGGATACAACAGAATTTCCGCATTGCTTTTTATGGACGGATCTTTATTTTTTATGTTTCTTATATAATCGTTCAAAATTTTTCCTCTTCTATAAAACCGTGGGCGCTGCCCACACCCGCAAGGACGCGCGCGCCCTTGACCCGCAATTTTTCCTAATGGGATTGTTATAAAATTTTGGATTACTACTGGCGGTTTGTAGGGGCGAATCTGCTCCTACATTTTTATTTTATTTACAGCCGTTCATTTTCCAACAAACAAACTGCATGGGCGGCGATTCCTTCGCCGTTGCCAGTAAATCCGAGATATTCCTCTGTGGTGGCTTTTACATTGACTACTGTAGTAGAAATATCCAAAACTTCGGATATATTTTGTGCCATTTTCGGCAGAAAATCCGCCAATTTGGGCTTTTGTGCCACTATTATTGAATCTATGTTGACAACCGTAAAATTGCTAGCTTGTAATGCTTGTTTTACAGTTGCCAATAAATGCAAGCTGTTGGCGTTTTTGTAGCGGTCATCTGTATCGGGAAAAAACTTGCCAATATCTCCCAAGCTAGCTGCACCTAGCAAAGCATCCATAATTGCATGAACCAACACATCTGCATCAGAATGTCCTTGTAAACCTTTATCGAACGGCACAGTTACACCGCCCAAAATCAATAATCGTTCAGCTACCAATTTATGCACATCGTAGCCTATTCCTATTCGCATTTTTTCACTTCCTACTTCCTACATATAATATAACATATTGTTTGCACGTTATCAAGATAAATGTTGAAATAGTGGCGGATGTTGAAATATGGGCAAATTTTGAAACACGGGCAGATTTTGAGATACGGGCGGATAATATCCGCCCGTTTACTAAAACCCGCAATATTTTACAACTTTGCAACATTCTGCAACTTTGCGATATTCTACAACTTTTGCGACATTCTACAACTTTGCGATATTCTACAATTTTTGCAATACGCCACAACTTTACAATATTCTACAACCTCGCAACATTCCCACCATTACAAAAACTCAACTACCAATTTCCATTATAAAACAACATTACAAAGTACCAACTTCGATAGTAGTAGTAACCATTTCTTGGATTACGCGCGTTGCTACAACTTCCTCTTCGCCCACTTGGATTCCATTTATTCTTGTAATATGCACTACTATTTCTTGTTCGCCTGCTGTACCTGCCCTTAAAACTTGCGAGAACGTGGAACTTTCGCCAGGGTTGGATATTGTTTCCGTTTCTATTGGGATTTCCTCTATTCTAGTAATTGCCTCAACTGTGCGAACCGACAAATATGGGCGCGAAGATTGTATTGTCAATACCTCGCCAACGTGCAAAGTCGCATTTGACGAGATTCCTGGATTGTATTCATACAGCTGTGCGATGGTTATTCCGTGCCGCAATGCAATCGAGCCCAAATTATCGCCTGGTTGCACAATGTATTCTTCCATAACGGTTGCATCGCCCTCTAAACGTGTCAAAACTTGCTCGATTGTGCTTAACTGGCTTTCGTCAATGTCAACATTGGACATTGCGAAATCTTCCACAAAATCCACCGAAACATATTCGTTTGCCGACATATACGGAAGTTGCAATCGTCTAATTAACTCGTTTGCGTCCTCCTGGTTGCGTAAAACGGCAACGCGATTAGATTCAACCTCGATTGCAACGCCCAAAATGCGAAAATGCAACACGTCAACCAATCTATTTACAGCATCGTCAAACGAGATTATATTTTGGCTAGATGTATTTGTTGCTGCGATTGTTATGTTATCACTTAAAACGATTCTGGCGTTTTCGATATTTTCCAAGCGGCGGATTGCCTCTGTTCGCAGAACGCTTTCGGTCATATCTTCCGTTAAAGCAATAAATGCGATTGGCTCGGAATCATCGACGATTTCGTCAACCGTTTCGGATTCCTCCGAGTTTTCGGCATTTTCAGTGTTTTCAGTTGTAGCAACTACCGCAGTTGTAGGAATATCTCCAACATAGATTGCTATTGCGTTATCTCGTGTAATGTTCCAAATTATCAAAAAAATCATTGTTGCCAACAAAATAACAGCAGTGGAAATTCCCACAATTTTTGTGCGGCGCATAAAACGGCGCGCCTTTTTTACCTTGCGAGATACCTTGTTTGTAACCGATACTTTTTTTACTTTTTTTGCCCGTTTTGGCGTGTATTTTGTTGTTGTGCGTGTTGGTTGCGGTTGTCTAACTGGTTTTGGCTGTGGTTGCGGTTGCGAAACCTGTGCTGGCTTGGGACGGCGCGGCAATTCGGTTGACAACTCGGGCGGTGGAGCGGGCATTTTTACACTTTTTATCGGTTTGGCTGTTCTTACTGGTGGTGGCGATTTTCTTTCTGGCATTTTTACACCTACTTTTTAATAGTACATAGTTAAGGTAAAATAGTTATAAATTGGGCTGTGTTAGTGTCTGCTAACATTACTATATATAATCTCATTTGGGTACGCAAATCGGTAAAAATTAGAGTGCTGTCGGTTGCGGTATTTATTGTGTTGCCGTCCACGCGGATTGTGCGGCGGCTAGCTGGCGTTGTGCCTGTTGCAGGAATAGTTACAACCATCGTATGACCATGCCGCAAAGATTGTATTGTGCCGATAAAGCCAACTTCTGTAACTATTTGTGCAGTGGGATCTAGCACATCAAGGTTGTAAATTTCGCGGCTTTCCATGGAAACGTGTAATTCCATTCCCAAGCGAAGGCTGTAAATATCGTATACTTCGGGCGGCAAAGCTAATCTTGCCAAAGTGCCGTTTGCTTGCCTTATTGTAATTGTGTCAAGTTGTTGAGTTATGTGAATTTCCTCCAAAAAGCCAGTGGTTTCCGAATTTAGACCTTGCGCTGTTATGCTTGCAAGCCTATCAAATTCCACTTGTGCAACTATGCTGTCGCCGATTCGCAAATCGAACCATCGTGCCGCCGTCGAGCCGTTGCGGACAAAAGTAGTTGCTCCGCCGACGGTTGTTTCTGTTGCAACTGGTAATTCGTGCGTATTGCCATTAAAATCTTCAATAACTAGCACAGGACGTTGCTCGACAAAATAACGTGCAATTAACATTCCTTGAATTGTGCGAGTGCGTTCGGGCAACCGCAAAGCGTGAAGAATGTTCGGTGCACTGTAATCGAAAGTAATTATCTCGTTTAGGCGCAAATCGGACAACGGCACATTTTCGTTGCCGCGCATAATTGTTGTGTGCTGCGTTACAAGATATGTATTATCCTCGGAAACAACTTCGCCAGTCAATATGCGTACACGAGATGTACGTATTGTAATTGTTGGGCCCGCCGCTGTTGTGGTTGTTCCCAAAATTACGCCCTCTGCACGAAACAAAACGGCGTTATTTGGAGGAATTACCGCAATAGGAGGAATCGCCGTTGTCGGCAAATCTGGAAAAGTGGGAATCGGCGTTGCCACAGGAAAATCCACAGGCGGCAACTCTGATACATCTGGCAAAGGCGGAGGAGTCGGCATTGGCGTTGGAACTGGCGTAATTTCTTCATTATTTTCGTTATTTTCAATATTTTCGTCATTTTCATTATTTTCAGCATTTTCATTATTTTGAGGAACATTATTAGGAGCATCAAAAGGTTCGCGAGCGAGCATACTGATAATTTGCTCATTTGCATTAAGCCCAACAGCGGCAAGCATTCCAACTTCCAAATCGGTTGGATTTATGCGTTCGTTGTTCAGCATAATAACGGGATTTGCGGCAAATTCGTAGGTACTTGTGCCGTTTTCGGTGGTAATTTGAATTGCATTAGGCAAAACGGAATCCAATGTACCGTGAAATGTACGTGTAAAAGGGCTTTCGGGTTCTGGCGTTGGAGTTGGAGTTGGCGTTGATAACGGCGTTGGCGGGTTTGCATTTGCAAAACCTGGCGAACTTGGCGCGGATATTCGCAAAGTATAAAACATTTGTGCAAGTTCTGCCCGTGTAACGTGCCGTGCTGGCGAAAAATGCCCATCGTAGGTTGTAACAATTCCTAGTTGATAGGCTAAATATGCGTATTGGCGGTACATTGCACTAATTGCGGCGTTATCGGTAAATGTAAACGATTGTGTTTCGGGAAAATTAGTTTGGTTGGCTAAACGCAACACAAAAGTAGCGGCTGCCTCTTTGCTTAGCAAAGCTACTGTTTCTGTGCCGTTTGGTGCAACAGATATAAAATTCATTAAGTCATTTTGAGTAATAATATCCAGTTCCATTAAAAAAGCAATTTCTCGGTTGGCAATTCTGCGCCAACTTGGATGAATGCTTGCCATGCTTTCTAAAGCGGCACCGTGCCGTTCGTATGCTAAATCGAACATAGCTTGATCGGCTGGCGTTATGCTTGCTGGCGAATACTTAAATCCTGCTGCCATTGCTAACGCTATCGCCGTTTCAAAGGAATCTGGCACACGGCTTGGGTTAAAATTATTTGAAGCATCGCCTACCATGTAACTTCCGTTCGCTGGGCTAGAAACCCAACGTATTGCTTCTACTGCAAAATGGTTGACGGGTACATCTAAAAAATTGCTTGCCAAAACTGGTGCGGTGCTTGCTATGGAAAAAAATATTGTTAGTGCTAAAACCATTTTTATAAATTTCATATACTTTGCTACTTAAACATAAGCAAATAAAACAGCTTTTTACTGTTTGTTTAGTAGCACTCCTCTCCATTTTATATAGTTTATTAAAAATCAAATATTTCTAGGGTTTACACAATACATAACACAATTTGGAAAACTTTGCGAAACTTTTTTTACTGCCTTAAACGCCGCTTTTTCGGTTTCGAAGTAAGCAAAAACGGTTGGCCCGCTACCTGTCATATTAACGCCCAAAGAATCTTGTTGACGAAAGGCTGCGATAAGTTCCAAAACTTCCATGTACATAGACGAAACAACTGGCGTAAAATTATTTGATAAATTTTCGGCAATTTTGGAAATATTTCCTAATTTTAGAGCATTTACTACGGTTTCGGTTTGGCGTTCTTTTGGGAAAAAACTTTTGTCTAGTTCTTGATAAATTTTTGCCGTTTTGTCAAGCGGCATTTTTATGGGCAAATACGCTAAAACTATAACAACATTGGGATGCTTTGGCAATTCGGTTAGTTTTGTGCCTGTTCCCTCGGCTAGTTGCGTGCCGCCAAGTAGGCAAAAAGGCACATCTGCGCCAAGTTCGGCGGCAATTTGCAACAATTTTGGTTGAGGAATTTTCAAATCGAAAAGTTCGTTGATTCCGTGTAGCGTTGCGGCGCAATCGGCACTACCGCCAGCAAGCCCAGCCGCTATCGGAATATTTTTGTATATTTCTATTGCAACGCCTTGCTGTATCGAATATCCTGTCAATAGACGTTTTGCCGCTTTGTAAGCTAAATTGGTTTCGTTGGCTGGGCAGTTTGGCGAGTTTGTTTTTATTGTAGTTTTGGCGGCTTTTTCCAAACTTACAGAATCGTACAGTCCAACAGTTTGCATAACGGATGCCAAATTATGATAACCATCCGCACGTTTTTCAAGTACATCTAAAGTTAAGTTGATTTTTGCCCACGCTTTTAGTATAATAGTTTTCATAATTATAATATACAACAAATTTATTAAATTGTCTAGTTTTAATTTTTGTGGTACAATATTTATTGTAAATTTTTTGTGAACTTTTTGAAGGAGGGTTTCCATGTTTGGAAAAAAAACTACGGTTGACACAAACGTTAATCAACCACAACGCTCTTCCATTGATTTATTGCTAGAGGAGAGCAAACGATTATTACAAGAAAGCGAAACTGGAAAGTTACATATGGGTAGAGTCCCAAACGATGCTTCTCCTAAAATGTTAGAGATATTTGAAAATTTGTCCACGGCTTTTGACAACTGCAATAAGCTAGCAGACTTTAACATTATGAAACAAAGTCTTGCTAATCAGTCATTAAAAATAGGCTTGTACGATACTGCTTTGCCTAAAGATGGCACTAATCCGTTATCGGACCATAATTATCCTGTTACTTGGTCGTCAGAATTTAAGCAGTTGTTGGGTTTTTCGAATGAAAACGATTTTCCCAATAAAGTTGGCTCGTGGTCGGCTTTGTTGCACCCAGAAGATGCTCCGCAGGTTGTTAAGCAGTTTGGCGCTTTTTTTAGCGATAAATCGGGCAAAACGCCTTACGACGTTGAGCATCGTATAAGAAATAAAAATGGACAATATCGTTGGTTTCAAGGAGTAGGTAAAATTTCGCGCGATGCAAGTGGTAACCCTATTCATATTTCTGGAATGATTCGCGATATTCACGAAGAAAAACTTAAACGAGATGCCGCACAAATGGTCGCTGGTTACGACGACTTAATCAGCATTATAATGAGAATGTCCGATGCCCTTAAATTGGGAAGAAATATCCATGTTGACAATATTTCCAATTTATCGCCCGAACTTACCAAAATTTTATCCCTCATCGAAGATATGGTTTCGTACGTTTATCAACAACAAGAATATGAAAACACAAAAAATGCCCTTATTATGCAATCTTCCGACTTAAAGTTTTGGGATATGGAAGTTGTTGCGGGCGATCCCGTTAATCCCAACAACAAATTTGTTTGGTCGGACGAATTTAGAAAACTTTTGGGCTTTAGCAACGAACAAGATTTCCCCAACGTTTTGGGCAGTTGGGCAGACAGATTGCATCCCGAAGATAGAGATTATGCAAATAACGCCTTTGGGGCTCATTTGCTTGACAAAACGGGCAAAACGCCCCTCGATATTGAATATCGGCTTATGCGAAAAAATGGCGAATACGGCTATTTTAGATCGCATGGCTCTACTTTGCGTGATAGAGACGGCACGCCCTTAAAAGTTGCAGGCGCTATTCAAGATATTTCTCAACAAAAAATAGATGCAATCGACAAAGAGGTTTCGTTGCTACGTTTAGATTTGCTACAAAAGTCCATAAATATTGCCCTTTGGGATATGGTTGTCAACTCAAAAGACCCAGTTAGTGGCGACAACGAGTTTTGGTGGTCGGATGAATTTCGACATTTATTAGGTTACAATAATGAATCCGATTTTCCCAACAAATTAAGTTCTTGGGGCGACAGTTTGCACCCAGAAGATAAAAACAAAATTTTGACAGGTTTTAACGCAGCTTTAATGGACAGATCGGGCAGAACTCCGTGCGAATTTGAGTATCGAGTTCGCCGTAAAACTGGCGAATATATTTGGTTTAGGGCGGACGGCTCTATTTTGCGCGATGCAACTGGAACGCCGTTGCGTGTTGTCGGCTCGGTTCAAGATATTACCCGCGAAAAGGAACAAAAAGACGTACTAGATGACCTAATCACAAACTTTAGCACCGCCATCGAAGAAATGATAAAGCAAATTGAGGCTATTTTGTCCACCACAGAATCGTTATCCAAAGCCCAGGAATCCAATTTGCGGTTATCGGTGGAATCGTCCACGAACGTAAACGAAACGCAAACGATAATAGCGGCGATAAAATCTATTGCGGCGCAAAGTAACATTTTGGGCTTAAATGCCTCAATCGAAGCGGCAAGAGCAGGTGCGGCAGGTCGCGGTTTTTCGGTTGTTTCGGAAGAAGTTCGCTCACTTGCCAAAAGTAGCCGAGCCTCCTCGGAGCAAATCGAACAAAAACTAGGCACTCTCCGCGAATCCGTTGAAGAAATCGTTACAGCCGTAACCAGCACCGACAAACTAGTTACCAAACAAAGCGACGTAGCCGCCGAACTAAAAGACAATCTAGCCAACGTAAACTCAATGTACATACGCCTAGTCGATATGTTACGCACGCACTAAACCCCAAAACCTTGGGGCTCTGCCCCAAACCCCGCTGGGTACGCGTACCCAGACCCGCATTTTTGGTTTATTTATTGCAGGGATTTTGTTTGTGATTATATAATAAATGCGAATCAGCCTTGGATTTACATTGCTTGCGTAGGGGCGACCGTCCTCGGTCGCCCGTTTGTGCGTTTCGATATTTCTGCAACATAGGCTTAAAGTTAATGACATTGGGATAATATCCGCCCCTACATTCAGCAAATTCAACTTTTCAACCGCTGATTCGCATTATAAAGGAATGATAAAATGGTACGAACTAGATTTGCACCGAGTCCAACGGGAAGTATGCACATTGGCAACTTGCGTACTGCTTTGTACGAGTATCTTATAGCCAAACATAATGGCGGTGTTTTTGTGTTACGTATTGAAGACACCGACCAAAACAGGCTTGTTGACGGTGCTATGAATATTATTTTAGATACGCTAAAAATTACTGGCTTGACTTATGACGAAGGTCCAAATATTGGCGGAAACTTTGGTCCATATGTCCAAAGTGAACGCAAACATTTGTATATGCCATATGCAAAAGAACTGGTTGACAAAAAGCAAGCCTACTACTGTTTCTGCACAAAAGAGGAACTAGAAAGCCGCAATTTGCATAAATATGACCGCCATTGTTTTAATTTATCGGCAACGGAAATATCCGAAAAATTGGCAAATAACGTCCCTTTTGTGATTCGCCAGCTTATCCCAGAGGGCAGCACAACGTTCACAGACGAAATTTTCGGCAATATAACCATCGAGCACGCCGAAATTGAAGACCAAATTTTGATTAAATCGGACGGAATGCCAACCTATAATTTTGCAAACGTGGTGGACGATCACACAATGGAAATAACTCATGTTGTGCGCGGCAGCGAATATCTTACGTCAACGCCAAAATATAATTTGCTGTACAAGGCTTTTGGCTGGGAGATTCCCACTTACGTACATTTGCCGTTAATGTTAAACGAAAACGGCGAAAAATTATCCAAACGTCGCGGCGATGCGTCTTTTCAAGATTTATTGGATATGGGATATTTGCCGCAAGCGATAATAAATTATATTGCGTTCCTCGGCTGGAGTTCTCCTGACAACCGAGAATATTTCACGCTACCAGAATTGGTCGAGGTTTTCGAAATAAAAAATATCAGCAAAGCGCCGTCGCTTTTCGACCACAAAAAATTGGCTTGGATGAACGGCGAACATATAAAAAAATTGCCAACCGAAGATTTTTATCAACTAGCATTGCCAACCTTAAAACAGGCAATTAAAGCAAATTTCGTTGATTTAGCGGCAATAGCAAATATTGTGCAATCACGAATCGCTTTCTTGCACGAGATTCCCGAATTGGTTGACTTTATCGATACATTACCCAACTACGAAACCGCATTATTTATACACAAGAAAATGAAAACGGATTTGGAAATTTCGCAAACGGCACTAAAGGCAATTTTGCCAGTTTACGAAAATTTGAACGAATCCACCTGGAACAACGAAACCTTATACAACGCTGCGGTAGAATGTGGCAAATCGTTAAACTTAAAAAACTCGCAAATTTTATGGCCAATAAGAACCGCCCTATCGGGAAAACCGTCATCTCCAGGCGGTGCATCCGAATTATGCGAACTGCTCGGCAAACCCGAGACAATCCGCCGCATAAATATTGGGATTGCTAAATTGGGCGAAAGTTGAAAATGACAACCTAAAAATAGGTTAATCTTAAAAATATGTTAATGTAGAAAAAACGGGCGGACCCGCCTGCCGGACGGGCAGGTATTATCCGCCCCTACGTTGGTAATTTGTGGGGGCAAAAAATATACACCCTGCGGTTTTGGCGATTTGTGGGGCAAAAAATATCCGCACAACGGTTGGCAATTTGTAGGGGCGGATATTACCTGCCCGTCCGGCAGGCGGGTCCGCCCGTTTGTTCCAAATCTGAAATGTTCCAAATTCGCAATATTCGGCATTCTGCAACATATCAATTACAAATACAAAAAGGCAAAACCCTATGCAACATAAGGTTTTGCCTTTGAATTTTTCACACCTTAACCCAATAAAAAATAGCGGGTCAAGGGACGCGTTCCTTGCGGGGTTTGGGGCAGAGCCCCAAGGTTTTAATCTTTAATAATTTATTATCCCTTTGAAATACCGCAAATAGAAATATTTGTGGCGACCTTTTACGTATTTTGCGTAGTTGGTTAGCTCGTAGTAGCAATTTTTCATGAAAGTTGCGTCTTCTTGGGTGAAGGGCTTGCCGCCGTATTTGGCGCGGTAGTATATTTCGTTTAGGTCGCGTATAAAGACTGTATCGTTTACGAATGAAAAGCGATAACGTAGGCGTTGTCCGTAAGTGTAGGGAGTTTCTTCTTTTAATATGGGATAACGCCAGTATTTGGTTATTTTTAAGATTTCACGATAATATTGTATTGCCTGTTGGTTGGAATCTAGTTTGCTTAAATTACGCCGCCGCAACCACAATAAAATGTGCCATATTGCAAAGTATAACAATATTACCGCTGGAATAGATGCCGCTGCTATTATCCCGAGTAATAGCAAATTTAACTCTTGCTGTTGGTTGTTTTGCGGGGCTGTTACGGCAAATTGTCCCGTAAATTCTATTTCCATGTCAAGTTCCCAACCGCCAGGAGCAATCATATCCCAAAGCCCCATTTGGCGGAGATATTCTTCGTATTCCCAACTTGCAAAACCGCTTGCGAAAATATCCGATGCCGCCGCAAAAGGTCGCTCGTACATTGCGAAAACATACGGCGCTGTCGTTTCAATTATCATCCAACCAAAACCCTCAAAATAGACTTCTGCCCAGGCGTGCGCGTTGCGATTGGTTACTGTGAAAAGTCCAGTTTGGGAATCGCGCTGTGCTGGCAACAAAAATCCCTCGGAATACCGTGCGGGCAAACCGATTGCTCGTGCCATTACTACCATTGCCGATGCGTAATATACGCAATATCCCTCTTGTCCGTCAAATAGGAAATAATCTACGAAATCTTGGTCAAGCGGAGGATTGCTTGGCGATAACGTGTACGGAAATTGTATCAAAAATTCTTGTAATGCTAGGGCGCGGTCGTAATCGGTTTCGGCGTGTTGAGTTATCTCGTGCGCAAGGTCGATTACTCGCTGCGGTAAATCGTCGGGAAGTTGCGTATAATTGCTGTAGACAAAATCGGCGTAATCCGCCAAAAGTTGCCAACGGCTCGCCATTGCAATTAGGCTTGTCAAGGTTGTTGCTCCTTCAGATACAACTTGATCAAAAAATTGAACCTCGCCAGCCGATAACTCGGAATGTCCCATTATTAGGTTGTCAAAATTTGTTAAAAATTGGTAATTATCCTCGAATGGCGGAATTGTCGCTTGTCGACTAGAAATTCGCCGTCCTTCAATGTAAACGTGAAGTTCCAAAATCCCGTTGAAAACCTCCAAAGTTACGTAACCGATTTCCGTGCTGTATTCGTCATCCAAATAAACGGGAATCATCCGCCAATGGCTGTTGTTTATCATATCCCAGTAAAGCCCGCGCCGAGATTGCCGCAAAATATCTTGTATAATTTCGTCCCGATAATCGAGGTCGAGAAAATTGTAGCGATACGCAGAATCTCGCGGAATTAGCTGATCAAGTCGCCTGTCGCCAGACGGGTTTATTTGTAACATTTCGTTTAATGCTGGATTCTCAAAGTAAATGCCGCGCTCTCGCATTGGACGAAACAAGCTGCCTGTTCGGTTGTTTCCAACAAAAATGTCAACATTATTTATTGGCAAATGTGAAATTAACTGAATATGCCGATTTTCAGCAGAGAGTTCCAAACGGCTTGTGTGCCACAAAAGCGCGCTTGCGGTTTCCATAAATTCCATATAAGATGGATGAATGTTAGAATCCACAGGCTCAAATTCGTTGTTGACAGAAATCCAACCGTCGCCAGTGTACGTGTTGTGGGTTGCTCCCGAAAGGTAAACTCGGCGCTCTGCATCAACTGCCATAACTGGACGACTGTTTGGACTAACGGGCCCGCCGAGCCGTCCACCTTGTCCAGCAAAACCCGTTGTTTGAAAGGAAAAATATTTTGGATTAAACGCCATAAAAAAAATTTCGCCGACAACATCCCATGGGTCGTGCAACAGACGATTAAGCGTTGCGTTGTCAAGCGAGGCGGTTGGCGTTGGCGTAAGACTAACCACCCAAACAATTAAAGCACAAACTGGAGCACTAACCAAAGCGGCTTTTGTGCCGTCCGATTGGCGGTTTTGCAACTTGTAAATAAGCAACACGCAAAAACAGAAAAGATACAACAAAAATCCCAACCAAGATTGCGCATAATCCATTAACCAAGCGATTATAAAAATAGCCGCTCCGAACGCCGCCATTAGATAGAAGTTAAAATTTATATACAAGCTAATTGCAATAAAAAGAGCCGTTAGCAAGCTGATAATTACGACAACAGGCCAAACAAAATCCTGCTGAAATGTTATGTAGCCGCGTGCAAACAAAATAATATCGTTTGCGAACAGCCATAAATCTTCAAGCTGTTCTCGCAATAGGAACGTAAAAAATGCCATAAAAGCGATAAACGCAAGGGTAAACAGCATTGTAAATTTGTTGTGAAAAATTATTCCAAACACAACAAGCATAACAAAACCAAGCAAAGCAAGCGACCAAAGCGGCACTTGCACAATGGTTGTATTGAGAATCGACATATTAACGGAAAATGCGTAAATTCCGCCTAAAATAAGATACATGATGTAATCTTCGGGCTTGCGTTTTTTTTGCTCGGTTTCTTCGACAAGTTCGATGGGTTCGATGGGTTCGATGGGTTCGGTTGGTATTTTGGGATTTATTGGGTTTTCGGTGGTTATTGCGGACATATTTTTTTCCTCCTTTGGGTTATGCTGGTTGTAATATGTTATATTTTTCTTCGAGTGCCTTTGCGCGACGTTGATATTCTTGCCAATTTTCGTGTTCTTCCATGCAATGAGGACAATTTGGATCTGGTCTACCAGCACATAAGCCTTCGAATGCTATACAGGATGCTCTTGTTGGGTATTTTTCGTAAAATTCTTCGGCTTTCATCATGTACCAGTAATTCAAATCTCGCAATTCTTCCTTAAAAGTTTTCATAA
Organism: Bacillota bacterium; assembly: GCA_009778185.1. Lineage (GTDB taxonomy): Bacteria > Bacillota > Clostridia > Lachnospirales > WQUN01 > WRKG01. Next base: position 20,975 of record WRKG01000288.1, read on the forward strand.
AATTCAAATCCTTTCAGTTCGTTATTAAGAATCTTTAATATTTCTTCTTGCTCATTTGATATTTCAGTTGTTGCCCTAAAATGCAAATTTCGCAGTGTTTTGAGGGCGTTTCTGTATGCAAAATAGATTTCGTCTTCCGTATAAAATTTTGTAAACTCAAAAGCATTACGGCGGTCAAGCGACACTACATACTGCTTGCCTTGCTTATATTTGCAACAAAACAGCAAATCGCTTTTACTAAATGAATCGTAAGCTGTGCCGTTAGGGTTTGGCGGATGGTTATGTATTCCTATTGCACCTACTAATTTTGTAATGCCAATTATTGTAGGGTCTACAGATGTTTCGTTGCCACGTAACGTATAAACAGTGCCGTCTGTACAAATTTCGCAGGAATATTCTATTGTTGCGTTTGCATATTTTTGTGCAAAATTTTCTAATTGTAATTGTACTTCTGCTTGGTTATTTATATCGATATGGCTAATGGATATTATTTTTGTCATATTTTAATAATCAGCCCACTGTTTAGCCTCTTCAGCTAATTCTTCTCGTAACTTTTTAATAGCCGTTTCGCTGTCTTCTGCAAAAGTGGCAGCTCGTAGCTTGCGAAGATTTTCATGCCCTCTTTTTATGGCTTGTTTCATTTCGGGTGCTGTTTCAATTTTTGGCATTTTGTCAATATCGTAAACCTGTCTCGATAAAACTTCTCGTGTGCCAACTTTAATTTCGGAAATTGTAACTTTGTTGTTTTCACGGTCGAATAGCAACGTTTGGTATTTTCCTCGTTTTCTTGTTAATGCGTTAGCTTCAGCAAATATTCCTCTTACTCCTTTGGAAAAATCGTATTCTTCTTCCATTTCAAAATTATCGTCATAATCCATAGTAATCTCCTCCATAAATTTTTGTTTCCGTTTTTGTGGCTTTTCTAACGGAAATTATTCTTGTAAGTTCGTCATTTTCTCGCAAACAATGACATACAGATAGCATTTTTAATGTATCGCTATATCCAATCGCTAAAAATCTATCTTCGTCCATTGAATTTTTATCGTCTATAATGTATTTTACATCGTCGTCTTCAAAAACTGTAACCGCCTCTATAAATGAAATTCCATGTTTTTGTATGTTAATTTTTTCTTTGTTGGGATCCCAAGAATATCGTTTGTCGTTAAAGATATATTCCAAATAAACCACCTCATTAACCACAATACCACAAAAAATTTTATTAGTCAACATTATTGCAAAATTATTAACCTTGCTATATAATAATCAAGTACACAAAAACTATCCAAAGGAGTTGATTTTATGGCACAAGTTGTCATTAACATGAAAGACGAACTTAAAGCCCAAGCCGAAGAATTTTTAGACGAACTGGGTTTTGATTTTTCTACCATTTTTACTGTTTTTCTTAAACAGGCTATAAGGAAAGGCTCTATTCCTTTTTACATTAGTTTGAATAACGACGACGACGACGATTACGATGACGAGGACGACCTTTCAAGAGAAGAATTAGTACGGCGTGCTAAAGAAATGGATAAGGCTTTTGCTTTTGCAACACCAGTAATAATAGGCGAATCCAATGATTAGTGCCTTTCACGAAAAAGCCTGGAAAGAATACCTAAATTGGCAAAAAGGAGACACAAAAACTATCATACGAATCCACAAACTAATAAAAGGCGTTAAAAGAAACAATTTCGATGGCATAGGCAAACCAGAAAAATTAAAATATGATTTAGCAGGTTGGTACAGTCTACGCATCGATAAAAAAACAGACTTATATATAAAGTTTCCAAATATGAAAACAATACCTTTATGGAAATTTTATCCTGCAAAAACCATTACAATGACAAATAAAAACAAAAAACGGGCGGACTCGCCTACCGAACGGATTCGCCCCTACAAGGAGTTGATTTTATGGCACAAATTACCCTAACAATGTCTGAAGAACTTAAAGCACAAGCCGAAGAGTTTTTAGAAGAACTCGGCTTTGATTTTGCTACCGCTTTTACTGTTTTCGCCAGACAAGCAATCAGAGAGCGGCGTATTCCGTTCGATATCGATTTGCGAAAGCGTACAAACCACGATTTTGTTTTAACTAAAGAAGATTTACTGCAACGTGTAAACGGAGCGAAAAATTCTTCGCCGAATGACTAAAAATAATCAAAATTTTTTAAGGAGTGATTTTATGACATCAATAACCATCGAAGTTGAGGACAAATTAAAAACTTTAGCAGAATTATTTTTTGCAGAATTAGGTTTCGATTGCTCGTCCGCTTTTAGGCTTTTTATTAAACAAGCTATACGAGATAATGGCATTCCATTTGACGTTGATTTGCGTACTTTAACAGAAGACGGCGAATATACCCTTACTCTTGAAGAATTGCTATACCGTTCCGACCATTTTGACGACCTTTTTAATCCCATAAAGCCACTAATAGTTACCGACAATGATTAAGGCGTTTCATAACCAAGCATGGGAAGACTATTTGTACTGGCAAAGCAAAAATAGAAGAATCTTCGAACGATTAAATGTCTTATTAAAAAGTATTTCTCGTAACGATACCCAAACTATAGGCAAAGTAGAAAACCTAAAGCACAATTTGGCAGGTTGTAAAAGCTGTCGCATTGATAAAAAAAACCGTCTCATTTTTAAGTACGCCAATTATGATAATGAAGACTATGTAATAATTTTTTCCTGCAAAAATCATTATGACGACAAATAAAATCCCAAAAAATAGGCAAAATCCAAAAATAGGCAAACTCAAAAATGCGGGCGGATAATATCCGCCCCTACGGTTGATATTGTAGGGGCGGATATTATCCGCCCGTTTTTCTACAACAGCCTATTTTTAAGTTGTTCGAGTATAAACATTCCCCCAAATATTACAAAAAAATTACAATTACCCCAACCCCCTTGACTTTCTCAAAACCATGATATATACTATGTTTATCCTCAATACGAGGAAACAAGTTTACCGTTTTGTTACAAAACTGTGTACTCTTGTTGGGCTTTTGGCTTTTTGCCAACGCCGAGGTTGTTTTAGTTATTATAAGTCGGTTCTTGCGTGTAGAAAATTGCTTGTGTTTTAGCTTGGCAAATGTTACATTAACTTTTCGCCACACGGTGCTTAAAAAATTTAATAGGAACTTTTGATAAGGTGTTATCAATTACACAGGTCAATCTTTCTTGAATTGTTTTTTCCCACCTTGCTACTACTTTCAATTTGGTTAATGCGTGTTCCTTTCTAACTAACTACTACTTCGCTTTCTCGGAGAAAACTTGCCTGTACAAGCAAGTTGTAAAGGTTAGCCCCGAAACCAAAAAAAACTATAGTATCTTTTTTAAAAAAGAAAGGAGGTACTGGTTTCTTTATGATTTCGCTTGTTGTTCGTGTTTTACCCGAACTTTTTACTTGCGTTTTCTGCTACAGTTGCTTTTTGACTGTATTCGCCTACTCGTCAAGCTCTTCGTCAAATTTATTGGCTTTAGAAACTAGGTACACAATCTAATGAGAAGAAAAATTGCGTTACTTTTGGCATTCGTGATGACTTTTTCACTTTTGCCAATGGCTGTAGGTGCTACCTCTACTGGTATTATTGCCGCAGCTAACCGCACGGGTTCGCTTTTTGAAAGTGGCGGCCCTGCAAACAACGTTCGTGACTGGGGTAACGGTGTTATCGTTGCTCGTGAAGACATCGTTCGTACTTTTACTCAACCAACTTTCAGTTATGATGTTTCTGTTCCAGCAGGTGCTCAACCTGTGAGCATTGATGGCGGTATTAACACTAATTTAGCTCCTGCTCCTGGTGGTAACTTGCGCCATATTATGGTTGCTTCCGACTACTTTGTTGGTGCTGGTAACGAATATGTAGCAAGCCTTTTGGTTCAACTTCAAAATACTCGTGGTTGGGCTTTGGCTCAAAATGGCACTGCTGCTTTATCCATGGCACAAGTTGAAGATGCTCGTTGGGGTATGCCTGGCTTAATTAGTTGGTTGCAAACTCCTCCTGCTCAACGTGGTAATAATTTGGAAGTTCCTGGTGCAGACCCTGTTCCTGCTTTGTTAGGACGTGCTAGTTTTGATTTGGGTTGGGGAGACCTACCATTAACAACAACAGCACCTGCTATTGGTGATCGTCCTGACCTTGTACAACCTTCTCCAAACCCTCCTGCTACATCTGTATTCTTGGCATTTAACGCCACAGTGTTGAACGCTTTGAATTTACAGGTTATGACTCACTATAACATGGAGCCAGTTGTAGCTGGTTTGGTATTAGTTGGTAGTGGAGCACCTGGCGATTTATTTAGAATCGTTTGGGCTATGCCTACTTTCACAGTACCTGCAAGTGCTGATGCTGACCTTACTCGTGCAGTAGTTGCTCGTTCTCCTTGGTGGATTACCCAGGACGGCGATGTAGTAGAAAATGCCCGTGTTGTAGTTCCTAATGATAATGGTGTAGAAATGCCTCCAGTTCAAGGACATCGGGTTGATTCTATTTTAGCAACACCTGGTCTTGTTAATGCTATGGCAACTGCTATCGGTGATGGTAGCAACGTTATCGCTTTTGGTGCTGTTGGTGTAAACCAATTTGGACGTGTTGTTGCTGGTACAACTGTTCAACCTCGCCCTCCTGGCAATGTTGATACAGATGACACAGTTGAAGATTGGTTTATCTCTGCTTTAGTATTAGCAAGCGGTACCAACCAAGCATTCCTCCACATTTGGAGAACAGCTAACTTCCCAATAACACCTCCTGGTGGAAGTGGTGCACACTTTATTGCATTACCACAAGAGTATGTTACTCATGGTGATACAAACAGCAACCCAATCCACTTATTGTTCACTCACCACGGTGGTTGGGCACAAGCTGGACAAACTGCTTTTAGAACTGACTTAACAGTAGTTTCCGAATCTACTTTCCAAATTACACGTAACGGCGGACCAAGAAACTTCCACAGATACGGTACAGTATTAGTTGGTGGCGAAGGTCGTGCAGACGGTATCAGAATTAGAGAAGGCGCTCAAGGTGCTTTTGATCAAACTGAATGGTTTGTAGAAATTGAAATTATTACTCCAGGTTTCTTCTGGACAGCTTTATCGGAAGATAACTTGCGTGCACAAAATAACCGTGCCACCAACGGCGACGTTAGCAATAACGTATTTGGTGGAACAACTGGTCCAACTATAACAACTCGTTATACGGCTGGCGGCAACAACCTTGGTGGTAACCCATCTCCAATGGGCGACAGACAAGATAGAGGTACTGGTATAACAACTCACGATGTACGTCGTGGTCCTGAAGGCACAACTAACGTTGCTAACCGTTGGAACACTTTGTACTTTGGTTTAACTATACCTAACGCAACTAACATTAACCGTTTGGTTAATGACGAAATTAACATTCGTGGTTTGTACATTGGTGCTGATGACCGCGCAAGACCAGGCGTTGTAGAGGCTGAAGTTCGTTTCTACCGTGCAGGTCGCGAGGCTATGGGTACTGGTACAACTGCTGGCTTTATGTGGCAACCTGGTGCAAACGCACAACCTTTAACACCTGCTCAAGTTAGTGCAGTTTGGGCAACATTACCACAACCAACAGCTGGTCGTGCAGGTATTGTAGCATTTGTTGGCGATATAAATACAACCAACGTAAACTTTGTATACCGTGATGCACCTGCAGGTACTAACTTAACAGGCAACGATGCAATGGCATTTACAGCTGTACCATTAACATGGGGCGGCGGAGCTGGCGGACGTTGGACTGGCGCAGGCGACCCTGTACAAGAGCAAGTTGTAACATTAGCAAACTACGGTAGCATCGGATTAGAATGGTTTGTACACGAGAACGATGACGCAGCAGATTTCGTATTACGTTCTGGTATGCAAGCATGGACAATCGATGATACAGTTCGCGCAGGCGGACAAGCTATTGGCCACATTGTTGGCGCAGTAGTACCAAACTCTCCAGATAACCGTTATCACTTAACAGCACGTGGTGTATTACGTGAAACAGTAGCAGGATCTATGCCAGGAACAGGCGCAAGCCCAATTACTTTCACATTTAACGAAGGTATCGAAATCCTTGGTGTACGTTTTGACACTAACGAAGGACACTTTAGCCGCGCTGGCGAAGATAACAGCGACGGAGCAGTATGGTTTGGCTTAAACAACGAAGCTGATAATTTCTTAAGCACAACTTTAGGAAGAAACAGCGTAACAATTCGTCCAGAAATAGGTCAAAACATTGCTAACCGTTGGAGAAACGCACAAATTACGTTAGAGTTCTACTTATCCATTATGCCTGGTTACGAGCACTTCTTCGGCTTTGATGAAATCGAAGTTACAGCAGCTGCAAGCGTAGACGGACAAGATTGGGAAGAAACAATAACAATCGCTTATGCTTGGGATCCAATCACAGTTGAAACATCTCCGTTGCAACTTGACGATCAAGGCCAAGCAGTAGCAGGTATTATCCGCAACTTTACCATGAACGACGTTGTTATTCACGAAGTAGAGGCTGGCGCATTGTATGTTGGCACTCGCTTGTGGGTTGGCGTTGAAGGTGGCGTAAGCCGCAGCTGGGGTTCTGCAGACCACATCTCTATCGGTTCGTTTAACGTAACTGTAGAAGGTGATGATAGCTTGCAAGTATCTCCACCACGTCAAGATAGCCATGGTACTTTTGTAGAAATTTTAAGAGCATCCCGTAACGACGGCGCAAGAATCGTATTCAGCGACATTCAAGTAGCTGGTAACGTATTCCCAGACCGCGATTACAATATATTTGTAGCTGATGATGCAGTAGCAGCTAACTGGGACGGCTTTAACTGGTTAAACGCAGGCGGAGCAACAGGTGTTGGATTTAGTCGTGGTGCAGTTCGTGGATTCTTCTCCATCGAGCCTTACAGCGAGCCAGCCTTTAGCTTTGCAGGCGCAGAAGTATTATTGCCAGGTCCAGGAACAGTTACACCAACAGTTCCTACAGTACCAGGCGGTGGTGCAAATGTAAGCCCAGTACCAGTAACATTGTTTGAAAACCAACCTTATATCATCCGTAACGGCCCACAAGCTGGACAAGCAATTTCTCCTTCGTTCCAATTAGTTCCAGTAGTAGGTACTAACCCACCAGCTAGCTCTTCGTTTATATCTGTAGCAGCTATAGCTGACATACTTGGTTGGGAAATCAACTGGGATCCAGCAGGTGTAGCAACATTTACAACACCTGACGGAAGATCGATAGTATTTACTAACGGTCAATCCACCTTTACTGTAAACGGAGCAACAATGCAAATGGCGCATCAAAGTAACGGCACACCTGCCCCTACTTTCATCGCAAACGATAGACTTATGGTTCATATTCGTGCATTTGAATTAGTTGGCGCACGCGTAAACTGGATACCTACACCAGGTAACCCAGGTATCGTTGTAACTCCTTAGCAGTTGCTATTAGTTGAAAACAACACAAATGTAACAAGTGCAAGCCCCCCTTGTGGGGGCTTGTTTTTATAAAATATTCATTCAATTTATATTTTCATTTTAGATTAGTTAAATTTATGTATTTATTAAACAAAATATATTACGAAAGGAGGAAAAGCTATGGAAAATCCCCCTCGTAATGTTCGTCAAATTACAAAATTAGTTGTCGATGACGGTTGGTATTTTTTCAAACAGGATGGCAGTCATCGACATTATAAGCATCCAACAAAAAAAGGCAAAGTAACAATTCCTATACATAACGGCGATTTAGCTATTGGCACTGTCAATAGCATATTAAAGCAAGCCGGATTAAAATAAAAAAGGAGAATTATTATGAAAAGCACAAGGAGAAAAATCTATTTTGCAGTATTCGAACCAACTAAAACGGGATATTCAATATATTTTCCAGATTTTCCAGGGTGTATATCTGTAAGCAAAGATATACCCGAAGGCATTGCTATGGCACAAGAGGCATTAAGTTTACATTACGGTTGCATGGTAGAAGACGGCGATTTAATCCCCGAGCCAACTTTGCCACCTTTTGTCGATATGTCAACCGAAGATTTTGTTGTGCCAGTAGAAATTTTTCCTCGTATTTATGACTTGGAAACGAAATTTTCTTATAACTTGAATAATAAAAAAACAAGAAAAACATTGACAATTCCTACTTGGTTAAACGTCGCCGCAAAAAATGCTGATATAAATTTTTCGCAATTTGTGCAACAGGCACTAAAGGCGGAATTGGGAATGCAATAAAATAAATATAAACAGGCGGCTGTAATGGTTGCCTGTTTTTTTGTGAAAATATTGCGTTTTTGGCTATTGCAAAAATATCGACAAATGTAAGTAGGGGCGGATATTATCCGCCTGTCATTAACTTAAACGACACAGGGGACGGGCGACCGAGGACG
>WRKG01000289.1 GCA_009778185.1 Bacillota bacterium
TATCCGCCCCTACAAATTGTCGACCGTAGGGGCGGATATTATCCGCCCGCAATTTTTTTAACCCGCATTTTTATTAAGCTGTTTTATTTTCGACAAACAAAATTATTTCAACTATAAAAATGCACAAAAAAGGCTGATAAAAACCAATCTTTTTTGTGCATTTCAATTTTTTTACATCAAATTTAAGAATCGCCGTTGACGATTTCATGTTCTTCTTCAAGCAACGGCGTTTGTTGTACTTCTTCGTAAACTGGCATGATAATTCCGCGACTGGCAACCCTATATTCGATAACATCGTCAATAATGTTGGTTACAACTTTTGCCAAAGGAATGGCTACTATCATTCCCAATATTGTGCCGCCCATAGAGCCGCCTATTGTGCCACCGATTGCTCCGCCGACAGATACGCTGATTATTATCAACAGCGGACTCAACTTTAGAGAACTGCCGTATAATCTCGGTTGTATAACGTTTGCATCAACTTGCTGCGAGATAAATAAAACCGCTGTGCTTAACAAGCCCATTCCCAAACCTTGAGTTAGCCAAACTACTAAAATTGCGGCAACGGTCGCTATTATCGAGCCAAAATATGGAATCAAATTCATAACTCCCAAAAGCAAGCCCAAAAAAATTGCGTAAGGCGAGCCGATTATAAATTGCAACAGCAAAAAGCCGATTATTCCCATTATAAAGCAGTCCGCTATCAAACAAAATATGTATTGCTTAAAATATTGGTTGATTTTATGTCCATAATCTACAATAACGGTGCTAACTTTGGTGGACACAAACGCAAACATCAATCTTTTCAAGTATTTGCTCAATTTTTCCGTTTCAAATAGGAAATATATTGAAGATACAACAGCCAAAAATCCGCTAAATAACGCCGCTGCACCAACTGCTGCTCCTGCTGCCGCGCCGCCGATAACTGTTCCTGCACCGCCAAATACTGTGCCAACATACGAAAATACTGTCTCGTAATTTATGAAGTTTATTAAATTGTTAATGTTAAAATCTGCTCCAACTGCACCGCCTGTCAAGGATTCTAATGTCATGTAAATCGGCAAATTGTCCAAAAAATCTTCAATAAAATTCAAAAATTGTTGCAAATATACAGGAAGTTGCATTGCTAAATCCATCACCGCATTTATTACTGGCGGAATGACCAGTTGCAAGCTGATTATAATCAGCAAAATAAACAGCACGTAAACCAAAATAACGCTTATCGCACGTTTGAACCGTATCACTAAAGGAATTTTCGTTTTATCCAAAAGCCGCTGAATCGCTCGCATGGGAATGCTCAAAATGTAGGCTATCACAAAGCCCGCTATAAACGGACTCAACGTACCGAAAATCCAGCTAACCCAACCAGTTATCACATCAAAATTATTTACCGACCAAAAAAATACGATAACCGCAACCGCCAAGCTGAAGTACGTCAAAAACATTCTAAATTGTGAATGGTGCATATTCATAGTAAATTACCCAACGTATCAAACATCACGTTCATTGCCAAGCGACTTGTTACAAACTGCACAGGCAAGCCATTTTGTCGAATCAAGTAAAAATTTGCATCGTATGCAAAAAACTCTACCGTTACGTCCTCTCCGTTTAACATATGATAGACTATTGTTACATCTGCGGCGGTTGGCAAACTTTCTTGTAAGCCTACTTCTTGCTCGATTGTTATGCCTATCATTGATTGATACGCTCGCCGAAAATCGCTGTCAACAACTTCTTGACCATTGACTGTCGGTGCTATCTGATCTCTCTCGTTTTCGTCTTGAAAATTGTTTATTGTTATATCGTAATTGCCGCGCGTTTGGCTTGTTATTGTAACGCCCTCAACTTCTGTAATGTTCAACAACGCAACAAACCGCTCGATAAAGTTAAACGGATTTACCCCAAGCAAACTCGCCATATCTGCGCGCGGTGCTAAAAATATGTGCGGGCGGTCTGCATATTTCATGTATATATATTCATCGTCGTGATTATCCCCAAAAATTATGTGAAATCCGCCATTTGCATCTTGCATGATAAATTCAAGCGATGGATTGGCAAAGCCCAAACGCTGTAAATCGGACGTTGTTGGAAACAATTCGTAAACTTCCGCTGGCGTAAAATTTGCAAAACCTTGCAAAACAAACATATCGAAATTTGTCATGGTCAAATCTCTGTCGGGGAACGGATAAATCATTGTCAAGGTTGTTGCGCCAAATTGATTTATCATGTCTAAAATTTCTTCTTCTGTGCCTGTAGCGATAAATTCAAGCGGTTCGCGGTCGCGCTCGGCAATGTAAATGTGCAACAGTTGCATTGTGTTGACAAACGGGAGCGTCATGTCAATCAAATCGTTGAGTTGTTGCAGCAAGCGATTTCCCGAAAACGTGTTTAATAAATACAACGCCGAATCGCCCTCTACCATGGCGAAAAATCGGCTATGATCGGGCGTGAGATTTCCCAATAAAATTGTGGTTTGCGAACCGTCCGCAAAAAATCCCGTGGCTGTAACGTTGCCGATTCCAAATTCTTGCGGATTGTCAACCTCTTCCATAAGTGTATCGGTTGCTGTCAACATAAAAACATCTCGTAGCATTTGCCGAACGATGTTTTGGTCCAACAAAATATCGAAATTATCCGCATAAATCCAGGAAGTTTCGCCCAAAGGATTTACATATCGTTGCACAGTAAAACTTTCGTCCGCAGATGTAAATGTTGCGCGGAGCAAATCTTCTTCAGTAAACTCGGTTAAACGCACGGTTGACACTGGCGGAGGGTTTTCGGCGGTTTCAAGTTCGGCGGCAAGTGCCTGTTGTTCCTGCTGATTAGAAATCACAAAATAAGCCACAATTAAAGCAATCGTAAGCACCAACAAAGCCGCAAGCGTGATAAAGTTTTTTTTAGATTTGCTCATCTTTCCATCTCCTTATCCGCACGATGCTTTTTCCGTTGTACAAATTTAGGTTGAAATTATTTGGGTTTTCTTCTTCATAATAATCGTCGTCGTCTGAAAAAAGCCGTTTCAAGGCGTTTTGGGCTCTGATAAAGCCAGTATTGTTAAAATCGGCATCTTCTTCCAAAATTTGCTTGCGATGGATGTCAAATAAATTTTTTGACAATTCTTCGGTTTGTTCTTTCCAAAATAGCCGTGCTTGGTTGAGCCTAAAAATGCTGTAGGCAACGCCAATCGCCGCAATCGCAACTGTGCCAACTAAAAGCCAGGTTTTTGTTGATTTTTCCATGTTTATTGCTCCTTTTCATTTTTCATAGAGTTTTTGTAGTGATTAAGCACTTTTGTGTAAGCTTCTGTCTCGTCTTCATACATTTCTGAAAACTGCTGTAATTCTCTTTGTAGAAAAACAATTTTGACAATCGCAATAATTAGCAAATGTGCTAAAATACCGATTGCAATGGCAAATTTTTTCTCTGTTTTTGTCATGTTTGTCATGGGATTCACCTCCTTTATGTTGTCAACTTTTTTGCTTGCGAGATTTGCCTTGCTAGGCTGAAAAATTATGCGTTACGCCGTCTTATCCACACAAAAACGCCAGCCACAGCAAACGCAAGTGGAATCACAATTATCGAAATAAACGCAATAAACAGGGCGTTTCCTTGTGTCAACGTTAAAGTTGTCGCTGTTGGCGGTGCTTGTGCAGGAATAAACACAGTATTTTCCGCGCCGCGCAACCAATTTAAGCTGTTGACGAAAAAGTTCCAGTTTGCACCGCCCAAAGCGGCGTTGTGTGCTTCGCTTAAAATGAAATCGTTGCTAATTACAACCATGCGAGTTGTCAACGATTGTCCCAAAGCGGGTACAAAAAAGTTGTCTTCGATGGAAACTGCCAAATTAAATGGACCCGATTCATCCTCTGGAACTTGCGTAACGGCGGCAATTTCGGGATCGCTGCGACCAAATGCTTGCGACGAAGTTACAATTAACGGCTCGATTCGCGTGCTTGGACGGCGCAAATTTAGCGTGTTTATGCCCGTTGCTTGCTCCAAAAACGGACGCGCGTTACGTGCAATTAAATCGTCCGTTATCTCGGAAGAAACAAATTCGGGCATTAACATTAGCGGATTGTTCATTTGAAAATGCGCAGGACTGCCCTCAACCACGATGTAATCGCCAATTTCCACGCCGAACGCCGCAAAAACTTCATTCAAATTGTGAAAGCGTGTTCCACGATAGCCCAAAACGACCATCGCGCGCCCGTCATTTTGCAGAAAATCCAAAATTCGCTCGGCTTGTGCTGGCGACCAGTCAACCTCGGGAAACGTGATAAGCAACATTTGTGCATCCTCGGGAACTTCGCCTGTCAAAAGGTTGACTTCTCGCAATTCGTAGCCCGCCATTGTAATTTCTTGTACTAATGCTGGCGGCAATTCAAATTCGTTTCCGCCGATAACACGGTAAATTACGGGCGTTTCGAGGGCTGTAACAAAGTTAATTGCGTTTGTAACTTGCGGTTCAACGTTAAAGCTGACAATTTGATTTTGGAACGTTTGCCAGTTCATTTGCGTTGTAACAAGCTCTGCAACTGGGATAACTCGATGACGGTTTGGTCCAACAACAATAATGCTGCCTGTGTCAATCGAAACATTCGGCTCTGCAAACTGCTCCACAAACGTTGGATGCAACAGCGGATCGCGGTTTGCTACTGTGATTCTTGGCGAGTTGTTCGCATAATCGTTGAGCAACTGCTGAAACATAAAATTTTCCTGCCCAGTAACCCAAAGCGAGTAAATTTGAACATCGCTATCCAAATCTCGCAAAACGTTCAGCGAACCTGGCGAAAGCGTAAAAAGTTGGTCTTGCGTTAAATCGTGAGTAACGTTGAGTTGGTCAGCAATAAGGTTGACAAAAATAAACAAGCCAATCGCCACAATTATCATAACGGTCGAAAACGAACCGTAACGAAAACTTTTATTTTTGAAAGAATCCAAAATTTTTGACATTATTTCCACCTCCGTTTTTCGATGATGTTGACGGTCAAATATATGAAGAAAATGGGCATTGTGATATAAAATACAACATCTGCAAGGTGCAGAACGCCGTTAGTCATGTTGTCAAAGCGAGTAAACACGGAAAACCAGCGAAAAGCGCCTGGGATAAGCCCGTCATACATAAGCGGATTGGTAAAATACAAAGCCACAGAAATAGCAGTTCCAAGGACAGCCAGGATAATTCCGCCGTAAATATTTTTGGTACTATTATACAAAACGCCGCCCAAAATCAGAGAGCATACAATGAGGAAAATAAGCGAACTTGTGGCATCGGCGGGCATTCCAGCGGCGAGCGATTCTAGCAGAAACGTGATAAAAATAGCGCCCGCGGTAGCAACGGCGGCAATAATTTGATTTTCCGTCATAACCGAGATAAACAAGCCGATTGAGATAAATCCCAAGCCGATAAGAATATAGCCAAGGTAAGCACCGACAATTTGACTAATTGGGAGCGTGCCAAATCCCGAAAGAATTACAGGAAACAGCACAGTTATAGCCATTGCGAGCATAAATAATGCGGCAGCAGCAATATATTTTCCCACGACAATATGCCAAATGGGCAAAGGGCTTGTATACAGCAGTTGGTCGGTTTTGTTGCGAACTTCGTCGGCGAAAAGCCGCATTGTCAACGTCGGAATTATTATAAAAAAGAGAATTGTTACGTTGTTTAGCACAAAATGAAAATTTGGACTAAGCTGAAAAATGTTGATAAATACATAAAAAAGGGCGATAATAAAAACTGTCAACGCTAAAAAAACATAGCCCGACATTTGCGTAAAATATGTACGCAATTCTTTTGAGATTATTGCAATCATGCTTTTTCCTCCTCTTTTTCAGCGTTTTCAGCATTTTCAATATTTTCAACATTTTCGGAAGTTTCCTGTGAATTTTCGTCAACATCAGTTTGTACTTCTGATAATTGTTCAACTTCGGAAGATTGCCCAGTATTTTGCCCAGTATTTTGCCCAGTGTTTAAGCCAGTATTTTGAGTTTGTCCAGTAATTTGCAAGAAAATTTCTTCGAGAGATAAATCGAGAGATTTCAGCATGATAATAGGCAAATTATTAGTTGACATACAAGAAAAAATAGCTTCTCGGATGTCAACATTATTTTCGCCTTGCAATTCAACGTCAACGGTGAACGGTTCGCGGCTACCAACAAATTTGACATCTTTAATAATGGTGTAATTTTCTAGTGCGGCAGCAATTTTATCCTGTTCGCCTTTAATGCGAGCAAGCATAGTATTTCCTTGCGAAAGCGTGGTAGCAAGGCGTTCAGGCGTATCGCTAGCAAGAATTTTTCCACGGTTAATAATCATAACACGATCGCAAACGGCGGCGATTTCCTGCATAATGTGGGATGACAAAACAACGGTGTGTTTTTTGCCCAATTTGCGGATAACATCACGCATTTCGATAATCTGCTTGGGATCGAGTCCAACGGTGGGTTCGTCCATGATGATGAGTTTTGGGTAGCCAATCATGGCTTGAGCCATTCCAACACGCTGTTTATAGCCTTTCGATAGATTTTTTATCAAGCGGCGCGACATATCCTCGATACGAGTGAGAGCCTTAATTTCGGCAATCATTTCGCGGCGCTGTGCAGATTTCACTTTTTTAATAGCGGCGACAAAATTGAGATATTCGTCCACGCGCATATCGCCGTAAACAGGCGGAGTTTCTGGCAAATAGCCAATTTGAGCCTTTGCACGTTCGGGTTCTGCGACAATGTCAACGCCGCCAATAAGAACTTCGCCCTCGGTGCTTGCAATGTAGCCAGTCATAATATTCATGGTGGTGGTTTTTCCAGCGCCGTTTGGGCCCAAAAAGCCGAGAATTTCGCCGTCCGCCACAGTAAAGCTAATGTCATCGAGAGCAAGATGCTGTCCATATCGTTTTGTAAGGTTTTTAACTTCAATCAAAGTCGTTACTCCTTTCAAATCAAACTATTTTACATTATACTGTAAATTTTAGCAGATTACAAATTTATTGTAAAAATTTTTTTGAAATTTGTCAATCTAAAAAATCATTTTCTACATAAAAAAATTTGCAACTTAAATTTAATTGTGATACAATAAAAAAATATTTATAAAAATCAACAGGAGGCACACAATGAAAGCGTTTTTCGCAACCTTAAAAAAGCACCAATTACGCTACAAAGCGGTATATTTGTGCTACATAGTAATATCGGCAGTAATAGCGGTTTCAACAATGATTGCAACAATAATTTCGGGAGAAATG
This sequence comes from Bacillota bacterium, assembly GCA_009778185.1. Classification (GTDB taxonomy): domain Bacteria; phylum Bacillota; class Clostridia; order Lachnospirales; family WQUN01; genus WRKG01. Next base: position 7,242 of record WRKG01000289.1, read on the forward strand.
GGACAAAGTATTTTGGACAGCGATTGGAACATTCTTTTGGGATATTTGGCAATAGTCAGCGGACTTTTTGCTGTTCGCACAATTTTTTCTGGATTGGATGCGTATTTGCGCGGACGATATTCTGCCGCTGTGCAGTACAAAATGAGCCACAATTTTGCGAAACATATCTTAAAAAAGCCATTTTCTGATTTAGAAAAATTAAACACAGGAGAAGTTACTTCTGTTCAACAAAACGATTTGCCCAATGCGGTTGACTTGCTCGCAAGCGGCGGAATGGGCATGATTTCCGATTTTATACTGCTAATAGTTTCGCTTGCATATATGTTTTATATGCAGCCGCTTTATACGGCGTTGTTTTTGTTGCTTTTTCCTGTGCTAATTGTAATGCAGGTGTTTGTTTCCAAGCCGATACAGCAAAAGCAGGTTACAATGTCCGAAAAAATGGCGACTTACAACGCTATCGTAACGGATTCTCTGCAAAATACAGCAACGGTTGTTGCGTATTCTTTGGAAAAAACCATCGAGCGGCGTTTTTTGACCGCATACGACGAATTTATTTTAGCACTAAAAGATTTTATGAAAACTATGCTAATTTTGGTAATTTTCGGGATAATGATAACGCTTATTCCCATGTTTTTTATAAACATTTTGGCGGGAAACGCCGTTATTAACAACAACATGACTGTTTCCCAGTTTATCGCATATATTGCAATAGCTTTGGGTGCAAGCAGTTGGCTTATGATGCTCTCGCAACGGTTGACATCGATAGGCAGAGCGGCTGGTTCGGCGGTTCGCCTTAACGCAACTTATGACGGCGAAGAGGAAGATTTAACCGCTCAAGAAAACATCCCACAAGAGGGCAATGCGGTAGAATTTAACGGAGTAAACTTTGCGTATTCCGAGGACGGCGAAAACGTTTTGCAAGATATTTCGTTTGCGGTGGCAAAAGGTACAAAAATAGCACTTGCTGGCGGTTCTGGCTCGGGAAAATCTAGTATATTAAAAATTTTGCTAGGAATGTATAAGCAAAAAAGCGGCACAATATCCGTTTTTGGCAAAAATACGGCAAATTTACCGCCTGCATCTTTGCGAGATATTTTTGCATACGTGCCGCAAGATTCCTTTTTGTTGCCCGAATCAATCGGCGAAAATATATCTGGCAAACAAGAACGCACCGCCGAAGAGAACGCTCGTCTACAAAAGGCTTGCACCGAGGCAGGTATTTTGGATTTCATTAACTCGTTGCCGAATAAATTTGACGATATGTTGGCGGAATCCTCCGAAAATATATCTGGTGGACAACGTCAAAGAATCGCTCTAGCAAGAGCCTTTTACAAGGATGCTCCGATAATAATATTTGACGAAGCAACATCTGCGTTAGATCCGACAACGGAATCGCAAATTTTGGCTACTTTGCAAAATTTACCTGCCGACAAAACCCTAATAATGACCGCTCACAGAGCAAGTGCGATGGCTATTTGTGATGTTAAAATAAGCCTTGAAAATGGCAAAATTATAAAAATTGAGGAGGAATTTTAATGGAAAGTTTAGTATCAAAAATAACTCAAATGGTGGAAAAATTACCCGAAAACCAGCAAAATGCGGTGTACGAATTTGTGCAAGATTTGGGGGATAATCCGCCGTCAGCTGAATCGGAATTAACAGGCAAAGAGGCCTTTGAAAAGTTGAAACAATATCAAGTAAAATTTGACGGCGAATTTGATCGCAAAAAAGATTTAGAGGAACGCTTATATGAAAAATATATCAATATTGGTTGACACAGATGTAATATTGGATTGGATTTGGAAACGAGAGCCTTTCGTTGCAGATTCTGAAAAAATTATAAATTACTGTTTTGACAACAGCATTACAGGCTATTTGGCGGCACACAGCATTACCAATATTTTTTACAACTTACGCAAAACACACAGCGTTAAAGACAGGCGAGACCTTATAAAATTGCTATGCACCAAAATAAAAATAGTCAGCATAAACAGCGAAAAATTGCTGTTAGCCATTGCAGACGAACAAACCGCCGATTTTGAAGATGCTTTGCAAATACAATGTGCAATCTCCCAAAATGCTGATTATATCGTTACTCGCAATGTTAAAGATTTTGCAAACTCGGCAATTTTACCACTTTCTCCAGTTGATTTTTTGGATGAAATTACACGGTTGACCAAAACTATGCCGCAATAGAAAGGCTCAAAAATGAAAAATTTAATTTATCTAAAACGTTTATTTATATTTATGAAAGGTTTTCGATTGCAATATTGCACTGGAATGTTCTTTTACTCTGTTCAAAATTATGCGTTTTCGCTGATTATGGCAATTTTTTCTGCTAACATAATGGCGGCTATTTTGGCAAACAGTTTCGATATGCTAGTAAATACGGCAATTACCACGTTGTTTATGTTTGTTGGATTCGGCTTGTGCTTGGGAATCGGCGTATATGTTCTAATTATGACAAATGCAAAAATTTTGCGAGAACTTCGCCGTCAACTGGTTGACAAATTTACTAATCGTAGCCTGGAAACTAGTCAAGCGACTCATAGCGGCGACAGTTTAGCCGCATTAAACACCGATACACAGCTTGTTGGTCAGCTAATGGAAAATACTCTTTACGCATTTTTGCAAAATGCAATGGCGTTTGCGTTTTCGACAATTACGATATTTGTAATTGACTGGCGACTTGGATTCGCTGGGCTTGTCGTTGGTGCGGTGCTTTTCTTTGCACAAAATGGCTTTACTGGACCGCTTGCTCGCATAAACGAAACTCGGCTTGCTAATATTGCGGAATCCGTTAAGCACATGACAAATTTTATGGCGGCAGCTTTGCCGATTCGTGCTTACAACCTGCAAAATAAGGCGATTCGCAACTTTGAAACGCCAATCGGAACAATAAAATTGCTAGATATTCGCATTGCATTTATTCAAATGTGGCAAAATATTTTCACAACCGTTGGCGGCTGGATGTCTCTTATAACCACGTTTGTATTGGGCGGTTGGCTTGTTATCAACGGTTATTTGGAGTTTCCTGTGCTGATGATGATTCCTCCGCTTATGGAAACAATTTCGCAAGCAATGGGCGGAATCGGTCAAAGTATTGCAGCGTTTCAAGGCCCGCTAATTGCGGCAAAACGTGTGTTTGAGATAGTTGATGCCGATAATCCGCATTTTCACAAGGAAAACTCTTTGAGCAATTTTGACGGTTATAATTTGGCGGTTAAGAGTCTAAATTTTAGTTATTTGGATGCCGAAAACGCTGCTCTCAAAGATATTCAGCTGAATATCTCCGAAAATAAAATGGTCGCATTTGTTGGCGAAAGCGGTTCGGGAAAATCTACTTTGTTGCGTGCAATAATCGGAATGTACGAGCGTGAGCAAATGCCAATTTTCGTTGGCGAACAGGCTTTTAACGAGATTTCTGTGCAAGCCTGGCGGTCGCAATTTGCCTATGTTGACCAAAGTTGCAAATTGTTCAATTTAAGCATTGCCGAAAATATCGCATACGGCAGAATCGACAATCCGCCAGCGCAATCCGAAATAGAAACCGCCGCAAAACGTGCCTTTGCTCACGATTTCATAGCCGAACTTGAAGACGGCTACAAAACCGATTGCGGCGAAAAAGGCGGTTCGTTATCTGGTGGACAAAAGCAACGCATTGCAATAGCTCGTGCATTGGCGAAAAAAGCCCCAATTTTGGTATTTGACGAGGCGACATCCGCCCTGGACAAGGAATCCGAAAAATACATAATGGAAACCATCGAAAGTCTGCGAAACGACCACACAATTCTCATAACAACGCACAATTTGGACAACATAACAACCGCCGACAGCATTGTTGTAATGAATTTGGGCAAAATAGCCGAAATCGGCACACACAGCGAGTTGCTAGCAAAAAATGGCTTGTACAAGCGATTATTCGATGAACAGGAGCGGTAAAATGGAAAATCCTTATAAAATAAAAATCCAATTTAAGCAACTCAATTTGGAAGATATTCACGAAAATTTACTTGACGATTTTCAGCGGTATCAAAAAATAACCAAACGCTGGAACAACGGAAATTGGGAAATTTTGGATTATGCCGCCGTTGACGATTGGAATATTGCCGAAAAATCCGAGCGTGTCAAGCGACTTTATACTGTTCTCAGTGCAACCAACCAATCCGAAAAGGGATATATTTTCGGAGCATATGCAAACAGCCGTTTAGTGGGATTTTCCACAATTTTGAGCCACAAATTCGGTTCGCAGTTGCAATATGTAAAATTGCGTTCGTTGCACGTTTCGTTGGATTATCGGCATTGCGGAATCGGCAAAAAATTATTCAAGCTAACCATCGCAAAAGCACGGGAAATCAACGCCGAACGGCTTTACATTTCGGCAAATAGTGCCTACGAAACGCAACAATTTTATCTGCAATTAGGTTGCACCGATGCCACAGAAATTGACAAGCTAACAGCACAGCAAGATCCGCTTGACAGGCAAATGGAGTACATAATTTAAGGAGGAAAATCAATGGACAAAAAACCGTTATACGTTGGCTACCGAAGATTTCGAGTTGTTGGGCTAATGTCATTTTCTAATCCTAAATGGTATTTGCAAAGCCCTGCAGCGTTGTTGGCTTGGCAAGCAAAAATTATCGCATTGCCCTTCATCGCGGGATTAGTGCTTTTTTTGGGAATAATTTTTTCGATAACAGACACCGCAACCAGCAACTTTAATATTTTTACTTTTTTTATTGTAATGACTTTTCCGTGGATGTTAATCAGTTTTGCGGCAACTTTATTCGACCGCCAAAAACAGGCAACGTTGCAACATCTAAAAGAAACAGGCACAAAATACGAGTGTAAAATTTTGGATTTATCCCATTACAAAGCCGTGCAAATCGGCTTGGATTCGCAATTCGCAGTATATTTGAATTTGGAATACACCGACAAATTTAACCAAACACAACAAATAAAAAGTAGCGTTTTCATGTGGAAAAATTTGGAATCCGCAGAATTAACCGCCCATGTTTACGTTGACAATTCCGAAAAATATGCGGTGGAGGTATCTCACAAAACATAAAACCTCGGGCGCCCGCCTGCCGGCGGACAGGCTGCCCGAACCCGCAAGGACGCGCGCGCCCTTGACCCGCATTTTTTATTAAGTTGATTTAATATATACTCGAACAACTTAAAATAGGCTATTGTAGAAAAATGGGCGGATAATACCTACCCGTCCGGCAGGCGAGTCCGCCCCTACAAATACAAAACACAAAAAATCCACAAAAGCCAAAGCAAAATTTTGTGGATTTTTTATATTATAGTAAATCAACTTAATAAAAATAACGGGTCAAGGGGCGAAGCTCCTTGCGGGGGGTGTGGGGGGCAGCGCTCCCCACGGTTTTGAAGTTGTTTGAGTATAAACATTATTCCTCTACAGGCGGTTCTACAGGTGGCACAACTGGAGCCTCAATAACTGGAATCGTTGGCGGAGGAAGTGCTCCGTCAAGTACAGTTATTGGTGGCAAAATATCTGCCATAACGGCATCGGGTTGCATAAGTTGTGTAATAATTGCCGCTTCGGTGGGATCCATTTCGGTTAAAATTGTGGCGCGTTGAGCTGTGTTAAAGGTTTGCAAAATGTTTATCAAGGTTTCGGGTTGCGTTGTCAACATAATAGAGAATAATTCGGCGGCATCTGCACCCATTGCAGAATAAGTTGCGGCAAAGTTTCTGAATGCACGGTCAAATTGCTGTTGTGCAGTTATTTGCGAAAACAGCCGTGCCGCATTTTCGGGATCAACCGATTCGTAAAAGGCGGCAAACCCTGCGGGATCGCCCATTGCTATCATTTCGTCAAACTCTTGGCGACTTTGACGATAATCGGTAATTAAATCTCGGTAAGTTTGCAAAACTGAAACTGTTTCCGAAAATTGGGCATTCAACGCTTCCGCTTGACTTAACGCAGCTTGCGTTTCCGATAACTCCGCTGTAAGAGTGGCTATTATCGCCTCTAGTTCCGATGTATCGGCAGCAACAGGAATTTCCACCGCTTCGCCGTTAATATAAACAGTTTGTCCCATTTCGGGAACTAAATTACCAACTATTGGGATGTTTCGTACGGTTGGCAAAATATATCCGTCGCGGATATTAAACACGTTTAAGCCAAAAATAGCCGCCGCCGCACCAAGTATCAAAAAAAACAAAACCAAAATTATAATAATTGGCGCTTTGCTTTTTTTTCTTGGGGCTGAATCGCCGTTCATATCGGGATTACCTGTAATTGCTGCCATAAAAATCACTCCTATTCAATAACTTACTCGTTTACAGCGTAACGATAACTGACAATTCCGTCAACAACCGCTTGCTCTGCACGTTGTTCATCTTTTAGATACTCTTCGTAACTATGCTCTTTTACCGTTTCTAGCGATTTTTTCTCTTTCATTGTTTCCACCAGTTCCAACCGTTTTTTTTCGGCGAACTCTTCGGCGGCTTTTATCCGCAAATCTTGCTCGACTATCCACGTTTGCAAAACTTGAATGCGATTGTTATAACGGCGGATTTCTGGCGGTGCGATTATGCGGCGTACCGAGTTTTTAAGTTCGGTAACGTTTTCCTGTAATTCTTGCTCTAACAGCCGTTTGCGTTGCTTTTCCTCTTCTAAATGGCGGAGCGCAACGCCGTATTCATTTTTCTTCAAGTTCTCCATTTGCTCTTTAACGCCGAGATAGCTTTGTAGCCTAAAAACAAATTTCGCCATATTTTTACCTCAAAATTCGCTTGTTATTTTTTAGTCCATTTCCATGTTATTTATAATGTTGTCCATGGTTGCGAGTGAATCCTCAAACGAGATTTTTTCGTCAACCGTTTGTGTGAGAAAATCGTTTATCGCATCGTGTTTTAAGATTGCTAAATCAATTTCGTTGTTACTGCCTTTTACGTAAGCACCAATGTTGATTAAGTCCTCCGAGTTTGCGTAAACTGCCATTGACTTTTTTATTTCGCCAGCGAGTTTTTTGTGGTCGCTAGTAACAATATCGGACATAACACGAGAAATGCTAGCAAGTACATCTATTGCGGGATAATGGTTGCGGTTGGCAATTTTGCGAGCAAGCACAATATGCCCGTCCAAAATGCCGCGCGCTGTGTCGGTTACAGGTTCGGTTAAATCGTCGCCGTCAACTAGCACGGTGTACAAGCCTGTAATGCTACCCTTGTCAGAATTGCCCGCACGTTCCAATAATTTTGGCATTACGGCAAAAACCGACGGCGTATATCCCCGAGATACGGGCGGTTCGCCAGCGGCAAGCCCAACTTCTCGTTGAGCCATCGCAAAACGAGTAAGCGAGTCCATTAGCAACATAACATCTTTCCCTTGGTCGCGGAAATACTCGGCAATGCTAGTGGCAACTTCTGCGGCTTTTAACCGCACCAAAGCTGGCTTGTCAGAGGTCGCAATTACAATGATTGAGCGTTTTAATCCCTCTTCGCCTAAATCTTTTTCGATAAATTCGCGTACTTCTCTGCCACGTTCGCCTATTAGAGCAATCACGTTGATGTCCGCTTTTGTGTTGCGAGCAATCATTCCCATTAGGGTACTTTTTCCCACGCCGCTACCTGCAAAAATGCCGATACGTTGCCCTTTTCCGACAGTCAGCAAACCGTCCAAAGCCTTAACGCCTAGCGAAAGTGGCTCTTTTATGCGGTTGCGTTGTAGCGGATTAGGCGGTGCATTAGATGTAAAAAACTCGTTGCCCGAAACCAAGTCGCCCTTGCCGTCCATGGGATTTCCCAAGCCGTCAAGCACTCTTCCCAAAAGTTCCTCGGAAACCTTGATAGTAATGGGCTTGTTGAGTGCCTCGACAACACTGCCAGGACCAATTCCGCCCATATTGCCAAGCGGCATAAGCAAAATATTATTGTTCTTAAAGCCGACAACTTCGGCAAGCAGTTCATCGCCGCCGCGACCAGGTTTTATGCGGCAAGTTTGACCAATATTTACATCGGGTCCAATGGATTCAATGGTAAGCCCAACAACTTGCGAAACTCGTCCTAACCGTTTTATGTAATTTTTGTCCAAAACGGTACGATATTTAGCAATATTTACAGTATTTGCAATCATTAGCGGTTCTCCAATAAATAAATTAAATTTTCGCGCAATTCGTTAAATTGTGGCGTAAGGCTAACGTCGATTCCGCCAAACGGCGTTTCGATTATGCAATCGTTCGCCGATAACGAGAAATCTTTTACAATTTCGACTTCCGATGTGCCGCCAGCCATTGATTTTATCGCATTTATGCTTGATATAACTTCGGGATAATCCTTTTCGGAAACCCTAACTGTAACGTTGCCCGATATTGTTGTTCCAGCAAAACCGCTACGAATCAACGCAACGATAATATTTGGGTTAATGTCAACAATGTTTCCTAGCAATTTTTCGAGTACATCGATAATCAAGTTTACTGCATCTGGTTCAAGGGCTTGACGCATTTCGGCTTGTTCGGCGATTGCGGCATCGAGCGTAGCTTGGGCTTGGGCTTTAATTTCGTTGCCCTCTTGCGTGGCTAGTTCAATGCCCTCTTTGTAGGCGGCGGCTGTGCTTTCGTGCTTTATTTTCGCAGCTTCAGCACGAGCCTCTGCTAATATGGAAACCTGCAACGCTTCCGCCTCCAATTTGGCATTTTCGATAACTTCTTTTGCTTGCTGATTTGCCTCTTGCACAATGCTTTCCGATTCCTTGTAGGCATTTTGGAGCATTTCGGCGATAAGTTCCTCGGGATTTTGCTCCTCTGGCTCGGCTAACTCGTCGTCAAAATTTGACAACGCCGATAAATCGTCAGCAAGCGACATTGGTTGAAAATCCGATTTAATTTGTACAACGTTGTGGTGATCGATAAATATATTTCCAGCCTTTAGAACACTAGGCAATTATGTCATCTCCTCCGCCTCTTGCAACGATAATTTCGCCAGAATCTTGGAATCTACGTACTATATTAACAATTTTTTGTTGCGATTCTTCAACATCGGAACGGCGCAATGGTCCCATGTAGTCCATTTCTTCTTTTGTCATGGCGGCAAGCCGTTTTGACATATTGGCAAAAATATGGTTTTGCAAGTCTTCCGAACAGCCCTTGAGGGCAATACTAAGTTCTTTGGATTCAACTTCGCGCAAAACAAGCTGCACATCACGGTTGCTAAGTGCAAGAATGTCTTCAAATACGAACATTTTACGGCGAATTTCTTCTGACAATTCAACATCGTCAACATCCAAAGTTTCCATAATATGACGTTCGGTTGTGCGGTCGACAGCGTTCAAAATTTCAACAACCGAATCAACGCCGCCAACGCTTGTGTAATCTTCGTTCATAAGCAAAGAAAGTTTCTTTTCCAAGGCTCGTTCAACCTCCTTGATAACGTCGGGAGATGTGCGATCCATAATGGCAATACGGCGCGCAACGTCGGCTTGTTTTTCTTGTGCAAGCGATGACAAAACTTCGCCAGCCTGTTGTGGTCGCAAATAAGATAAAATCAACGCAATGGTTTGCGGATGCTCATTTTGGATAAAGTTAATAATTTGGCTGGCATCAGTTTTGCGAATAAAGTCAAAAGGTCGCACTTGCAAAGACACCGTTAATTTGCTAATAACTTCGAAAGCACGCGACTCGCCCAAAGCACGCTCTAAAACGTTGCGTGCGTAGGCAATACCGCCCTCGGTTATGTATTTTTGTGCCAAACAGATATTATAAAATTCTTCAATAACTTCATCTTTAAGCTCTGGTCTTATTGTGGAAGTGTTAGCAATTTCCAAAGTAAGAGCCTCAATTTCTTCTTCTTTTAGATGTTTGAAAATTTTGGCGGATTTTTCGGGCCCTAATGCGATTAGCAAAATGGCGGCTTTTTCCCTGCCAGTTAAATCTTCGCTAAGTTTGGGTGCAACTGATATTTCGGGTGCTTCTGGTGGTGCTTCAATTTCAGCGGTTGCCATTATCTTTCCTCCCTTGCTTAAAATTCTGCTTCATTTAGCCAGTGGCGCAACAAGTTAGCCGCGGCTTCTGGTTTATCGTCAATAAATACTTCAAGTTTTTGTTTTGCTTCGTTATTTTCTTCGTACCCGATAGGAACAATCGGCTCTTCTTCGATTTCGTCATCCATTTGTGTGCTTGCAAGCAAACTTTCAACGGATAATTCGGGATCCATTTCTTCTTCAGCAGCCATTTCTTGGCGATTGCGGTTAATCATGCCCAAAGCAAGCAAGCCAATCAAAACAGCCAAAATAGCAAACATAACAATAGAGCCAATCGGTAAAGGTGCAGGCGGCGGCGTGTCAATAAACACAGGCACTTCCCAAACAGCAATAAATACGTTTTCAACGCCTGTTGCTCTTTGTAAAGTTTGCACATAGCTTAATAATTGGGGATCGTTATCTTCAAATAGCAACTGGTGATTTGTTGCGTTGCGGTGGGCTATCCATTCGGCATCAGATAATCCCATATCTTCTTGGCGATGTTCAACGTGGCGTATTAAATTAACGCCGATTGACGACTGATCGCGGATAAAGCTAGTGGGAACTTCCTGCACAACTTCGCGCAATTCGTTAAGGGCAAAAACTCGGTCGGCGGTCGCATTGGAGGCTGTCATATCGCCACCAGCACCGAACATATAGTTAGGAAAAGCGGCGGCGTTTGGTTGCACACCAGGTTCAAATGCAGTAGATTGACCTCTTGCACTAGCGTTTAATGTACTTTCGGTTAAAACAAGCCCTTCGCCCTCCAAATCATCGGGAGCGTTGAAAGTAACACGTTCGGCGGTTGTGCGCGTTTGCGGATACACTAAATTTGTCATAACTTCAACAGAAGAATAGATTGGTCGAAACAGAGTACGCACTTGATCGGCAATTAGCACACGTTCCCGTTGCATAAGTTCCAATAATTGCGAAAGCATAGCATCTTCGGGGCTTGTGAGATTATTATCCGAAAACAGCATATTATATTCGGTGTCCATAACGGTAATGTTTTCGAGAGCAAGCCCTAAAACGCTACCTTGCACAAAACGGGCGATTCCTTCGCCTTCGGTTGGGGTTAATCGGCGAGTTGTTCGCACAATAACTGCCGCCGATGCTGGCTCGGTATTTTGCAAGAAGAACCTGTTAGGATCGGGAATAATCAACTCGACGGTTGCCCAAACTACGCCACTTAAACTAGCGATGGCGTTTTCCAAATCGGCTTGTCTGGCACGTTGCAAGTTGGCACGAGTAATGGTTTCGGTTGCACCGATTCCACTAAAATCGAGTGCATCTTGGTAAGTAAACTCGCGATCCACCATAAGCCCTTGCGTTGCAATTAAAAGCCGGGCATCGTTTAGCCGCGACTGCTCAACTTCAAGAGAAGTGCCGTTTTGTGTTACTCGGTGGGTAATCTCGTTTTCTTCTAATAAATTAGAAAGTTGCATGGCCTCTATTTCAGTCAGATTGTTCATAGCTACACCGTAGACCGTGCGAGTAGTTAAAATAACGGTAATTACAAGAGCCACCACAATAATTGCTATAACTGCTAATATCATAATTCTTTGTTGCTTTGCAAGCCCCATCCATTTATCCTTGCCAGTTTGCAAAACATTTGTAATTCGATCTTGCATATAAAGATTCTCCTCGTTTGTTATTTTAGTTTATAAAGCGACTTTTCGTAAATTTACGCACAAGCCGTCTTCAGTTTGTAGCTTGTTTTTTTAGTTTTGCCTTGCCTTTGTACCTTTTGACCGAGTTAGATTTTTGCGTTAAATACCATGTTTCGGTTTTTGTTGCCGTTGAATATAAATATTCTTTGAACATTCGTTCTTGTTTGCTGTTGCGTTCCAAAGTATGACTTGCGGGCGGATAATATCCGCCCCTACGGTAGGCGAGTCCGCCCATACGGCAGGTAAATACGCACCTACATTTATATAAGATAGGCTATAATGCTAACGATGTTAAGTCAATCTCTATGCCGTAAGCTGTTTGCAAAGGTTTTTGCAAAGTTTGAACAGGAAGAGCCGTTTCTCCTATGGAGCAATGTACCGTGTTGCTATCTTGTTCTATTTGCCAAAATTCGGTAATTGCCGATGTTGCGTACAAGCCGCTTAAAACGTTGCGGTCTTTTGGTTCGTTGGCTTTTGACCAAACTTCCACAATTAAATCTGGACTACCTGCAATTTTGTATGTTTCGTCAGATACTTGTACTTTGTTGCGAAGAAAAAGCATATAATCGGGTTGAATATAACTGCAATGTTCCAACACAGATGTAGAAAGTGGCTCTTCGTTTACGTTGAACAGTTCAAACGGTGGCGATTTTTGAAAACAGCCGTAAGTTCCTCTGTAGGCTAAAGCGTTATTTTCTCGGAACACTTGTAACTCTTGCGATAGCAGTTGGTTAAAAAATTTAACAGACAACATTGTTGCTATTCTGTCTAAAATATAGCCATGTCGTGGATATACTGCCATTTCTTGGTACAGCATAAAATTATTCTCCGTTGCTATTGCCAAAAGAATAATTTGGCGTTTCGTTTATATTGCCAACCAGTTCTTCAAAAGTGAAAACACGGTTGTCATGGAAAGTATAGCTAGGTGCAAAAGTATAGCTAGGTGCAATGGAAACGTTTGGTTGTATACCTGGTTCAAAAGCATTAGCCGTTCCGCTTGGTCCAGCGTGTAGTGTACTTTCAAATAATACAAGCCCTTCTTGGGATTGGCTTATTGCGTTGCCAAAAGAATAACTTGGCGTTTCGTTTATATTGCCAACCAGTTCTTCAAAAGTGAAAACACGGTTGTCATGGAAAGTATAGCTAGGTGCAATGGAAACGTTTGGTTGTATACCTGAGTCAAATATAACTTGCGTTCCGCTTGGTCCAGCGTGTAGTGTACTTTCAAATAATACAAGCCCTTCTTGGGATTGGCTTGTTGCGTTGCCCAAAGAATAACTTGGAATAGAATGCCACACATTCGGCGAAACTTCTATAAAGGTTAATCTTGCATTTATTTGATTTTGCTCTAGCACTCGTTCAACTAAAAATGGAACAATGGCAGGTTCGGTAAAATCGTTATTGTGGAGCATTTCTACAAATCTATCACTTGATATAAATACAATATCTTCGGGTTCTTCTTGTACATCTTGTAAAACAACCGTTGGTTCGGTTGAGGTTTGGTTCAGTAAAATCACGTTAAATGCAAGCGAAAAAAGTAACATTGTAGTGATTAAAGCGATAGCTATATTTTTTTTATTTTGCATAGTAAGCACCTCTGTATAATTATTAAAATATTAAACTTGCATTCTCATTATTTCGCGATAAGCTTCGATGACGCGGTTGGTAACTTGAACGGTAAAACTTAATGAAGAAGATGCACGTTCTTGTGCCAAAATTACGTCGAGCATATCGTTTGTAGCACCAGTGGCAAAATTTACCTGTGCAATATCCGATTCAATTTGTCGCAGGTTGGTTTCGCCGAGAACTTCCATTGCGGCTTGCAAGGCTGAATCAAAAGCGGAGCGTCCTTCTTCGGAAACGTTTACGGTATCTCTTAATTGAGCGCCTAATTGGGTAGCAACTTGCGAAGCACCGCCACCGATAACAGTGGGCGTAAAACTTGGTATTGTTAAATCCATTATAATTCCTCCAATTTACTATTGACCAATTTCTAAAGTACGTTGCATTAAGCTACGAGATGTGTTTATTGCGGTTATGTTCGCCTCGTATGACCGACTAGCGGAAATCATGTTGACCATTTCTTCTACTATGTTTATATTGGGCATTTCAACGTAGCCCTCTGCATTTGCATCGGGATGAGCGGGATCGTAAACTAGCGGGCCAGGTCCCAAATCTTGGGTAATTTCGGAGACACGAACGCCCATTCCAAGCGGTCGGCTACGATTTGCCCCCGCATTTGCATCTACAGTATCCGCCAATAATGCACTAAACGGAGTTTCCTGTATTTCCTGGAAAATTACTGCTTTGCGCCTAAATGGACCGCCTTCGATAGTGCGAGTTGTGTTGACGTTTGCTATGTTCTCGGAAATAACGTCCATACGCAAGCGTTGGGCGGTTAATCCAGTTGCACTAATATTCATTGCATCAAAAAACGCCATAATATTTTCTCTTTTCTATATTTATTATTGTTGTTGCAATATTGTACGCATTCGTTGCGAGTTTGCGTTTAATGCAGATACGATTGTATCAAAACGCATTGAATTTTGGTAAAGGTTCACCATTTCAACCTCTATGTCAACGTTGTTGCCGTCAATGCGGTGGTTAAAACTGGGGTTTTGAAAATGCACTGTTGGCGTAACGCCCGATAAATCTACATTGCGGCTACGCGGATAATTTTCGACCGCGGCGGCTAAAGCGGATTCAAATTCTACACGACTAGCGGTAAAGCCTGGAACATCGGCGTTTGTAATGTTGTTAGATATAACCGAATGACGTGTTGCAACTCCAGTTAGGGCTGTTCTTAAAATACCGCCTTGTGCGTTTAATTCATTAAATAACGACATTCTGCACTTCCTTTCATAACGAGATTATTCTTAATCAATTATAAATGATAACACATATAAAAATTTTTGTCAAGATTTTTTGACAAATTTGTTAAAATTTTATTAAAATTATTTCGGTTGCATTTTTACAACTCCGTCAACCATAACGAAAACAACATTAAAATCGTCATCGAGAGCAATAATATCCGCCGATTTGCCAATATCCAACGAGCCGACTTTGTCAAAAATGCCCAATGCTTTTGCAGGAGTTGCGGTTGCCATTTCGGCTGTTTCTTCCAAAGGAATGTTGACAACTTTGTGCATATGTCGCAAGCAAGTTAGCATTGTTGTTGTGCTGCCAGCCAACGATCCGTCGGGTAAACGAGATGCTCCATCTTTTACTTGGACAGCAAGTTCGCCTAGTTTGTAGTCGCCGTCGGCAAGTCCGCCAGCCGCCATGCAGTCTGTAACTAGAGCAATTCCGCTACCGTGCTTTATATCCGCCAAAGTTTTACAGGCTTTGTGATGCACATGAATCAAATCACAAATAAGTTCGCCCACCAAATTTTTATTGGATAAAACTGCTCCGACAAGCCCAGGTTGCCTATGATGAAACGGGCTCATTGCATTAAAAGTGTGAATCGCCATATTTGCCCCTGCGTCAACGGCTTTATCGGCTTGCTCGATGGTTGCACCAGAATGTCCTATGCGAACTTGTACGCCCATTTCTACGAACGAACGAATAGCATCTAGTGCTTGCGGCTGTTCGGGAGCGACTGCAATACTTGCAACGCAACCATCGCCAACCGTTATAAATTCTTTTGCGGTTTGCAAATCCATATCTCGTACGTATTTTTCAACGTGAGCACCGCGAAAATTGTTGTTAATAAAAGGACCTTCCAAAAAAGCACCGATAATTTTTGCACCGTCAACGCCTTTATCCATTGCCGCACGGACGTTTTTTATTGCGTTTATTGTGTCTTCGGTGGAGGCTGTCAACGTTGTGGGACAAAAAGAAGTACAACCCTCATTTATTTTGTAGCGAGATATTGTATTTATGGCATCGTAAGTGGCATCCATAACATCGCAACCCATTGCGCCGTGAACATGAACATCAATCAAGCCAGGCAAAACATGAAACTTGGAAAGGTCGATTTTTTCGGCAGTTTCGGCAGTTTCGGCAGTTTCGGCATTTGATGTGGATTCCTCGGCAAATTTTCCTTCGTCAACAAAGTAAGTTTTATTTTGAAATTTTTCGCCGTTCGAGTAACTTTTGGTTGTCAAAATTTTGTACATTGAAATATCCTCCAAAATTGATTTATTATCACAACATAATTTTACAGCAAAAATTAAACTTGGTCAAGGAAAATTTGTAATAAATTTGTTATATTCAAAGTTCCGATTTTGTGCTATTATTATTTATGCAAATCAAATGTAGGGTTTTAGAGAGGAATTTTTTATGAAAGTTATTTTATTTTTGGTGTTATTTATATCGATTTCGCCGTTTTTGCAAGTGCAGGGACAAATGTTATTTGAACATACCGACCGCACTTATCTTTCTCGTGATGTTGTTTACGAGTTTAATCGTCAAGTTACAACCGCTGGCTTTTTAGATGTTCATGTGTTGCGAGTTCCGTTGAACGATCCGTTAATTTCTGTTGCACCTGTCGAGTCGCGTGCAGGAGTTGGCGTACGTGAAACCACGCAAGGAATGTTGGCAACCGCTGGCGCAATCGCTGGCGTTAATGCGGACTTTTTCGGAATGGCTGGTACACATACCGCCGCAATGGGTCCAGTTATTGCCAACGGAAATCTTGTTTCGATTACGCAACTTTACAATGTGCAAAGTAACGAATTTGCCACTTTTATTTTGGATAATAACGATATTCCTTTTCTTCATTATTTACGTCCGCAAATAATGTTGCTTATCGGCGGACTTCAACGTATGCCGATAAATTCAATTAACCGTGTTCCAAACTTAAATTATCCCGTAATTATCACTAATGCAGTTATGCACGATACTTCGCAATTAGTGGCACGGTTTCCCGAGATGTGGCAAGTGCTGATTGCTAGCGGCAGAGTTATTTCTGTAACATCTGGTCAACCTGTTGGAGTTCCTGCCGATGGCTTTGTCATTGTTATGAATGCTGAATCTGTTGCTACGTATATGCCTTTTACTTGGATTGGATTAGATGCGGAATACATGGTTTTTACAAACTTTGACAGGCAAATTAACGAAATACAAGCCGCTGTTGGTGGCGGCGGACTTATCCTGCGAAATGGGCAAGTTGTCCACGATTCGGGAACTGCTATTGCTGGCAGACATCCGCGAACCGCCCTCGGAATTACTCCTGATAGGCAAACTTTAATTTTAATGGTGGTTGACGGTCGCGGACGGTCAATCGGTGCAACGCACGAAGAAATGGCAACCCTTTTGTTACGCAACGGCGCAAGCGAGGCAATGCACTTCGATGGCGGCGGCTCTTCTACAATGGTTGCTCAACCTTTCGGAAGAAATACCGCATTGCAAGTTGTAAACACCGTTTCGGATCCCTCACAACGGGCGGTAATTAACGCTTTGGGGATTTTTGACCGTTCTTCTCCTGGAGCGATTGCCGAATTGATTTTATCCCCCGAAGAGACCAATATTCAACCTGGTCAACCTTTAACTTTGTCCGTTACTGGTCGTGATTTATATAGGCACAATATCCCAATAAATCAAGCGAATGTGCAGTTTTCTGCCGAAATTATTTTTTCGGACGGCACAAGACAACCTGCAACAGGCACTTGGTTTGGTGCAGGAAATATCTATATGCCAAATCAACCTGGTTCGCTTTACGTAACGGCAACTTATGGCGAGTTTTCTATAAGCCGAATGTTTTTTGTGCAAGCTATTGCAAACCCAACCAATGTCGAGGATGATTCTTTGCGTACCGAAATGACAAACGTTATTCCAGGGTTTTCGCACGATTTTGAGCTATTTGTGCCAGCAACTGGAAATTTTTCGTACTCTTCTCGTGCAGAAAGTACCGCGCTTGTTTTGCAAATGTCGGCGGCTGGCGGAGGAATTTTCGCAGCCGATCGCAATCAATGGGCTTTATTTTCCCAAACAATTACAGGTTTTGCACCAAATTCAGTGGTGATTCATATGGATACAAATCCGTTGCGAATGAATAGCGCCGAATTTAGCTTGTTTCATGCGGCATTGCGTTCTCATGCAGATTTGAACCGCACAATATTTGTAATATCCAACCGCGAACACGAGCCATCTTTCCAGTTTAGAGACGGAATCCGCTACATCGATTTAGGCGCAAACGAAGATGTTACCATGAATTTTAGAGTTATTGACAGGCAAATTTGGTATGATTTCTAAAACTGATAAAAGCGGCAAAAACGGCAAAAACGGAAAAATAGCCAATACTGTTGGTTTAATGATGATAATTACGCTAGTGGGCAAAATTATGGGAATTTTGCGCGATCGTATGCAGGGCGTATATTTTGGCACAGATACCATCGAAAGCATTGCGTTTACGCAAGCTAGCTTGTTGCCGCGCGTTTTTTTGGATATTATGTTTGCATCTGTTTTGTCGGCTAGTTTTATCCCAATCTTCAACAGATACTTGGAAACAAAGGATAAAGAGGCGGCTTTACGATTGGCTGCCTCTTTTGTCAAGATTATTTTTGTGATAACGGCTGTAATTTCTCTGTTAGCTGTGATTTTTGCCGAGCCAATTTATATGTTATTTTGGGTTGACCAAACCGCTGATTCATCGGTTTCTGCCGAAACAATTTCGCTTGGAATAATGTTGTTGCAGATTATGTTTCCCATTATGTTGATTTCTGGGCTTGCGTTTTCGTTTACTGGAATTTTGCAATCGATGGGACAATTTAACATTCCCGCCGCAATGAGCGTGGCATCCAACGGGGTTATTCTGCTGTATTATTGGTTTTTTATTGATTATTTCGGCGTTGTTGGGCTTGCTATTGCTTTTCTAGTTGGCTGGAGTATGCAGGTTTTTATACAAATTCCATTTTTGCTAAAACATGGATTTTTCGGCTATTTTGCGGCGAATAAAAAAGATTTGACAAATTTGTCAAATTTGTCAAGCACCGATTCTTCCAATAAATCCGCATTACAGGAAATTGGAAAGCTAACTTTGCCTGTAATGGTTGCATCGTGGCTTGCACCTGTTAATTTTTTGGTAAACAACCGAGCCGCAATAAATTTATACGGCGGCGGGCCCGCTGTTGTTGCGTTAAATTATGCGAACAATTTATACGCCGTTATTACTGGACTTTTTGTACTTTCGCTGGCGAACGTGATTTTTCCTGAACTTTCCAAACTTGCCGCCCACGACAACTGGCAAGAGTACACAGCTTTTTTGAAAAATAGCTTGAGATGGCTAATTTTCTTTTTGATTCCCATGTCGTTTGGGCTTATGGCAGTTGCTCGTCCGTTGGTAATTTTAGTTTACCAAGATGGGCTGTTTCAAGAGGAATCGGTTCGTATAACGGCAACAGCTTTGTTTTTCTTTTCGGTTGGCATTTTGGGATTTGGCTTGCAGGCAATTTTAAGCCGTGCGTGTTTCGCTATAAAAGACGGGAAAAGTCCCTTAATAATGGCAGTTTTGGCGATTATTATAAATTTTGTTTTAAGTTTTGCCCTTGTTCCAACTTTGGAAATTGGCGGGCCCGCGCTGGCATCGGCAGTTGCTGTTACGGTTGCGGCGGCTGGTTTGTTAATCCGATTGCAACGCCGTTTGTCGGATAAGTTGTTGGATACGCAAATTATTTTTAACGCTGTGAAAGTTCTCGTGCTATCGATTTTTATGTATTTTGCTGTAATTTTTGCAATCGAATTTTTTGAAAGCATTTTTGTTGACAACGCACTAAATCGTGTTATAATATTAACAGTTCCTGCTGTAATTGGACTTTTAATTTATATCGTTGGGGCGTTTATTTGCAAAGTGCCAGAATCAAAATTAGCAATGAGGTGGATTTTTGACAAATTTACTACTTAAATCTTTTGTAAAAAATTATAACGACACGGAAAATGAAACCGTCCGCGAAAAATATGGCGTATTTAGCAGTATAGTTGGAATAATCCTAAATATGGCTTTGTTTGTGTTAAAATTTATATTGGGAATTGTCATAAACAGCGTTGCTGTAACTGCCGATGCTTTTAACAATTTATCCGATTGTGCATCGTCTGTTTTAAGTTTTTTGGGATTTAAGATTGCTAATCGTCCCGCCGACAAAAAGCATCCTTTTGGTTACGGTCGCACCGACGAAATTATCAGCCTAATTATTGCCGCCTCCATTTTGCTGTTGGGCTACGAATTTATTAGAACATCTATATCGAATATTTTAATGCCCACGCAAATCACATATAGCTTGTTTTTAATTGCACTTTTGGCGGTCGGATCCCTTGTAAAAGTTTGGATGTTTGTGTTTAACCGAAAATTAGGAAAAGCCATAGATTCCGCAACTTTGCGAGCAATTTCCATTGACTCGCTAAACGATGCAATAATAACTGGCGTTACATTTATATCGATAGCATTTACCGCTTTTACTGGGATTGTTATTGACGGATTTATCGGCGTTTTTGTGGCTTTAATGCTGTTGCGTTCGGGATTTAACATTGCAAAAGATAACTTAAATTCTATTTTGGGAAGTCCTGTTGACAAGGATAAAGCCGAGCAAATAAAGGAAATTGTGTTAAGTTTTGGCGGAATTGTCGGCGTTCACGATTTGATAATTCACAGCTACGGGCATGGTAGACATTTTGCAACGATTCATGCCGAAATTGCCAACGATACATCTTTTTACGATGCTCACACATTGCGAGAATCCGCCGAAAAAGCCGTATTTGAACAGTTGAGCATTTATTTAACTGTCGGCTTGGATGTATCCGAAATCAACAACAAAGCACTAATTTTAATAAAGGAAAAAATTATTAAATTTTTGGCAAAAGCCTATCCAACCACAAATGCACACGATTTTAGAATTACAAATTGCGAAGAACAATGTGATTTTGCCTTCGAACTGGAAGTTCCGCACGATTTTACCGAAGACGAACAATCGCGGCTGGTAACTTCTTTAGAGGCAATAGTTGAGGCAACCGACGAAAATTATAACTGTATTGTAAATTTGGAATATGGTTATATTGAAAGAGAATAAAAAAGGATGAACAAAATGGGAAAATCCGACAATAAAATTTTCAAAATTCTTAAAAAAAGTTTCGGTTACGACACTTTTCGCCAAGGACAAGAGGACGTTATAACCGCTATTTTGCAAGCACAAGATGCTCTTGCAATAATGCCGACTGGCGCAGGAAAATCCCTGTGTTTTCAAGTGCCAGCCCTTATTTTGGACGGCGTTACCATTGTAATATCGCCACTAATTTCGCTAATGCAAGACCAAGTGCAAGCCTTGCGCCAAATGGGAATCGCCGCTGCGTACATAAATTCTACTTTAACTTCTGCCCAAACTCAAAAAGTTATTTCTAATGCAAACAAAGGAGAGTACAAAATTATTTATGTTGCTCCCGAACGCTTGGATGCTCCATCCTTTTTTGATTTTACTCGTTATGCCGATATTCCCATGGTTGCCATTGACGAAGCCCATTGCGTTTCTCAATGGGGACAAGATTTTCGTCCAAGTTATTTGAATATTGCCAATTTTATTAACTCGTTGCCGATTCGTCCTGTAGTTGCGGCATTTACAGCCACTGCAACCGATGTCGTAAAAGACGATATTATTAAACTTTTACAGCTAAAATCGCCGTTCTTGTGCAGTACGGGCTTTAATCGTGCAAATTTATACTTCGAAGTACGCCATTCTTCTGACAAATTTTCACAGTTGACAAAATATACGCAAACCAACAAAAGCGGCATAATTTATTGTGCCACAAGAAAAGAAGTTGATAACGTAACCGAAAAGCTGATAAAAAGCGGGATTAAAGCGGAGCGTTATCATGCAGGAATGGAAACGGACGACCGATTAAATTCCCAAAATAATTTTATACACGATAAATCTCCCATAATAGTGGCAACAAACGCCTTTGGAATGGGAATTGACAAAAGCAACGTTGCATTTGTGATACATTACAATATGCCAAAAAATATGGAAAGTTACTATCAAGAGGCGGGTCGTGCAGGGCGGGACGGCAGTCCTGCGGATTGCTTGTTGCTGTACAGCCCACAAGATACAATGATAAATCGATATTTGATAGAAAATAGCGAAAGTAATGACGAAAAAAAGGCAAAAGATTACAAATTATTGCGGAAAATGGAAGAATATTGCAATACAACGGATTGTTTGCGGCAATTTATCCTAGATTATTTTCAAGACAGCGAAAAATGCGAATGCAACAACTGCATAAATTGTCTCACAGAGCGTACAATGGTGGATTTTACGATAGATGCACAAAAAATTTTATCGTGTGCAAAACGCATGAATGGGCGATTTGGAATAACAATGTTAATCGACGTTTTGCGAGGAGCAAAAAGTCAGCGAATAACCAAAACGAAAATGGACAAATTGCCAACTTACGGCATTCTCAAAAAAGAAACCACCGAATTACGCGCGGATATAAATTATTTGTTGCAACTTAAATATTTGCAAATACTCGGCGATGAATATCCGTTGATTTCGGTTACCGCAAAAGCAAACGAAATTTTATTCAACAAGAAAAAGTTGCAGATTCCTGAACACGCTAATAAGAATGGCGAAAACGACGGAAAATCCAGCAAAAAAGCGAGCAAAACAAAACCACAATATTCCGTTGACGAAAATTTGCTAAACGATCTAAAAAAATTGCGATTACAAATAGCACAAATTCAGCAAGTTCCAGCGTTTACGGTTTTTTCGGATGTAACTTTGTACGATATGTGCCGCAAATTGCCAACCACCGATGCCGAATTTTTGGGCGTTTCTGGCGTGGGCGATGTAAAATTAAAGCGTTACGGCGAAAAATTTTTAGAGGTTTTGACAAGCTATAAAAATTCTGGAGTTGCAACGCAACCGTACGAGCAACTTACAAACAAGAAAGAAATAGCCAATTTATTTGCAAATTTCGAGTTTTCCGCCGAGCCTGTTTCGATAAGTGTATTTTTGCAAAGTGCAAATATTTTGCTTGTGCAAACGATTGGCAAAGGTACAACCGCCCTAAAATTGTCCCAATTATTGGAACAGGACGGATTTTTAGAAATGAAAGAAATGCCAACGTGGCGAGGGCGAGTTCCCACCAAAAAAGGGCAAAATATCGGAATAACTTCCGTTTTAGTGGAAAATGCCGACGGAAATTCGTATATGCAAAATTTGTACAGCAGCAACGCACAAGCGGTTTTGTTGAAATATTTGCAAGAGATGTCTTCACATTTATAAAACCTTGGGCGCCCGCCTGCCGGCGGGCAGGCTGCCCAAACCCGCAAGGACGCGCGCGCCCTTGACCCGCTTTTT
>WRKG01000290.1 GCA_009778185.1 Bacillota bacterium
TTGGCATCTGCAAACGTTACGTTACGTACGGCTCGTGGAGCGGTTGCCGCTCCTAAAATTGTCCAATCGAGGAACGGATACGCCGCCGTTGTTGCGTAAACTCTGTACTCGTAAATTGCCCAACGGTAGATTCCGTCATTGCCAGCAAGCCGTGTGAAAACGCTTGCAGGAGGTAAATTTTCAAAGATGTAAAATCCGTCCGCATTGGTAAAGGTTGACATTTCCTCCATTGTGCCGAAATTTGGATTGTCAAACATCACAATCTGCCCTGTTGACGAAATTTGCACAGGTTGAAAATCGGAGTTTTCGTCATCTAGCAAGCGAGCTTCTAGCCTAAATTCAAGTCCTTCAATCGGATTTTCGCCGTTCGCCGTGCCGTCATTTAATCCGTCTTCATTCAAATCATCCCAAGCAATGCCGCTAATAGAGCCGTTTGCCCAAGCTACAAAACCTGCATCCGTGCCTGTGAACAACTCGGCAACATCAATATCCCAACCGCCGTTGACACGATTTGCAAGCACAAGCCTTGTCGGAGTCATGTTTCCGTCTGGCAAAAGGTCGCTGTCGTATTGCTCAACAATGGTTGCATCCATCCAATCGGGGCGCGCGCGGAATGTCGTTGTGCTAAATCCTGCGGGCAATTCTCGGATAAATACGCTGTAGGCAAAAATTGTCTGATTGCCGAAAACATCGTATTCGCCAGCCTCAAGCCTGTTGAATGCGTATTGTCCTTGTGCATTTGTCAACATCGAACGCTCCGCAAAACTCGTGTCGAGCGTGTATGTGCCGTTTGCATTCAAAATGTAGCGCCGCAAAAATACCTCAACGCCCTGCATTCTCGGCTCGTTCTCGTCGCGGATTCCGTCCTCGTTTTCGTCATGCCACAAAATGCCCGAAATCATGGCTCTTTCAAGTTCCATAAAGCCAAAATCTAGCCCAATGACTGGCGGAAAACGACCATTTTCTACTATATAATTGCCGTTGTTGTCGGTGGCTGGTTCGAGGATAAACTGGTTGGTTCGCAGGCTGCCGTCCGCCATGTTGAACATATCGTTGTAGCCAGTTTCGGCAATCGGATTTTGTCCAAACACAAACGGCGTTGCACGGCGGAAATTAAAGTTTGGAGACACCAAAGTCGCAAAATACGTTTCGTACGGACGCAAATGGTTAAACCAAACTTCGCCGTTTTCGTCCGTGATTGCCACCGCTGGACGGTTTCGCATATCTATCACAACCGAACCGTCAGGGTTGCGGAGCGTAACTTCAACTCCAGCAAACAGCGGCTCGAAACCCTGCCGAATGCCGTCATTGCGGAACTCGTCAACTGCATCTAGCGGATCAAGCCCAATATCTTGCCAAGCCACGCCTTGCAATCGCATAGGAATATTCACGCCAATATCAAAGTTGACATAACGCTCGTCTTCCCAGCCAAGTTGCAACGTAAACGGATTAGAAATTACAACGAAAGTATCTGTAATCGGCTGTGGTGCAGGATTTGCCGCATTCAAGGTTGGCAAGCGGTCGCCACGCCCAAACGCTTGCAACTCGACTCCGTCATGGAACGTGAGAGTTGTCAATCCGTGATAAGCCCATTCTTCAGGGAACGTGAACCGCAAACGATATTCTCGGTTCGGTGCAAGGTTCGTCAAAATATAGTAACCTTGCCGTCCTGCATAATCGCTCATTGTCGTATATTGCACAGGCGGACTTGCGGCGGAAATCTGTTGCAACGTACTTGGGTCAATTTGTGGGTTGCCAAAAGCATCCAAAACAATATAATGAGGTTGACCTGTTTCTGAGTCAATTCCAGCTTGTCCAATACGATTGCCCTCAATATCACTCAAAAAGCCGTCCGCAGTAAGCAACTCGACCAAAACGCCGTTGATTCCAGGGTCAAAACCATGCACCCAGGTTTCTTCAGGAGTGCCACGCAAAACTGGCAACCGCCGACCATTTGCAGCGGTGTAATATTCGATTGCCTCATTTTCGATTCCATCACGGTTGACATCGAACCACACAAAGTCGCCAATATATGCACGATTCGGCGGTGCTTGTAAGAACGTACCAACCAAGCGGCTTTCTCCCACGCCGCCCATAAATGTATCGTGGCGCGAGGCGAAGTTGTTCCAAGCGGCGTAATCTTCAAAAATTTCAACTTGATTTGCCAAAGCGTGCTGTGCCAAAAATGGAAGATTTAACGGCGCGCGAACGTCAACACTTAATCGGAGCGATTCCATTCCGCCAAGTTGGAAGTTGACAGGTGCTTGCGCGTAAACCATGCGAATACCTCGAGAAATCCGCTCAAATTGGGCAGGTTGCGTATCTCGTATAGCAAGCAGTTCAGAAACACGGATAAAATTGTTGTTTCTGAAGGCTGCATCGTTTGTCAACGTTGCATAAAAGCCCATTGCATCGGCGCGCGTTTCGTACTCAGGGATATAACTTTCGTCCAAAAGCGTGAAATTACCTGCACCGTTCCAGCGGATTGGTCCAATCCAAATGCGGGAAAGGTCAGTAATATTATGCACTCCGCCCTCATTTAGCCAATCTAACCTAAACGAGGCAGGTTGCACGAAACCGTGCCATTCCGAGGTTCTCGGCGAAGGACTCAACATTTCCTCATCGCCCACAAATGGGAACACGTCAAATATCACAGGATTTGGATAAAGTTGTCCACCTGGTTGCGGGAGCGTTGTGTTGCTTATGACCAACTCGTAAGTGAAAATTGAGCCTTCCGTTGCGGCGGCAGCAAGCCCGTCAACAACGCCACTAGGACGAGTTAAATCGGTAATTGCGCGTTTGTGCATAGGAAAGTCCATGCGTTGTGCCACGTTCCACGGCGGAGTTTGGTGCTGAATGCGGCGGTCGGCGGTTCTGCCGTTTCTATCCCAGTCGAAATTATCTGGCATAAGTCCGCTTGGAATGGGGCGCGCAAGCGTGTCCTCGTTTGGATCGGTGTAATGCGTAAGCGCGCCGCTAAAGCTAAACCCAGCCGCTAAAGCGACCGTGTTGTCGCGCTGTAAAGCTGTTGCGCCAAAATCAGTAATATCGGCTGTAATCGTAACCGTCAATGTGTCGCCAGGAGCCATATTTCCTGTAAATTCAAAGCGGAGCGTGTCTCTGCCAAGCCCAGGGATTGAATCAAAGTGCATTGCGGTAAATTCCAAATCGTAACTTAAATCGGTTGGGTCGATTCGCGTATGCTCCCAGCTCCAAACGTGCCGCTGTTGATAAAACGGATTTCCCTGTGCGGCGGCAACCATAAAGCCAAGGTCGGCACGGTTCAAATTGTCCCATTCAACCAGCGTTTCGTCAATTCCCACAACTGGCGGAATTGCAAGCACTATCACAGGATTTATCAAAATATCCTCTGTCAATGCACGAACCGCCAAATTGTCGCTTGCATCCAAAACGTCCTGTTCAATGTTGTACAACGTCATTTGATAGCGGAGCGTGTTCGTCAAGCCAGGATCCGCCTCAAAATTTGAAGTCCATGCGAAAAAGTCGGGCGCGCCTGCAACAGGCGGAGGATTATACGCAAATGCGTGTTGCGTGATGTTGAAATCAACCGCTGGTTCGGACATTGTAACGTCAACTCCGACAAAATCTCGGCGGAATGCGTAATAGCAGGCGTTTGCGTAACGCAACCAAATATTGCCACTGCTAAATTGCGTTTGTGTCAACGCCGAAAATACGGTTGTTACCACCGTGTAACGTGGCGCATTGCGGAAAACAGCAGGGCTAAAGCTAGATTGCTGCATTACAGAGTTATTTTGGCGCGTGGGATCGGTTTCGTCAGGAGTTGGCTCGCCCTCATAATCTATTTTTGTGCCGATTGGTACAAGAATATTTTGCGCATTGGGCAAATCCTGCCGTGCAGAAACCACGAAAATAATTTTTTCGGCATCGCGCGGAGTGCTGTTTGGCGGCAAAAGAATAACTCTGTTTTCGCGCAAGCCAGCTTCTCCGATAAGTTGCCACTGCGAACGGTCGCCAATTTCGCCGAATGCCGTCATTTCTTGCGTGTAATAAACTTTCACCGAGAACAAACTTTCGTCAACTCCAGCAGGAACGCTCCACAAGCCAGTTTGAACGCTTGCGACTTCGCTTGTCCACTCTGGTTGCAATGTTCGTGGCGTGTACGTGAACCTCGACATAACGTCCGCAACAATGATAATTTCGGGAACAGCCGCGCCGAAAAGTTCCACTTCGTTTATGAGAATTTCAATCGGCTGCATTGTTGAATATAGCGGATTTGTAGACGTTCCGCCTGCAAATTGCGTACGTGGGCGGTTTGTGTCCATTCTGAAATCTGTCCATGGCTTGCGTATTGCAAAAGATGCCTCGCCTGTGCTGTAGATAATTTCGCCGATGCCCGTTGTGTGGTCGATTATTCCGTCATTGTTTATGTCAAAATCTATCCTATTTTCGGACGTTGGAAAACTGTACGTTATAAAATCCTCTGGCAAAGTTGGAGCAATGCTTTTGTCGATGATTGCCGTCATAAAAGCATTTGCAGTGTACAATCCCCAGTTGTCGGCAATATTGCCTGGTTCAAGCCCTTCTTCTTCGCCAACTTCGACAATTTGCGTTTGCAACCGCAACCAAAAACTTTCGCCAGTTCGCAAATCGCCAGGACGGCGTTCCCAATGGGATGTGCCTGTGCTTGACGAAAAAGCGAAATCCTGTGCCGTGATTATTTCTGCATGGAACAAATAATCTCCGTCAACTTGATAACCTGTGCTATTTTCGTGGATTGTAACCTGCCAACCAGCCGCCGCCGCTTGTGCAGGGCTTAACGAAACGATTTCTCCTTCCGTGTTGACAAACGCAATTTCATAGCCCAAAACTTCCACATTGCGTGGCAAATGGTCAAAAATATGAATCGATCCGCCCGAAAGCGTTCCGCCGTGGCGTTCTACCATATTTCGCCATTGCTCAAAAGTCATATTGGATGGCTGTGTCAACATGGAATAATCCAACCTGTTGGCAACCTCTAAATGATACCAAAAAATATCACGATAATTGAACACTGGGATAAAATCGTCAACCAAAGTGTCGTCTCTGTCAACCGTTATGTGCTTGTATAATGCAAGGTTTGGACGTTGCGTGAACAAATTCATGTTCATTGTGATAAATCGGTCAAAAATTTCAACGCCCTCAATTATTTGAGAATAGCCATTGTTTCCGTCAAAATTTCTGTGTTGTTGAGATAGGTACAATTCTGGTCGACCACGTGCAGCAAAATCCTCGATATTGAAATCGTCTCGTTCAAACAAGGTTGACAAGCGAGTTATTCCGTTCGTGTGGCGAATATCTCCAGGAGCGGCGGCATTATTTGCCGTTGGCGCAGATATTGTGCCAGGCGTAAACGGTTGCGTTGCCGCTAAAGTTGCTCCCACGAAAAACGGCGAATTTCCAATATCGTCTTCTGTAAAGAAAAACGGAATATCCCGCTTAAAGCCCATGAAAGCACGGTTTTGCTGCCATTGCTCATTAAGAAATTGGTCAACCTCAAAAATGCGGTCTTCGCCCCAAACTATGTTTTCTGGCCATTCTGCCACAAATACAGGAATTGTAACGTCAACCTGTTCGCCGTAATGCAACATAATTTCGTCCGCAAAATTGGCAAAATCTCGTGGTGTAAACGTGATTTTGTAGCGACCAATGCTATGTCCACCGCGCGGCGGATTTATTTCTGGCAAAATTGGCGTTACGATTGTTGGCAAATTTTCGTCCGCATCGTAATTTTCGGCTGTTCCCTCAAAATATCCAATAGCTGAAATTTCGCCGTTTTCGCCAAAAATGCTATTGTTTCCGTTCAAAAATTCGCCATTTCGCCCGTTTAGCGAAAAAACTTGAGGATGAGCTATTGACGGCGGATTGTACTCAGAAGTCTCGATAAATTCCAATGAAATATCCCAGTCATTAGTGATGTTGTCGGCATTTTGGAAAATGCTAAAATCGGCTTGCATATTGCCAAAATTGCCATTTATTGGGAACGGTCGACCGTCCGCCGTCATTGGCACAATTCCAAAAGGCAAAATGTTAGAGATAACAGGTTCAAACAAAGTGCCTTGCAATCCGCCATTTGTGCGGTGATGGTTCACGTTTCCGCCGTTTCCAGTTTGCGGACGTTCCGCCAAAAACCACTGATTAAGCAAGTGAATATTTAGGTCAAATTGCTCTCGTGCCTCGCTGTAAAAATCGGAATGTTGAGCGTTTTCCCAACTTGTCCACAGCCGAGGAGTTGGTTGACGAACACGCAAAGCATCGCCAGCCATTGCAAATTGGCGTTCTGTTCTTCCCAAAATGTTTGCGGTCGTGCCGTAACCGCCGCTGTCGATAGGAAGTCGATTTCTTCCAAGTAGATTGCTTGCGGCAGTTGTGCTTAATTGCGTGGCTTGAATGTTTCTTCCACGGACGTAAAATGTCAACGGCGAAGTAAACATAAATCCTGTGGACGTGTTCAAAGTTGTATTTACGCCAGTGTTTACGGCAAATTGCGTGTGTGTCATGTCCATTCCGAACGCGCCTGTGTCAAACCAAACATTGCCAGCCGTTGCTATTTGTTGGGACATTCCCACTGCGAAATCACGGCTAAAAATTTGTGCGTACGCTGCGTGCGGATCGTTTTCTAGCCAAGATGTCAACAGCAAATCGTGCCACATTCCATCGGGGTTTTCGTGCGTTACGACAACCTCGAAAGATGTGTTAATGTAATATTGGCGGTTGTTCGCATCGGTTGGGAAATCCAAGCGGAAATGTCCACGATTCCACCAAGGCGAAAGCGGAGCATTTACCGTGATTTTGACCACATACGGAGCTTCCTCAAAAAATGCCCAATTTGCGGCGTTTCGGCTTTCCATCCAGTTGCGCGGCGCGCGAAATTGCGGGTTGCTATCGGTTGGACGTTGAATTACCTCGGCGCGAACGCTGTATTCTGGCGGAATCGGCGAAAGCCCAGGATTTGCCGTTGGCAAACGCCCTTCCACGGCGGCGATTCCCAAGTTTGGATCGCCGTACATTGCGGTTACGTCAATTCCGCCGCTTGCGTTAAACACGGGAGCAACTCCGCGCGGCAAAACGTGAATAAACTCCACGCCGCCGAGCTGCCAGTCGCCGTAATTTATTGCACGTTGATGCGCCGTGAAAACCTGCCCATATTCCACTCCAAAAGTGTAATCATCGTTGGCAAAACGAGTTCTGCCAGTGTCGAAACCTGGACGAGCAATTCCAGCTGTACCACGGTTGTCAACATAAGACATTGGTTGTCCAGTTGACAAATTTTCGGCAACCTCAAATTGGCTTGTGCCGTACAACCAAGCACTCGCAAGCCTTTGTCGAGTTTGTGTCCAAACAATATTTTGGCTTGTGTTCATGTGTTCGCTAAATGGCGTTGGCAAAAAGTTTTGAATATTGCCCCTAAATGCGTTTATCCGTGGATTTATAACCAAAGTCCAAAAATCACGAATGGAGTTTGTCCAGTTGGTTTCCCAAACGCCAGTTCCCCAGTTTGTGAACCGAGAACGGTCGGGGCGCAAATTGTTTTGAATGCTGTCAAAATGCACACGCTGGCGAAGTTCGGTTCGCAAATCGTGGTCAAAAATATTGCCGTTGCTGCCTTGCGTAAAAAGATTGCCCAAATTGCCAGGCTGTGCAATGCTTGCCTCTTGTGCCAACCCTGGAATCCACGTTAAACTTTGATTCAAAAATCGCTCTGGGAGCGTTCCCCAGTTTGGAGTGCCTGTAACGCCTGTTTCTCGGATTAACCAGTTGGCATCCATTGTTCGGAATGCGTTGTTGTTGGCGTTCCAACCTCGATTTGTCGCTGTATCGGGATGCACTCCGCCCGTGGTTACGTTGCCTGTTGTGCCTGTGTTTTGGTAATATTCGCCAAATCGTGGCAAATACGGATTTAACCGCTCGCCTGTGCTTGCGTGGTCGAAAAACATCATCGGCAAATTTTCTTGTCGCGCGGTGGCTCGATAGGTTATTACAATAACTTCGTCCCTGTCAAGCGGACGCTCGAATGCGTACGTAAACACTGTAAAGTTGATGTTTTCGGCGTTTGTTTCGTTTAGCTGATTCGCATTAACCGCCGCTTGCGTTCCGGGCCCGCCGTTGTGAGCAAAGTTTGTCAACCTGTTTGCTCCTGCAATGTCGAAACCTGTCGATTCGGTGGTTGTAATGCGAACTTCTCCAATATCGGCGATTGGTTGACCGCTCGGTGCGGAGTAAATTTGTATGTCAATGTAACCTGCCGCAAATGCTTGCTGTGCCGTCATTCCAGCAGGGAAAATATCCGTTAAATATTCAGGAACTCGGTCGAAAATTACAGGGTACAAAAGTGGGCCTGTTCCAAGGCGGTTATATTGCGTTGGCGCGCGATTGCGGCTGCGGTTCTCAACAGAAATTCTGTACCAAATATCGTCGCCTGGACGGTAGAAAGTCATCGGCGTTGGATTTCCTGTTGCGCCCTCGTCAAGCCTAAAGCCTTGTGCTTCCGCTTGCGTGTGATAAACTCCGCTGTAGACGATTAACCACGGCGTTTGCGACCAAATATCATAATAATTGGTGTTCGTGCGACCAAATTCACGGTTGGCAAAAATATGCTCGTTGTGCGAGAAGAACGTGCTAATTCTTGCGGTTGCGCGATATTGTGCCGCTGGATTTGCAGGGTTTGCAACTCTGTAAGTGCTTTCCACCAAAACTTGCACAGGCGGAAAAGTTGTATTTTGCAACAACGACATTTGCCCGTAATCCCAGCGAATGCTGTGAATATACGTACCGTTGGGCAGTTCTGGCACAGGACTATTTGTGTCAACCACATGAATCCAATCACTTAATGCGGCAACGCCCTCCGTCATTGTGCGGTAGTAAATTTGCGGTTGGCTAAATTCCCAAGCATGATTTATTGCGGGATATTCCACCGTTGGCCATTCTAGCAAGATAAGCCCAGGCCCGTGATTGCGGTTCGCCGTGGTTGGTGCTTCGTCAAAAACTAAATCAATGTGAAAACGAATTTGCTCATGGCGAACGTTGTTGACAATATTTCCCACCGTGATAAGTGCCTCGTGCGTGGAAATTTGATCCGCTTCGCCGTCAAACTCGTTGACAGCCGCAATATTTATGGACGGCGTTAATGTGCTTACAAACGTGTAAGTTGGCGTTCCGAACGTGTTAAATGCACCTCGAACGCTTGCCCAGTTTACGCCGTTCCAATCCACATTTTGCGTGCGTTCGTCGCCGCGCGTTGTGTGCAACTGTTGCAAGCCGTGTTGTCCATTGGTTGCCGCACGAAGATGCTCGCGACCGTGCATACGACCGCCGCCACCACGCAATGAATGCACAACGTCAAAACTGGCGTTTTGGAAAGCAACTGGCCAAGCTGTAGCTTGATTTATTTCGTCCGTGATTTGCAACTGCAAGCGAATGACGATTTGCTCGCCTTTTTCCATGTAGCCGTCAAATTCCCAGGAAATATCACGAATCATGCCTAAAGTTAAATCGTCAATCCAAGAATCGTTGTCAAAAGTGGCGGTTGCTCCGCTTGCCAAAAGCAAATCGGCAGAGGAAACCGAAACATTGGCGGTTGTTGCGGTTTGGTCAAATTCCCAGCCAACCACTCGCAAGCCTGTACGCAATGCCGCATTTACGCCTGTTGCAGTTTGCACACGATACCGCAATGACGGATTTCTCAAATGAATATCCCTGTTAATGCCCGCCGCGCCTGTGTTTGTGTAGGTTATCGTTAGGTCAATCAAATTTCCTGGCAAAACCCAGTCGTTTGTGGTTTGCACAGTTGTATCGTGTTCGTCAAAAACGCCGCTCCAAGCCACATTTATTGCAACTGGAGCTCGCAACGTGAAAATGCGGAATGTTGTGTTGAAAATTTGGTTGTCCGCCGTGGTTTGCGTTCGGTTGTTTGGCGGATTGGAGAATCTTGTGCCAGAATGCACAACCATTGCACCGTTTGTATTTTGTACCACAGAATAGCCCGCAATTCCGCCGTTTGTGGCAGCTTGTGCAACGTCAACCCAAGTTGTGTCAACTGGCAATGTTGCACGAGATTCTATGCTGTCCCAAGTATTTTCGGCGGCGGTTGGGGATTCGTCTGCATAAACGCCACGCAAAATTATGTTGTCTCGACCAGCCAAAAGCTCCTCATCTGCTTGCAAATAGAGACTTCTGTTAGCAATATCACGAACAACAAAAGTCATGTCAAAGCGGCGAATGTCAAACGCACGATGTCCGTAAATTGTGGCGGTTGGCATTGTCAAAACGCCGAACGTGAACAAATTGCGAATATTCAGCACATACGCATCTCGTGAAGAAACGTATTCAAAGAACGGCAAAACGTCAACATTTGTTTGCGTTGCTGTGTTCAAAGTAAAGCGATCGACAAGCCAATTTTCGCCGTCCGCAATAATTCCGTCAAACAATTCCCGTGGAATCTCAATCTCATGCAAACGATAGCCAACAGGCAAAGTGCCTGAATTTACGTCAAATCGGCGAATTGGCGCTCGGCGGGTGTTTGTGTCAACATTTTCGTTGATTGTGCCAGGTTCGGGCAAATTGCGTATATTATAGTGGAAACTGACCAAATTCGGCGTATGATGCGGTGCAATGTTCGTGAAATCGGTGAACGCATCTAAGCCAGTTCCCATTAGTGGGTTGACATTTGTCGTAACGTCCAATCGACCTTGCAAAATTGTTGGACGCGCGCGCAAACGTGCGTGGTCTGTCATGCTTAACTGTGCAGGGCGGTCAAAATCAAAGTTGCGTCCCTCGTATAAAGTTCTGCCTTGCACTTGGTTTGTGCCTAAAGTTGGGCGAGGTTGATTATTGCCAAAAGAGCCGTGCGTTCCCCATTCTGTGGTAACAACATCGCCTGTAATGCGGAGAACGTTGGGATTATCCAAATAATGCGTATCTGGTGCAAAGCCCCAAATTTCGCGCGACCAATCGCCAACGCCAATAATTCCGTCAAGAGCAATTTCAACTCTGCTTACATATGTTGGATTTGTCGCATTTGCTGGCATTGCTGGCACGGTAATAAAAGGGGCATTTGGCGGCGTTGCGTTGCCCTCTTGCTCCCATTGCACGAACAGCGAAAGGCTGTTATCATCAGGAAAATCGGCTCTATTAAAGCGGTGCGTTGTAACTGTGCCGTCGTGTGCTGTTATGTCAACCTCCAAATATAGGAAATCGCCAGGTCTTCCAATGTAATCAAATTGGGTTGGCAAAAATCCTACCAGCGGATTATCTTCAAGAAAATCAACTTGTGGAACTGGCAAAGTGTCAGTTATAATTGTGCGGTCGGTGGTTGTCATAACGTGAATGCTCCAAGTATCTGTGCCGTTGCCAATTCCAACACGGCTTGTTGCTCTGTTCCAAAATCCCACGTAAAAGCTGCGACTTCCACCGATTTCAGGCTCTTGCGCGGCTGGTAAAGTTGTTGGTAGCGTGGTAATTTGGTTGCCGGCGGCGTTCGTTATCGGACTTGGACTAAGCAAGTTCAAAAAGTCGTTGTTTGGTGCAGGTACTTGATTTGCAACGTTTTTGCGAACCGTTACACCAGGAGAAAGCACATTGAAGAAAGTTGGTTGCCAACTTGTTCCCCAGTGCGGTCCAAAAGTGTTGCCAGCAGGTCGATGAGATGTTGTCATTCCAGTTAAAACCCTATCTGGCGGGCTTGGATGCCGCTCTCTGTCTAAAAATCCGCCTGCAATAGCTGTTTCCCAGTTATGCCCAGTATGACCAGAGCCACCGAAAGGAAAGCCGCTTGGCTGTCCTGGCAAATCCGCCGTTGGAATTAACGATGGCAATGTCATTGTCCACTGTTGACCAACATTTAAGGGCCCGATTGGCGAAATTGTGGGAGATTGTCCGCTTGGTCGGTTGGAAAGGTTCAAAGTTGGCGACATTTGCGGTCTGTCTGTATCGTGAGCAGTATTTCCAAAAGTATAGCGAACCGTGGTTGTGCCGTAAACTGGCGTTCCTGTGGTTGTTGGGCTTGCACTTTCTGTGTGAAAACGTCCGCTAATGTCAAAAAGCCAGTTTGTGCCTAAATTATCCGTCAACATAGGATTCAACAAAGTTGGTGGCAACGGAACCGCTCCTGTGCCGTCCGTTTCGTTTATCGAAAATGTGATTACGACCCTCGAAACCGTATCTGTCAACCTGTGATTTGGATACAACGGCGAACGATAATAAGGGTGTACAAAATTCCGTTGCTCGGTTGTCAACGGCGAATTTGTCGGCGGATCGCTGTTTGGCGAATTTATCGTAAACGTGCCAAAAAGAGTGCCGTCTGCTGTGTTGTTGCTTGCCAACGCTACATTTATGCGGCTGTGTCCGTCGCGGCTGTTTGTGGGAAGTTGTCCACGGTTAATTGTTTGCCACGGCGTGTTGTGGTTTCTGCCACGATAAATGTCAACCCTATCAACGTAAGGTCGCAAAAGGCTGTGTATCAAAATATAATAGGAATCAAAATCTTCGGCAGGTAAATCGATGGTTGCCTCAATCGTCATTTGTGCGTTGTTTTCCCATGTATCAGATTGTCTAAAGCCGCCTGTAAAACTGCCGATTCCCTTGTAGCCTACATCGGTTAGTGCGTTCGGTACAGACCAAGTAACATTGTTTTGAGAAATAACGCCAATTCCGCCCCATTCTGCCCATTCAGGCGACTGATTCCCGTGAATCGGATTATTCCCCTGCGGAGTGTTATTTTGCAGTTGACCATGAGCAAGCGTTCGCGCACGCATATTTAGGTCGATTGACGCTCCACGCACCAAAAAGCCAGCGTTTCCTTGACGGTTGACGATTGCCTGGTTCAATTCATATTCCCAAATTGCACGGGCGCGATTGTTTGCCCCTGCAATTCCACGGTTAAACGCAAGATTTCTAGCATAGTGCATCCAATGCGTTATAGGATTTATAGTGCCTGTAGTAATCTGATAACCGCCCCAAGTTGGAGTTGTTACCGTTGGAATTGGATCCAAATAGCCGCGCGCGAAAATGCGATAATTGCCGTCATTCCAAGCAACGTTAGCATCAAAGCCCTCTGCATGAACGACAACACGAGTTACCCAAAATTGGCTTAATTCGGCGGCAAAATCTATGCGGTTGCCAGAAATTGCAAAGCCGCCATTTCCCAAAATTAGCACAGGATTTTCCAAACCGTTGTCAATGTCAAAAATCTCGATGCTTGTAACCCTGGAATTTTGCAAAAATCCTGGAGTAAATTCTAGGTGGTCAAGTTTTATTCCACGGTGGCGATCTTCCTGGTGGCGATTCGGCACAAAGCCGACTTCTCGTTGATTTCCGTTGCTGTCGGTAATTTGGAAATCCAAAGTTGCCACAAATTCAGGCAAAAACGCTTGCGAAGGATTCGTAAATGTGAACCGATATTCGCCAAAACGTCCGTACGGAATGCGGCTTGTTTGACCGCCGCCGCTTGTGGTCGTGTTTGTGTTGGTTGGCCAAACGTTCCACGTTCCCGCATTGGATTCGTGGTCGCCAAAATAGCGAGCTTCAACAACAACGCGCGGCAATGGCTCAATCACGCTTAAATTGTGGCTTGCGTTCGCTTGTGCAACTGGATTGTTCAAATGGTCAAAAGTTGCCCAGTTTCCTGTCGCTGGGAGCATTCTTGTCCAGTTGCCACTGCCAACGCCAATTCCCGTTTGCTGCCAGCGGTCAAAATGGTTGGTAATTCCCAAAAGTTCGATAAACCGCCCATTTGCGTTGTTTGCCGTAACATTTCCTGGAAAACTTTCGAAAGCCAAGCTAACATTTCCTGGGAAATTTACGCCCGCGGATTCCCAATCGGCTGGATTTATGATAATGTCGCCGTTTGCGTTTATGCGGTCGTGCAAATCGTCCTCTGTCAACTCAAAATATAGCGTTTCGTCAAAATAATCGGTGATTCGCAAGCTGTAAACCGCTGGATCGCTGTTTTCCACCAATTCATTGATAAACACAATTTCGGAAGGAATTATCAACCGTTGCAGTAAAAAGCCTGTTGCGGCGTGTTCTGCGGTCGGTGCTTGTGGCACTGAAAGGTCAACATTAAACACACTGCCGAGCATTTCCGCGCCCGAACTATTTCCCAAATAAAAGCGGTAGCCGTTCAACAAAGGCACAACGGGCTGTCCTTGCTGTGGTCGATATGCGTACAAAACGCGCGTTGGGTTCGGAGTTGCCGAAAAAACGCCTGTATTATGCGGAGTTGGATCGGGCGAATCGGCAGGACGAACGGCGGCGGACATTCCCGCGGCGGTCAATGTTGGTTGCGGACGCAAAACGTTCAAAGAATGGCTGTTTGTCGTGCTGTTAATTACGGCTTGGTTGCGTTCGTCATGTGCTGTCCACCCAATATTTGCGGTCAACAATCCAAAAGACGGCGTAAAGCCCAAAAATTCAATAAAATTGTTGTTTGCAATATCCGCTGGCGTTAAATTGTTGAACAAACGCAATTCAATAATAATTGTGCGTGTCAACTCGATATTTTGCGTTCCCCAAGTATTTTCTTTCGTGAGAAGAACTCCAGAAGTTGGGTCGAAAATATCGAGGATTTCGTTTTGGTCAATCGTCCAAACATTGGCGGCGTTTTCGTGGTCAACCACAGAAATTGAGAAAATATCGGCAACATCGAAAAGTTCCGCAGGAATGCGAATATCATTCAGCAAAAAGCCCTCGATTGCCATTTCTCCGTCAATTTCTGCCATGTTGAAATTGGGCAAAGTTACGGTTAATGTGCCGAATCCCATTGGTGCTTGCGAGTTGTTTCCCAAGTTAAAGCGGTAGCCGTTGCGAGTTGTCGGCGCTCCAGGGGCTAAAAAGCCTATAGGAGTGGGATTTGTCGTGTGCGGCATATTTACGGAAATTCCCTGCGTGAGAATTTGCAAAGCTGGTCGCAAAACCTCCAAAGTGCGGTTTGCGGTCGCAAAATTAAGGCTTTGCGTTCTGTGAAACGCCTCCCATCTGCCTTGTGCAGTCAAATTGGTATATTGATTGGTAAAGCCGTTAAAGTCAATAAAATAGCCGTTTGCTTGTGCTTGTGCGTTGGTAATTCCACTATGAAACGCATCAAAATATATGTTGACATTTCTAGGATAAAGCAGCACGGTTTCCCAAGCGGATTGCGGAATAACCAGCCCTTGCGGTTCTGCAAAAGCTGTAAAATCGGTAATCTCAAAAACGTTGCCGTTGTCGTCTGTCAAGCGTATTTGTCTTATACGAGATACGTCAAGCAATTCTTGAGGAATCACGATTTCTTGTAGCAAAAAGCCGCTAGAATCCCATTCGTCAACAGGCGGAGAAATTTGCGGAAAAGTTACTGTAAATACGCCGTTTCCGATTGGTGCAACAGCGTTGTTTCCCATGAAAAAGCGGTAGCCGTTTGTCAACAGGTTTCCGTCATTGTCAATGCGTGTAACTGGCGTGTTTGTTCCCGCCGTGTGCGGAGGAAAATTGCCGCTTTCGATGTCTCGCAAGCCAGCGGTTGACAAAGTTGGAACTGGTCGCAAAACCTCCAAAGTGCGGTTTGCGGTCGCAAAATTAAGGCTGTCGTTGCGGTGGTCGAAGGATTCCCACCTGCCTTGTGCTTGCAAGTTTGCGTACTGGTCGGTAAAGCCGTTAAAATCAATAAAATAGCCGTTTGCGATAGCGTTCGCATTCGTGATGTTATTTGCAAATGCGTTAAAATGTATGTTGACAGTCCGCGGATAAGTCAACACATTTTCCCAATCTGCAATAGATACGACAATTCCACGAGAATCAGCAAAATTTTCTAGGTCGGATATTTCCAAAACATTGCCGTTGTCGTCCGCAATTGTTATCGAGGTTGGCGATGCAATGCTTAACAATTCATGAGGAATCACGATTTCTTGTAACAAAAATCCTGCAACGCCAAATTCTGCAACAGGCGGCGAAAGTTGCGGAAAAGTTACCGAAAATACGCCGTTTCCAACAGGTGCAATCGAGTTATTTCCCATGAAAAAGCGGTAGCCGTTCAAAAGTAGGTTGCCGTCATTGTCGATGCGTGTAACCTGCGTTATGAAAGTGTTTGCTGTGCCGTGCGTTCCCGTGTGCGGAGGAAAGTTGCCGCTTTCAATGTCTCGCAAGCCAGCGGTTGACAGCGACAAACTCGGACGTTGCACCGTCAATGTGTGCGTTGTGTTGTCAACCGCAACTCTGCTACCGAACGGATCGAATGTATCCCAAACAACGCCAGCAATTAAGCCGTTTCCTGTAACAACGCCCTGTGCGTTTGCCGTTCCGTGGTGGGCTGTGTAGCCGATAAGGTCAATGAAAATCCCATTT
This sequence comes from Bacillota bacterium, assembly GCA_009778185.1. Classification (GTDB taxonomy): domain Bacteria; phylum Bacillota; class Clostridia; order Lachnospirales; family WQUN01; genus WRKG01. The sequence continues at coordinate 16,333 of WRKG01000290.1, forward strand.
TCGTGCGTTGGGAAAACTTCCGCACCAAAATTGGAGAACGTAACGAAAACCTCGAGAGGATATTCCACGCCGAAATTTTCCCAAGCGGTGGCGGGAATGGTTATTCCGTCGGCATTTGTAAAGGTTGACAAAGCGGCAAGGTCAAAATCTGCAACGGCGGTGCTTCCAAAGCCGTCAGTTACACGAACCGAGAAAATGTCGCCAACCGCCAAAATCCCGTTGGGAATAAAAATCTCTTGCAACAGAAAGCCGCTTGCTGGCAAGCCGTCCGCCGTTGGCGGTGCAATAAGTTGCAACATTGCCGAAAATACGCTTGTGAACATCAACGCATCTTGCGTATTTCCCAGCAAAAAGCGGTAGCCGTTTAACGCCCAACTGCCGTCTGGGTTTACGTGCGTTACTGGAGTTGTGCCGCCGCGCGAAGGCACTGTTGGCGGCAAATCTGGTCGCAAGCCCGCGCCCATTACCGTTGGCACAGGACGAACCACAACCAAACTATGCTGTGCCGTGCTTGTGTCGATGACCGCTCCAGGGCGGTTGAAAGCCAACCATTCGCCGCGCGCCGTCAATGTTGCAAACTGCATTGTATCTCCCAAAAAGTCAATGAAAAGGCGGTTTTCGTCATCTGCAAAAACGTTGTCGTCATATTGGTTAAAATCGAACACCAAAATAGACGGATATTCCACCGCTCCGACTGCATTCGGATTTGGCATCCAATCAGAAGTTTGCAAAATTAGGTCGTTGCCTTGCGAAATGCGGGTTTGCAACCAATCTCTCTCAAAAATTACTTGATTATCCTGTAAAAGTCCGTCAATTAAGGTAATTTGCTCTAAATCTCCCATTTCTAGCAGTTCCCACGGAACAATTATTGTATCTATCAAAAAGCCTTCCATGCCCGTTGCAAGCTGTTCTTCCAAGCTGCCAGCGGTCGGAATGGGCAAATTTACTGTCAACTGATGTCTGTGCGGCTTTGCATCGGAATGATTGCTCATAAAAAATCGGTAGCCGTTTTGTATGCCGAACCATACATTTGTTGGACTTGGCGAATGCGAGCGTTCAAGCCAATTTGGCGCGCCGCCGACTAATCCGCCAGTTGTTAGCACAATATTTGGCTGAATTACTTGCAAAACGGCATTGTCTTCGTACGGCGGAACTATCACAGGTTGCAATGTTGCTGTATCGATATAAGTCATTAAATCAAAGTGATATTGCGGCGCATATGGGTACGTATCATCCCAAGTTCTATTGGAATGGTCGGAAATTTCGTACCACAATAACTCGGCATCGTTGCGAACGCCGCCGATTGTCGTAAATTCGCCGTCGATGTAGATTATGCCATCGAAACGGTCGCCTGGCAACCACCATTTGCGAAAATTCACTCGCAACCGTCCTGTAAATCGATATTCCACGAAAACAGGCGGCTGATCTGGCAGTTGCTCGAGATTATTGTCAACCAAAAATCGCTCGATAATCTCCTGGGCGGGAATTTCCCACATATAGCCCTCGCCGTTGTTTTCCTCAAAATCTGCAACAGGCGTTGGTGCTGGAAAAGCCCGCCATTCAAGCGTTATTTCGCCAGTTTGCGGATTGGTATGTTCCACTTCGAACATAAACATTTCCCGTCCAGCAGGAGAAATCCCTTGCTCGTCGTGCGGCGGATTATCCCAGTAATTTGGCGGTTGCCAATTTGGATCGTCCAACCAATCGGTTAATTGGGCAGGTTCGCCCTCTTCAAGCCCTGCAGGCACCCAATAGCGGATGTTGTGCAAAGTAAAGAAATCTTCATGCGGCAAAGTATCTATTAAATAAGGACTAATGACTGGCAAAGTTGCCAAGTTTTCAAAGCCAGAAAGCGTGTAAGTTCCAGTGTTTCCAAAGAAAACTGAACCTGCTTCGTCCTTGTCAAAACGCATTCCAAGCCGATCGGGCGAAACCATCGTAAACGGAGCGTGCGCCACGCGCGACCAGCCCATATCTCCTGCACCGAAGAAAATTGTCGGCGTTGCAAGCATTGTAAGGTTTGCAGGAAACTGCACAAAACGGTTGCTAAACGGTACAAGAATCAAAAATTGCCGCTCGCTAACTCGGTTTCCCTGCAATGCGGTTGGTGCGTGAATTTCTCCAGTTCCTTCAGGGAAGAACATTGACATATTGCCGCCGCCCAAAAATGTATACGGAATCATATGCTCGGTGGTCGGCGTTTCGCCTGGCGGAAGTCCTGTTATTTCGTAAATTATCAAACCGCCGCCCAATTCCTCGTTGCCGATGAACGTTTGATGTTGCACCTGCTCGGGCGTTCGGTTTAACGTTGGCGGACCGCCGTTTTCGTCCCAAAGCCACATTGTAAGGTCAATCGCCTCAACGCCGCCAAAATTTGCACCGCCAAAAGTTGGTGCATTTAAGGCGATTCCGAAACGCTGGATAACGGATTCCTCATTTTCGGAGGTGTTGCGGATTGTCAACTCAAAAGGAACGTAATTCAACCTGTCCCAAACTGGAGTTTGCGGATTTAGTGCGACAAGTTCCGTTTCCCAAGCGAGGTTGGTGTTTATTACAATCAGAGAAGAAACAGGCAAAGTATCGGTTGTTCCGGGAATAATCATGTTCCACTCTGCATGACGATTTGGCGTTTCCCACGGCGGAGAAAGCTCTTGCACAACGCCGCCGACAAGCCCAGTGTGATAAACATCGTAAGCAACCCAAGCAGTAACCTCAACTTCGGCGTTTTCTGGTACACGAGAACCTTGCGGAGCGTAAAATGTCAACGGTGCATTAAACGCTGGAAAAGTCGCTCCAGCAACCGCTCCAGGCGGAGGAATGCGGACAATTTCCACCCAACCACGAGCGGGCAATTCTGTTCCAGGAGCAAGCATCCAGTCCGCCGCTAAAATTGCATCCAACTGCAAGCCGTAACCTGTGGGCGTATCGCTTTCCCAATTAAGGCTGCCGTCTGGGTTTTCAGTCGGATTTGGATTGATATAAGGCAAATGCAGCCAAACACGAACGCCTTCGGCAGCTCCGCCCGTCCAGGTTGGAAAAACCTGTACATTTATTTGGTTGTCCATTTCGCCAGTGCGGAAAAGCCTTGCATTTAAGGGCAATTCTGGATTTGGCGCACTGTTAAAATTCATTGATAAATTTAATGGCAAAGCACTAATATTTGGCGGATTTCGTGGGTAAAAGCTGATATTGACGGATTGGTTAAATTGGCGCGGTTCCCAAGTTTCGGTGGTTGTGCCGTCGTCGGGATCGATTATAATTTCGCCTGGAATGTCGTAAGTTGCGGAAACGTCCAGTTGCGCGCCCAAAACGCCTGTTAATTCTTCGCCAGCAAGAGCAAACTCAATTACAAAAAGAAAGTTGTCGCCAGCGGAAATTGTCGGAGCGGTAATAATTAAGGTTGACGAATCGGACTGTTCCCAATCCCAGTCAATGGCAAAATCGAAAATCAAATTTGGCTCGACAGCACGAACATTGACAACCGTAATTTCACGATTGACAAATCCCTGTGGAATGGGAACTTCGATACGCAAATTGCGAACTTCTGTTGAACTTAGAAGTTGCGTGGTTTCTTCATCTGTGAAAACGCGAATGTAATCCAAGCGGTCGAGCAGCTGATCACGTTCCCAGTCGTTCAAAGCCCAGTTATATTCAAGTTGCGTTTCAATCCATTCAATTTCGCTGTTGCTTAAATGTTGCGTTGGCTCAAGCGAAAGAGCCGACCAGTTGGCATTTATGCCGATGTCCAAAAAAGTTTGCGTGCGGATTCCTCTGTCGGAAACGTTTCGTGGAGTTAAAGTAATATCTAAAGAGCCACCAAAAAGGGCGGCAATGGGAATCGCCTCAATTTCGAGCGGTGGCAAATCTGGCAGAAGTTCCTCAATGCTGGGCGGTTCTAGCTGTTCGGCATCTTCATTGTTTTCGGTTTCGTTATTCTCGTTGTCGTTCCAATCTCCAGGAACTTCTGGGTGGACAACAATAGGGTTTCCGTCTTCGTCAAAATCGATTTCTGGAGTTAATGGAAAAAGATTGTCAATGTCGATTTCTAATTCTGGCTGTTCTTCGGATTCTTCGGATTCTTCGGATTCTTCGGATTCTTCGGATTCATTGGATTCGTCTGTTTCTTCGGATTCGTCAGTTTCTTCGGATTCGTCTGTTTCTTCGGATTCTTCGGATTCGTCAGTTTCGTTGGATTCTTCGGTTTCATTGGATTCGTCCGTTTCTTCGGATTCCTCTGTTTCCTCGGATTCGTCGGTTTCTTCGGATTCGTCAGTTTCGTTGGATTCGTCCGTTTCATTGGATTCCTCTGTTTCTTCGGATTCTTCTGTTTCATTGGATTCGTCTGTTTCGTTGTCGCCTGTTTCGCCTGTTTGTGGCGGTTCGGCAGGTTCGTTGCCGTCCGTTTCGGATTCTGATTCAATTTCAGAAGGCTCGTCCGTTTCGGTAGTTTCGGCTTGTTGGTCTGTTTCTTCTTGCGGCTCGTCAAAATTTTGCTCATGCAAAATTTCTTCATAAGAAACAGAATACGCTTGCAAGGCGGAAAATTCGCCTATTGGCAACAGTTCGACAAACATGATGGTCGCCAAAATAAAGGCAATAAGTCGCCTGTTCTTTTTAGATACAATAGTTTTTAAGCTAAACATTACGTAAAAGCCCCCTTTGTGGGAAATATATTTGAATATTGAAACATTTTATAAAATCAGCTAAAAAATCGCAAACATGAATACAAAAATATAGTACATATGAGGTTGACGAAATGCAGAAAATAATTTTACAATCATTATACCCTAAAAAATAAAATTTGGAAATATTTTTTGAAATTAAATTTATTCGGTTTCGAAATTATCGACATTGCCGTTGGGAGCGGTTTTTTCTAATTTAGCGTATTTTATGAAAATACACGCCATAAAAATAGCCGCCAAAATTCCGATAAAAACGGCAATTTGCAGTTCTAAAAAGCTGTTGACCGCCAAAGCGGCAAAAATTATAGTACACATAAAAAAGCTAATTGCTTGCAAAAAGTAAATTTTTCGCTTATAAGCGGGACTAAACGTTGTGGCAGTCTGTATTTTGGGCGATTTATTGGGCAAAATAAAGCCTTTTTGCAAAAATCCCAAAATGCCAAAAATTAAAGTAAATATAGCAACAACTACACAAAAAATTCCCCATATTAAACTTAAATTTAGCATAATTGCTCCTTTCGTTAGCACAAATCTCAAATCGTTCACAAAAAATCCCAAAAAATAAAATAGCGGGTCAAGGGCGCGCGCGTCCTTGCGGGGTTTGGGGCGGAGCCCCAAGGTTTTAATCTTTAGAACTTAATTTGTAATAAACCATTCTTCAACGTTGGCAAAAATATTGTAAACATTGGGTGCAATGTTGCCTTGTAGGCTTAAATTTGCTACTATTGCTTGATGTCGAAAAGCCAAACTTATTATGGGAAGTTCGCTTGCTAAATAGGCTTGAACATCAGAGATTGCTCGCTCAAATTGGCTGTCGGTTGGCGACATTGCCGCAACTTCTAGCAAATTATCCAACGTTTGGCTTTGGTACGAGATTATATTTTGCGGACTTTCTGAATGAAAGGCAAATCGCAAATCTGGCTGTAATGCTAAATTGTAGCCGCCAATAAATACGTCAAAATTGCCAACATCTAATCGCCAACGATACTCGTTGAATGGCACAGATTCAACGACTGTGCTTATTCCCAAAGAATTTAATTGTGCCGTTATTATGTTGGCTATTCGCAAGCGTTCAACGTTTTCTTGGTTGACCAAAATCGAGAGCGGTCGCCGTTCACCATCATCATTGGTCAACCATAAATTTTGGCTTGCTACCAATGACATCGTTTCTCGTGCTAAAGTTTGGGCTTGTTCTAAATCTTGTGCAAAAAATTGGACGGAAGAATCGTAAAGCCACGAATTTGGATGTATTGGCGAATTTGTGGCTATTGCGTGTGCCAAAAATACATCTGATACGAGCGTTTCGGTGTTTATTGCGTATGCTAAAGTTTGCCTAAATTGCGGCAAAGCTGGCAAATCCCGATTAAAATTAAAGCCGATAAACTCGTATCTCATGGACAAATGCTCAAAAAAATGGACAGGTTTTACGCTGTGATGCCTTGCCCATTCGGGAATTTCCGCCAAGAAAATATCTACAAGCCCTCGGTCGAAGGCGTGAATATCGGTTGCGGCATCTGGCGTTATAATAATTTGCACTTCGTCAATGTAAGGACGATTGCGAAAAGAGTACGGATTATGCACCAAAGTCATTGTTTCGCGGTGATAATACGAATCGAACATAAACGCACCGTTTCCAACGGGATTCATATTTGCGTTGACATCGCCAACGCCAAAGTGATGCCGCGGAATTATTGGAAAATTAAACCAATACATTTCTCCGCCACGAGCGGTATGAAAAACAATGCGAATTTCCCGAGAATTAACCACTTCGTAGTACGCAAAATTTTCGACATTTTGGCGGAACATTGCGTTTTCGCCCGAGTTTAACATTGTATCTATCGTAAAAGCAATATCATCAGAAGTTATCGGCGTTCCGTCGCTCCAATAAACATCGTCGCGCAAGGTAACTAGCACGTTTGTACCGTTAAAAGCGAACTCCAAACTTGCCAAATTGGGAACAACTTGCAAATTTTCGTCAAAATTAACCAGAGGTTCAAACATAAGTTGCAAAACCCTTGCGACAGTGGCATCTTCGTTCAAAATAGGATTAAGCGTAACAGGCGTACGCATAGAAAGCCGCAAAGTTCCGCCAACAACGGGCATAACAGTTTCTTCATAAATTTCCGCCACCATCGGCATCATTCGACTCTCAATCGCTGGCACAACCTCCGTAACAGCCACAGGCACTACATTAGCACCACAAGCCGACAACAACAAAATCAAAAACACTACAACAATTTTCATTTTTCAACCTCCAAACTTTCAACATTAAAACCTTGGGGCTCTGCCCCCCGCCTGCCGGCGGGCAGGCAAACCCCGCAAGGAACGCGTCCCTTGACCCGCTATTTTATTTATTTGGGATTTTTTATTCATTTTGGGATTTTATCCAGTTTAATGCTCGATTTAGTTCAATTTCTAGGGAATTTATTGATTTTATTTCGTTTTGGGCGGTTTCTTTTTCTACGGTTTCGGCTATTTTTACTAATTGCTTGTCGTTGATTAGGTTTGCCATGTTTTTTAGGTTGTGTGCTACACGATACGCCCATTTTTCGTCTTTTGCCGCTATTGCTTGGTTTAACTCGGATATTGCATTTTGCTGACTTTCTAAAAAGTCGGCGTAAATTTTTGACATCATTTCGGGGCTTGCGGTAAATTCTTCTTCGTCATCGTCGTCAAAATCGCTGAAATCGAAACCTGCTAAAATGTCGTCATCTTCGAGATTGCTGGCTGGCTTGGGAATTTCAAGGGATTCATTGGGCAAATTTGGATTTATAAATTTGGTCAAAATTGCATCCAACGGAGTCGCCCTAATTGGTTTCGAGATAAAGCCGTTAAAACCTTTCTGCAAAAATTCTTCGGCTTGTCCAATTATTGCGTTGGCGGTTAATGCCACGATTGGAGCATTATAGCCCATTTCTCGCAATATTTGCGTGGTTTCGATTCCGTCCAGTTCGGGCATCATGTGATCCATGAAAATAATGTCGTAAGTTGCACCATTTTTGACCTTTTCGATTGCCAAAATTCCACTTTCGCAAGTATCAATTTGCAGCTCGTACATTTCTAAGAAACCTTTTGCAACGTATAAATTTGTGTCAACGTCATCTACAACCAAAACTTTGCCGTGCGGCATTGCTTTTGGCGTAAAATGCAACCTTTGCGCCACCGATTTCGAGTCAACTATAAATTGTCCCAGTTGCGCAGCGGTTTCTTTGCCTAAAATTTCTGTGCTGGCTATTTCTTGAGGAATTGTAACGGTAAATTTTGTGCCTTTGCCAACGGTGCTTTCCACCCAAATATTGCCGCCCATCATTTGAATCAAACTGTAAGTTATGGGCATTCCCAAGCCTGTCCCAAAAGATACTTTTACCTCTTTTTCGTGAAATTGCGTATATTCGGCAAAAAGTGCATCCAGTTGCTCGCTTGTCATTCCATGTCCAGTGTCCGTTATTGTGATTACAAGGTTGACATTAGTCTTCGAAACATTTTGAATCATAACCATAAACTCGACAGAGCCGATTGATGTGTACTTAAACGCATTCGAAAGCAGATTATTCAGCACTTGTTTAATTCGCAACTCGCTGCCAATCAGCAATTTTGGGATATTTTCGTCCGCTTTTACGATAAATTCAATATCTTTGCTACCCAAAAAAGCCAAGTTTAGATGAATCACATCGCTTAACATGGCGGAAGTATCGTATTCTTCGGGATTGATTTCCATTTTGCCAGCTTCAATTTTGGATAAATCCAAAATATCGTTGACAATACTCAATAATATACTGGAAGAACTGTATATTTTGGCGAAAGCCTCTTCAAGTTCGGGCGGTAGCGTGTTTCGCAGCTGAATTTCGGATATGCCCAAAACGGCGGCAATCGGCGTGCGAATTTCGTGGCTCATGCGTGCCAAAAATCGGCTTTTCATTTGCGAATTTTCTTCTGCCGCTTCGCCACGTTGCTTTTCTTTGATAATTTCGTCCAAAGTGCTTAGGTCGAAAATATAGGTTGCTATAACATTTTCTTCCGCCAATTTTAGACGAACAAATGTTATTTCGCAAGGCAAAAGATCGCAATTTTCCTTTTGCAAGTTCATCTTAAAACGATTGTACCCGCTTTCCATTGCCTTGTCAAATTGCAGTTGAATTTCCCAAGATTCTTTTCCGTATCTGAAAATATCTTGCAGTTTGTCAAGCCCGTGTTGCTTGTCGGCAAAATTGAAAAATTTCAAGGTTTCTTGATTGCAATCGATTGCGTTAAAATTTTGGTCTATCAAATAGCAAGCGATAGGCATTCCGTCAAGCATAATTTGCGTGCGTTCGTCGGCTTTGCGAAGTAACTCCATGTTCTTTTTAAGTTCGCGCAAGTCGATTGAATACGCCAAAATAACTTTTGCTTCATTATAATTGATTGTGAAACATCGAACTTCGGAAGGAATCGGTTCGCCCGTTGTGGTTTGGTGCATCCATTCAAATTGCCCTTGTCCAGTTTCGTAACATTTGCGAATTAACTCCGCGCCCTTTTCGACAGAAAGCGAGCCGTCTGGCTGATATTTTGGCGATGCCGCAAAAAAATCCGATATATAATCTTCTTTATTTTCGAAACCGTAACGGATAATTGCCTCTTCGTTGTATTCCAAAATTTTGAGATCTTCGTCCAAAACGGTCATAACGATTGGCGCAGAGTCAAACATTAGTTGCCGAGTTTTGTTTATATCTTTTTCCTTTACAATTATGTCGAGCAGCGTGTTTATTGCGTTTGCGGCATCTTGATAAATCCCGTACAATTTGGAGACTTCTAATCGGGCGCTTGTGTTGCCCTGTTCGTTTTCGGTTGCGATGTGATTTATGTTAGCCACCAAATCGGCAAACATATTCGACATTTCGGTTATCATATGAGATATTTCCTCGTCTTGGGCTGGCGGACTTTTTTGGATTTTTTCCCAATAAACATTTTTGGCTTGCGTAATGGTTTTCAGCATTATTCGCGAGGACGACATAAGCAAAATCAGCAAAATAAGCATTACCGCAATTAGCCCATAAACCACAAATTGCGAGGTTGCCAAAGCATTATTTATGTATTCCAAGGCAATATCGGCGGTTGCGTTGCTAACCTGCAAAAGGTCAAGCAGCGAGTTTTCCGCAACCACGATAGATGCCCATATTTGTGCAGATTGTCCCGTTTCCGAAAACAAGCCTATTTGAGTATAAGATTCATCTAAATACCGCAAAATTTCTTGGATAAGTTGCAATTTTTCGGCTAAATCAAATTCCACGTATCGGGGATCGTCGTTCAAAGATTGCGTATATTGAACCGCCAAATTATTTAATCTGTAGTATAATTCTTCTAATTCCGTGTAAATTTCCACTTCGTTCGGTTCGGCAATCATTTCGCGCACAAGATGTCGAATATTTATAAATTCTTGATAAAATTCTAGTAAATGAGATGTTCTTGCGCCGATGTAATCGATTTTGTAGCGGTGCAGATTATTTATGTTATTAAAAGTAGTTGTCATGTAAATAATAGCGAACACAAACAAGACCGACAAAATCAGTCCTGTATGCTTAGAGAAATGTTTTAACTTAAACGATTTTTTCATGGCAATTTACATTAGGCGTTTGATAACAACATCGCCAAAAACCTTTTCCAAAGCCTTATCCAAGCGTTCGGGAGTAATCGGCTTTTTAACATAATCTTTTGCGCCGGCACGAATACATTCAACAACACTGGCTTTATTGCTAGATCCAGTGCACATAATGATAATTACATCGGGATCGATGGCAAGCAATTTTTCAATTACAACTTTGCCGTCCAAATCGGGCATAGCAATATCCAAAAAAACAATATCGGGACGAGATTGTTCGTACAGTGCAATAGCGGATTCTCCGTTGGCGGCTTCTTCAATGTTAGTTGTACTTAAGCCGCAATGGCTAGTCAAAATATCTTTTAATAATGTGCGCATTATTGCTACATCGTCAACTATTAGTACGCGCATATTCTTGTTTTTCAGCATAATACACGCTCCTCAATAAGGTTGATTTTCTAATTATATCACATAAATTTTATTTTGGGAAATTTTGGAAATATATTTTTTGTTTGACAATTTTGTTAAAACAAGATAAAATAAATTGAGTTGTAAAACATTAAAAAGGGGAACAAAATGTCAACAAATCCACAAAAACCAATACCGTTAGGTTATGTCGATTTACCAAATGGACCAAAAGCGATTTATCCCATGAACGATATTTTTCTGTCGTACAATTTTGACCACGAAGAGCAATGGGAAATATTGCGATTATTGATAAATATCTTGGTAACGGCGTATTTGCAAGTTTGCACCACTAGCAAATTAAAGCCGATAACAGGCAAAATAAAGGTACAAACCCAGTTTAAGTATTTTCTAAATACAGACTGGCGAACCATCCGCGAACAAGATATAAAGCTGTCCGAGAATGAAACAAAGGAAACTTACATAGAATTTCAAAATAGGGCAAATGTGGATCCGCCAATAGAAATACGTTCGGTGGAATATTTCGGCTTGGGAATTGTCCACGGCAACGGCAAATTGACCAATCAAATATGGCTGTTAGCCGAAAACGTTGAATCTGTGCTACAAGATAACACTTTCGAACGTTACATTTTAGCAAGCGAAAACACAGGCAACGAACATCCGATAAGTTCGGGAATATTTTATATAAACTTGCCAAAGTTAGCACAAGAAAAAAGCCCTGCTGGCGAGCTGGCAAAGTTTTTGCTAGGCAAAATAGCAAATCCCAAAAATAACGATGTGAAAAAAATTGCAAAGGCATTTAGCAAGGGATTTGGCATCTTCAAAAAAGATAAGGAGGCGGTTAAAGTGTTATCATTTAGAGATAGATATTTGAATGAGGGAAGATATGAGGGGAGAATTGAGGGAATAGCCGAGGGGCGTATCGAAGGAATAGCCGAGGGACGTATCGAAGGAAAAGTTGAAGGAATAGCCGAGGGGCGTATCGAAGGAATAGCCGAGGGACGTATCGAAGGAAAAGTTGAAGGACTAGCCGAGGGACGCTACGACACAATCAATGAAATCGAAAAATTACTTAATAGCGGCTTATCATTAGAAACTGTCCTGCAAAAAATACGTGAAGAAACTTCGCTACAGTTCAATAATTTAACCACCGAAAACACCTAAACATAAGTGTACATAAAACACCGCAAAAATAGGTTGGGAAAAATTCCAAAAAAATTTTCCCAACCTACTTGACAAACCCTAAACATCTTTACTATAATAAAAACTGCACCAAAATAAAAAATATTTTCGAAAGGACTTGACAAATATGCAAATTTGCGCTATCATTAAAGAGCAGAGCAGAGTTTTTTGCTATACGCAGAGCAGAGATAACCTAAACTCCGCTTTTTTGTCAACCTTAAAAATTAAAATCTCGTATAATAATTTAGTCGATATTTTGTTAGCAACGCAAAAAATATTATCGGCTTATTTTTGTGTGCAAAAAACTGTCCAAATAATTTAACGAAAGGAGAAAACCCATGGTTATCTACGTTTTAGAGCATTATATGGCATTAACGCAAATGATTACTTTACGGCTAACAAAACATCTCAATGAAAAAGCTATTTTAATTTGCGTTTCGGATAATGACACAATCGTTGCAAAAACGCCACTTTTTGACAACTTGAAAAATGTCGGCGTGTTTGATGACGTTATTGCGCTTGTGGAAATCCCATTAAAAGGGCTTTCGGAGGAGCAAACTATTCAACAAATTGTAACATCCTATTCGCCTGTGATGGAGCAACATCAGCTTAATTTGCACGCCGCAACCGCCATTTACGAGCATTGGGATTGGTACGTAAGTTTTGCTCTTTTTTTGGACTACCAAAATATCCCGTTTACGCAAGTTGAACCGTTGCCAAACAACACGCATTATTTCTATCATCGCCCTGCCGAGTTTCATAAAAAGAATTTTGTTTCGAAGGCATATTCGAATCTTTATGAAAATATTTATAAAATGGACAAAAACGACAAGCCCACAGGAAACATAATGCTACACGCCGAAACTATCTTTTTTGACGACGTTTTGCTTACAGATACGGAAAAAAGTTTTATCGAAAAATTCGCTTTTTACAAGCAATTTGACTTGATTTCCCAAACCGACAAACAAAAAATATTGTCCATTTTTGATTTGGATATTGCCTTTTTGCAAAATAATCCGATTTCTGTTTTGTTGCCAAATAGCCTTGGGTTTACGTTTTTAATTTCGCAAAAAAGCAACGGCTTGCTCAAAGATGTGCTGTATACCGCCGATCATTACGCAAAAGTTTACATAACTTTGGTGGATTATTTTCTCAATCCGCAAAATAAAATTATGTATAATCCGCATCCCGACAAAAAGAAAGGCTTAATGTCAACGGATACTTTTGCAAACCGCGGAATATCTACTTTTGACATAAATATGCCAGCCGAATTTTTGCGGTGGATTCCCAATTTTAGAATAAAACAAGCATTATCGGTAAAATCATCTAGTACAGAAAAATTGTCAACTATAATTGATGAAAATATTAGTTTGGATTGGGGGTTTGCAAAATCTTATGCAATAATGGATAGGCTTTACGTTGTGCAAAAATTGGCAAGCCTTTTACCTAACCATTCCAAGATAAAATTTTACGGCGTTTCGGATAAAACTTGCGAAATGCTCTACAAGCACAATTTTGACGATTATTTGGGCAAAAGTTTCGAGTTGTTAAAAACTTGCAAAAATTTAGAACTTCAAAACACGGATATTTGCATAATAAACAGCACGTTGACCGAAAATGAGCCATTGACAACTCCAAATATTATTTTTGATTTGCTTGAAAAAACCTATCCAAACAGCGTTGTATTTTTTACGAACATTTTCAACGAAAGCACGTTTATCCCGCTTTTGTTGAGAAGAAAATTTTTGCTAGATTTTATTGTTCCAATTCAAATACAGCGAACTCCGCTTGACGACGGCGAACAAGTGGGCGATTTGGGTACAATCGCAATATTTGCGTTTTGCAAAAATGCCGAAATTAGGCAACTTTTGACAACGGCAAACTTTACCAAACCACTGAAATATTTGAACGTCCTGCTGAAAGTATCGGAAATATCGGAAGAAACGGCGAAAAGCCATATGCAAGCGGCGTATAATAATGCGGTAAACTCGGCGGCAGTAAGCACGGTGCTAAATGCGACAATCAAGCAAAAAGAGGAATCGCTAGGTTCAAAGCCCGAAGAAATTCGCCAAAAGCAGGAAATAATTCAAAGACAAAACGGCGAAATTCAGCAGAAAAACGAGATGCTACATCTCAAAGACGAGGAAATTGAACATCTAAAAAATCGTATAACCGCTCTCGAAAGCTCTACATCGTGGAAAATTACGCAACCGTTGCGTGCGGCAAAACTGCTCTTTGGAGCAAAATCGTAAAATGAAAGGAAATAACAATGACTAACGAAACCGTAACAGCGTTGATTCCAGTGCGTGCAGGCAGCAATCGCTTAAAAAACAAGAACATTTTGCCATTTGGCAATAGTGGCGAAAATCTGCTCACCTACAAAATTGACCAGTTGAAAAAAGTAAAAGAAATCTCTCAAATTGTCGTTTCGTCCGATTCTGACGAAATGCTGGGAATGGCGATTGCCAAAGGTGCGGAAATTCACAAGCGAGCAGACGAATATTGCGACGAAAAAACCCGCTCATTTGGCGAAGTTGTCCGCCACATAGCCGAAAGCATCGAGGGAAACCACGTATTATGGGCAACTTGCACTTGTCCGTTGATTAGCCCGCAAAGTTATGCAAAGGCAATTTACTCTTATTTTTACGCTCTCAAAAGTGGCAACGATTCGCTTGTTTCGTTTGAAAGCGTTAAACGCTACACTTGGGACGAAAATGGTCCAATAAACTATGAATTGGGATTAAACCATGTGCCGTCGCAAAATTTGCCAAGCATTTATCATCCCACATTTGGGATAACATTGGCTCCGCGACAAAAAATGATTGACTGGAATTATTTCCACGGTGTAAACCCTTATCGCTACATGACAAGCAAAATCGAAAGCGTAGATATTGACGACGAACTAGATTTAGCAATAGCTAAAGCCTGGTTTAGTTTGTATAATGTCAACCAAATTACCCCCCCCCAGAAAATGACTGAATTACAGCGTTTGTCGAGGTTTTTCCGAAAATTCTATGAAATTTTTATGAAAGGATTGACAATTATGAAAATTTTCGCTATCATAAGCAAGCGAGCAAGCGAGCAAGCGAGCAAGCGAGCAAGCGAGCAAGCGAGCAAGCGAGCAAGCGAGCAAGCGAGCAAGCGAGCAAGCGAGCAAGCGA
>WRKG01000291.1 GCA_009778185.1 Bacillota bacterium
CTGTCTGTTAAGACCTGTCTGTTAAGACCTGTCTGTTAAGACCTGTCTGTTAAGACCTGTCTGTTAAGACCTGTCTGTTAAGACCTGTCTGTTAAGATTATAATGTATGATTTTCTATTTGTCAAGCATTTTGAAAAATATTTTTTGTCAACCATAAAAATAAAGGTTGACGACTTGGCATTTGTTTTTGGTGTTTGCGTAGGGGCGGATATTATCCGCCAGTTGTGGTTTTCTGTTGCAAAATGTTGAAACGTTTCCAATTTGGAAAATATGCCCGTTGTGATTTTCTGTTGTAAAATGTTAAAATATTTTCAATTTGAGAAAATATGCCCGTTGTGATTTTTTGTTACAATAAATTTTGAAATATTTCCGATTCGAAAAAACGGGCGGATAATATCCGCCCCTACGTTCGTAAAATAGCGGGTCACCTGCCCGCCGGCAGGCGGGAGGGCGCGCGCGTCCTTGCGGGTGTGGGCAGAGCCCACGGTTTTATTTCAGTTGCTCTAAAGCGAGGTAGATACGCCCGTTGGCGTTGTTTAGAGCCGTTTGTGCGGTTTCGTGGTCAACTTTGGCTAAAATCATTACTATTGCGTTTTTGGCGGAAAAATTGCACTTTTCTAAAGTTGCGGTTGCGGTTTCTTCTGATACGCCTGTCGCTTGACAAACTATGTTTTTGGTGCGTTGAATTAGCTTTTCGTTGGTTGCACGAACGTCAACCATTAAGTTTCCGTAAACTTTGCCTAATTTTATCATTGTTGCGGTGGACAACATATTTAGCACCATTTTTTGGGCTGTGCCGCTTTTTAGCCTTGTCGAGCCTGTTATTACTTCTGGTCCAGGAGTTACAGCTATGTTAATTTTGGCGTGTTCGGCTATTTTTGCGTTTTGCGTACAAGAAAGTGCTATTGTAACGGCGTTTAAGCTGTTGGCGTAATCCAATGCACCGATTACGTACGGCGTACGTCCGCTGGCGGCAACTCCCACAAGGACATCACTTGCGGTAAAGTTGATTGCGGCTAAATCTTCTGCACCTAGCTTGGGATTATCTTCTGCACCCTCGACAGCCTTGATAAAAGCGGATTGTCCACCTGCTAACAAGCCGACAACCGTG
This sequence comes from Bacillota bacterium, assembly GCA_009778185.1. Taxonomy (GTDB): domain Bacteria; phylum Bacillota; class Clostridia; order Lachnospirales; family WQUN01; genus WRKG01. Next base: position 1,112 of record WRKG01000291.1, read on the forward strand.
TTATAATCAACGCCAAAAGTAGGTGGACATTCGGCGGCATCCAAAACTGCTAGCCGACCAGATGTTCCTGCGCCTGCGTAAATTAGGCGACCGCCTGTTTTCATCTTTTCGTAAATTGCATCGATTGCTTGGGAAATTGCTGGTAGAGCGGTTTCTATTGCATTCGCAACTTTTTTGTCCTCGGAATTTATTAACTTTACCATTTCCAAAGTGTCTAATCTGTCAATGTTTTTCGTGTTGACATTTGTTTTTTCGGTATCTAAATTGCTTAAATTTACCATAAATTTCACTCCTTTTTAGGATAATTTTTTTTTGATATAAATATTCTAACAAATGCAAATAAACTTGTCAAAGTATTGACAAGTTTATTTTTTGCTGATATACTGTGAAAAAAGGAGAGTTTCAAATGAAAAAGATTTTACTATTAGACGGATTTAGCATATTATTTAGAGGGTTTTACGCAATTCCAGTGTTGTCAACCCCGCAAGGCGAGTACACAAACGCAATTTATGGCTTTATGAACATCTTTTTGAAATTTTTGGACGAAGAAAAGCCCGACAAAGTTGCAGTTGCCTTCGATTTACCCGAGCCAACTTTTCGCCACAAAAAATTTGCCGATTACAAAGGCACGCGCAAGGCTACTCCGCCAGAATTTTCCCCACAAGTGCCTGTTATAAAGGAATTACTTACAGCTATGAATATCCCAATCGTTACAAGTCCTGGTTTTGAGGCGGATGACATTTTGGGTTCTTTTGCTGTGCTTGCGGAAAATTTGGGATACACTCCGATAATTGTTTCTGGCGACCGCGATTTGTTGCAGTTGGCAACCGAAACCACAAAAATACGCATTCCCAAAACAAAAAAAGGCGGTAAAACCGAGGTTGAAGATTATCACGCGCAAGATGTCCAGGAAAAATACGGAGTTAATCCCAAGCAATACATTGACGTTAAGGCACTTATGGGCGATTCTTCCGACAATATTCCTGGAGTGCCGTCAATCGGCGAAGTTACCGCAATAAAGCTGATTCAAACTTATGGCTCGTTGGATGCAGCTATTGCTGTTGCGGCGGAAAATCCCAGTGCTATAAAGCCCAAAAAAGCCGCCGAAAATCTCGTTATTTTCAAGGAACAGGCAATTTTAAGCCGCGAACTTGCCACAATTATTTTGGATGCTCCTTTTGAATTTGATTTTGCCGCGGATTATCCCAATATGTGGAACGAAAAGGCTTTAGCTATCGTCAAACGGCTGAATTTTAAGACTTTGTTAGGACGATTTGGCGAGTTGGCAAAGGTTAAAAAAGAAGAAAAAATTTCAACGGAGCAAATATCTATGTTGGACGATGTCAACGAAATTTTGCCGACAAATCCGCCCGTTTCGTTGCCAAAAAATGTCAACCTTTTTTGGGATGTTAAACGAGCAATCTCCAACAATGAAATAATTGACAAAAATGCCAAAATTTTTGATGCAATGTTGGCTTGTTATATACTAAATCGACCAACTGTAGAAATGTCAACCCAAGAAATTTTGGCAGAATGCACAGAAATGTCTCAAAAATTAGCTGAAAATGAGCAAATATATCTTTACGAAAAAATAGAGTTGCCATTAGCATTTGTTTTGGCGGACATGGAAAAGCACGGAATAAAAGTTGACAAACCGACGTTAATCGAGTACGGCAAAAATTTAGATGTACAAATAACCCAGTTGACAAGCGAAATTCACGAAATGGCGGAAGAAAACTTCAATATAAATTCTCCAGCCCAGTTGAGCGTTATTTTGTTTGAGAAGTTCGGCTTAAAAGGCACAAAACGCACAAAATCGGGATATTCTACCGCCGCCGAAGTTTTGGAAACTTTGAAAGATAAGCATCCTATTATCCCAAAAATTTTGGCGTATCGAACGCACACAAAGCTAAAATCAACATACGTTGACGGACTTTTGCCGCTAGTTTCCGAAGACAGCAGGATTCACTCAACGTTTAATCAAGCGTTGACAGCGACAGGAAGAATTTCCAGTTCGGATCCCAATTTGCAAAATATTCCTATAAGAATGCCGCTTGGACGGGAGTTACGCAAGGCGTTTGTGCCAGCCGATGGATTTGTCTTTGTGGATGCCGATTACAGCCAAATTGAGTTGCGCGTGCTTGCACATATGTCTGAAGATGCGGCGTTAATCGAGGCTTTTCACAACGAGGTTGACATACATAATTTGACGGCATCACAAGTTTTTGGCGTTCCAATAGAAGATGTGCAACCGCAACAAAGATACGCCGCAAAAGCGGTAAATTTCGGGATAATTTACGGAATAAGCGCGTTTGCATTGGGCGAAGATTTGAGCATAACTCGTTCCGAAGCACAAAAATATATAAAGGGATATTTTGATAAATATCCCAATGTAAAGCAATTTATGGATAATGCGGTAATTTCGGCAAAACAAACTGGTTACGCAAGCACCATTTTCAACCGTCGGCGAGCGATTCCCGAGTTGAGTTCGTCCAACCACAATATGCGGGCTTTCGGCGAACGAGTCGCCATGAATATGCCAATACAAGGCACAGCGGCGGATATAATCAAAATTGCAATGGTAAACACAGTTGCAAGGTTGAATCGTGAAAATTTGCAATCGAGGTTGATTTTGCAAGTACATGACGAATTACTGTTGGAAGTCGCACAAAACGAGTTGACAGCCGTTAAGAAATTGCTAAAAGAAGAAATGGAAAACGCCGTAAAATTGGCTGTTCCTTTGGTGGTTGATTTGCACGAAGGAAATAATTGGTTCAATGCAAAATAAAAAATAATGCAAAAAAATAATAAAGGTGGAATATTTATGAATAACGTAAAAATCATGGAAAATCTTTGGGGAATAGAATTCGGCTCGGTTATTTTGCCGTATTTGCCAATCGCAATTTTGCGGAGATATTCCTATAATTTAGGCAACATAACCGATGCACTAGTCGCTACAGACATTGAAACTTTTCCGTACCCTATAAGCGGCTTGCTGTATGACGTTTACAATACGGCAACTTATGAATTTTTCATACATTCCCCTTTTGTGCGACAACGCTACAGAATTATGCTGTTTACGCAATCAGAAGTTGGTTATCCTGTTACAATGCTGTTAAGCGACAACATCGCAAAAGAATTAGGTTTCGAAAAGACAATAGAATGCCATTCTGAAGAGGATTTTAGCACTAAAATACACTTGATAACGCATTCTAATTATGTGCATTCGTTGTTGGAAAAAATGTATACCATGGCACAAGATGAGGAGTATTATATGTAAAGAGTAATTAGTAGTTGAAGTTATCATGGTAATTTTAGCCAATTTTGCCAATTTTGTTTTGTGGGCGAATCCGCCTGCCACCTGTCCGCTGTGGCGGGGACGGGCGGATAATATCCGCCCCTACGTTTTCGGCAGATGCAATTTTTAATTTTTGCAAATGCAATTTTTCAAAACCATTATATTACAATTTTATTACAATGCCAAAAAATGCAAAAAAATTTTTCTCAAACACTTGACAAATGCGTTTTACTGATATATACTATGTTTGTAAGGTGTTTCGCGAACTTCTTGCTAAAAAAATAACAAATCCCCTACAAAAAATTATTTGGGGTCGCTTGTATACAGGATGTAACAAGCGTAGTAACTTGCGAACGGCGTTGTTTATATTATGGATGGCGACCGAAAATCTTAACGCAGGTATACACGGAAGGAGACAATATGTCTAACACAATCGTACGCACAAATGTAATGGCGTTAAATTCACACAGAAATTTAGGTATGGTAGGTAACCAACAAAACCGTGCTTCTCAAAGGCTTTCCTCTGGTTTCAGAATCAACAGTGCAGCCGACGATGCAGCTGGTTTAGGTATCTCCGAAAAAATGCGTTCACAAATTCGTGGACTTGACCAAGCAAGCCGTAACGGACAAGATGGTATTAGCCTTATCCAAACAGCTGAAGGTGCAATGAATACTATCAACGAGATGGTAACACGTATCCGTGAGTTAGTTGTACAAGCTGCTAACGATACTAACGCTAGTAGCACAACAAACTGGTCTGCATCTGACCGTACTCGTATCCAAGCTGAAATTAACCAACTTATGGACGAAATTGATGCAACTGCTAGCCGTACACAATTTAACACACGTAACCTTATCGATGGTTCGATTAGTGGTGGTACTTCTGGTTTGTGGTTCCAAGTTGGAGCTAACTATAGCCAAGGTGTAACTTTGTCTATAGAAGCTGTTTCTGTAGGAGCTTTGTCCGACAGAGGTGGTATTACAGGTACGTTCTCTTTCTCGGCTCTTAGAACTACTGGACTTGCCTCTACTAGCCTTGGTTACGGTGTTATCTTTACACGTGGTCAAGATATTCAAAACTTTATTACAGCTTTGGATAACGCTTTAGCATTCACTACTGAACAACGTTCTAACTTGGGTGCTATGCAAAACCGTTTAGAATTTACTATACAAAACTTGGATATAGCTTCTGAGAATCTTTCCAATGCTAACTCTCGTATTCGCGATGCTGATATGGCATCCGAAATGATGCGCTTAACACAAGCTAACGTATTGCAACAAGCTGCAATTTCTATGCTTGCACAAGCTAACCAAGCACCACAATCTGTATTACAATTATTAGGATAGTATATAAATAGGGACTGGGGGTACTTATTGTACCCCTTTTCTTTTTAATGTTTAATATATATTTGTAATATCAAACAAAGTTATTTGTAAAGGAGAGTTTATCAAATGCTTTTATCTATAGGGATGATAATGAAAAATGAGGAACGATTTTTGCGAGATTGTCTAACTGCCATAAAACCTGTTTTGGATAATGTTGATAGCGAACTTATAATATGTGATACAGGATCTACTGACAACTCTATAGCAATAGCCAAAGAATTTACTGATAATGTTTTTGAAATAGGTTGGCGAGATGATTTTGCCTGGGCAAGACAACAAGGTTTCAAACGTTCTAAAGGTGAATGGTATTGGTATTTAGATACAGACGAAATATTTCAAAATGTGGATGATATAATTGATTTTTTTAATAGTGGCACTTATAAGGAATTTGGAACAGCAACTGTAAAAATAGATAACAACCCCGATTCTCCAGAAGTAGCCATATTTGAGGCTGTACGTTTGTTCAAAATAATAGAAGGTATGCAATGGGAATATAAAATACACGAGCAGCTTATACCTCACGCACCACCTACTAAATATCTCAATTCCGTTTGTTTGCACTATGGTTATAAACTTGACGAAAAAGGATTTGCACAAAAAAGAAAGCGTAATTTAGTTCCTATTTTGGAAATATACGAAAAAGATCCAAACAATTACCGTAATATAGTGCATTTGTTGCAAGAATACACAGGCAAACCCGAGCAACAGTTAGAATACGCAAAAAAAGCGTTAGCATTAGCAAAAACAGCAGAGTTGCATGAAGAATACGCTATTGCACCGTATTATTATCCTACTTTTGTGCAAACTTTAACGCAAATTTATTGCGAACTTTCTGAATATGAAAAAATAATTGATTGTGTTGCCGAATATTTTGATTCAGTACCTGTTGCAAAGTTGGCAGCTAATTCTCATTATTTGCGGTATCAACAGGCTTTCGCTTTGATACAAACTGATAAAGCTGATGAAGCAAAAGAAATTGCTCTGCTTGCATATGAATTAAAAAAACAGGCAGATAACGATGAGTTGGATAAAAGAGTTTTGTCCACTTCCATTTTGCCAAGAATGGTGGACAATGATTTTATTGTACAAATATTGGAAACATTTGTTTTGAACAATCTTTTTGATGATGCTATTAAATGGCTAGAAAATTTGCCAAATGCTCGCACAGTTAAAGAAACAACCTACGAAATCGATAAATATATTTGCTATGAACATTTTGTAGGTTTAATGTTTTTGCACAAACCTAAAATGCTCGGAAATTTGTACTGGCATTTTGCAAACAAACAAAACGCCAAAGAATACAACGACATTATAACAATAATAGAAATGGGCATCCAAAGTGAATCTGCAAAAATTAAATTGGCAAAAACTATTCTTGAAAAAGCAAATAGTTACGATATGCCATATATTCAGCTACAACAGCTTAGGTTAGCACTTGAAAAAAATGACTCGACTGCGGTTGACTATTTGGATTACTTTATGAAACAAGATAATTTGTCGCAAATATACGCTGATGTTTTGGTGGTTGCCATAAAACACAACAAGTTTTTTGCGGAATTATCTAATAAAATGGATATAGTTACCTCTATGAATTTGTTTGAACGTACTGTTGATGCTCCAAATTCGCTGTGGAAAATTGTTGCAACTAACGATATTTTATCCGATTTAGATACGGTTCACAACTTTTTGCAAAAAAATAATTTTATGAAAGATTTTACCGATATTAAAGCGGTTCGCTTTATGTGCGACATTTTGAACAATTTAATCTCTACAATAGGATTGTTTGACGGCGATGATACACTTAAAAAAGACGAAATATCCAAACAATTATTGTTGTTTGAGTTGCTTGCAAAAATTTTTAACAAACATTATAAAATGCTATACTCGGCAGAAATTTATTGCGAAAATGCAATACATTCATTGACAGATGCCGAAATTGTAATTTTTTATCTTGGCACGGCTTACGAACACAAAGAAACTGGAAATATTGCCGATTTTGCAAAATATATGCGGCTTGCTCTAAAAACCGCTCCGCAATACAAAGAATCTATCCAAAAAATTACCGATAATTTGCAGGAAAATCTCGCTCCGCCAACAGTACATGAACAACTACAGCAAGAAATTGCTAATCTAAAAGCGGTAATTTACAATATGATACAAACAGGCAACAAAACACAGGCACAACAAATTTTTGAAACTTATGTACAAATAAATCCAACGGATGATGATATTGCAAAAATACGCAAAATGTTAGCTTAAAAAGGGGTTGTCAACAGTGGTTTTATCAATAGGAATGATAATGAAAAACGAAGAAAAATATCTGCGGGATTGTTTAACCGCTTTGCAGCCGATTTTGGATAACGTTGACAGCGAACTGATAATTTGCGATACAGGCTCTACTGACAACTCGATTAACATTGCCAAAGAATTTACCGATAACGTGCTAGAAATAGAATGGCGCGATGATTTTGGTTGGGCAAGACAACAGGGGTTTCAACTTGCTAAAGGAGAGTGGTTTTGGTATGTTGATCCTGACGAAATATTTCAAGATGTGCAAGCAATAATTGATTTTTTCAACAGCGGCGAATACAAAAATTTTGGTTGTGGCATTATTAAATTAAATGATAATCCCTATTCCAACGATGAAGGTAACATTGCGGATTATGTGCGATTATTCAAAATAGTGGACGGTATGCAATGGCAGGATAAAATACACGAACAACTCGTGCCTTTTGAAGGTCCTAACAAATACTTAAATGCTACTTGCTTGCATTATGGCTATGTTGGCAACCAAGAATTTTCCGCTGCAAAGCACAAAAGAAACTTAAAACCCATATTAGAAATTTACAACGAACGCCCCAACGACTACAGAAATATAATGCACTTAGCCGCTGAATTTAATCATATGCCCGAAACACAGCTGAAATACGCCGAAATAGGAATAAAACTTGCCAAAGATACCGAACTTAGTGCGGATTATTCTTCGTACCCGTGTTTTTACCCTGCTTTTGCACAAGTGGTAACAAGGCTTTATTTTGATTTTAATGAACACGAAAAAGTAATCGATTGCGTAAATGAATATTTCGAAAGCGTGCCTACTGAAAAAATATCTATAAATGCTTGCAACTTAAAATATATGCAAACTTTATCCTATATTAAATTGGATATGATTGAAAATGCCAAAACATCGGCTTTTGCGGCATATTCTCTTAAAAAGCAGGCGGACAATAACGAATTATCCAGAATCTCGTTAAGTGCTGGTGCAGGTTCAATGAAAGTTGACTATCACCAGTTTATCGCACAAATATTGACTTCTTTGATACGGCTTGATAATTTTGACGAAACTATTACATGGCTAAAACAAGCCATTTTACAGGACGATAAACTTGACGAATACAAATGTTACGCCAGTTTGATTGGTATAATGTTTTCGTACAGTCCAAAAATGTTGAGTGATTTATATTTGCATTTTTCGCAAGCACAAAACGCCCAAAAACACAACGATATTATAACCATTATAGAAAGCGGATTGAACAATCAATCTAGCAAAATTGATTTTGCCAAAAACCTGTTGAAAAAGTTGGAAAATTCAACCGTTGAAAATACGTCTTACATAAAATTGCAACAGTTGCGATTGGCTATGAATGAAAACAGCCCAGTCGACGATTATTTGGATTATTTTGTGCAACAAACGGAAATTTCGCAAATATATGCGGATGTGCTTGTTGCCGCCATAAAGAATAACAAATATTTTGAAGAATTATCTCAAAAAATGAATATAGTTTCCTATGTTAATTTATTTAATCAAACAATAGATGCTATGAATGTTCCATGGCAAGTTGTCGCTACCAATGATATGTTGCACAATTTGGAGATAATTCACAACTTTTTGCAACAAACCAACTTCATGGAAAATTTTACCAGTGCTAAAGCGGTGCGTTTTATTTGCAATATTTTGGGCAACTTAAAAGGCAAAGCCGAAAACGAATCGCTACATTTTGAACTGCTCGAGCGGGCGTTTCACATGTACTACAAAATGATTTATTCAAAAGAATTTTATTGCGAAAGCGAAGTGGATTCTCTGGTTGAAAGCGATAAAACAACCTTTTATTTAGGCACGGCTTACGAGCGCAAAAATGCCGGAAATATTGCCGATTTCGCAAAATATATGCGGCTTGCTCTAAAAACTGCTCCGCATTACAAAGATATGATTCAGCAAATTACCGAAAATTTGCAGGAAAATCTCGTTTTGCCAACAATACACGATGAACTGCAACAAGAAATTGCTAATCTAAAAGCGGTAATTTACAACATGATACAAACAGGCAACAAAACGCAAGCACAGCAAATTTTTGAAACTTACGTACAAATAAATCCAACGGACGGCGATATTGCAAAAATACGCCAAATGTTAGCTTAAAAGGAGTAGTCAACCATGATTTTGTCAATAGGAATAATAATGAAAAACGAAGAAAAATATCTGCGGGATTGTTTAACTGCCATAAAGCCAGTTTTGGACAACGTTGACAGCGAACTGATAATTTGCGATACAGGCTCTACCGACAACTCGATTAACATTGCAAAAGAATTTACCGACAATGTACTAGAAATCGGCTGGCGCAACGATTTTGCCTGGGCAAGACAGCAAGGTTTGCAACTTTGTAAAGGCGAATGGTACTGGTATATTGATGCCGACGAAGTTTTCCAAGATGTACAAGAAATAGTTGACTTTTTCAACAGCGGCGAATACAAAAATTTCGGTATCGGAGTTATCTCCATTGACAATAATCCAAAAGTCAAAGGTGCAAAAAGAAATTTGTCAAAAGTTGTGCGTTTGTTCAAAATGGTTGAAGGCTTGCAATGGCACGATAAAATTCACGAACAGCTGCTCCCGTATGATGGTCCCGCGAAATATTTTGTTTCTTCGGATTGCTTACATTATGGGTATGTTCTCGGCGAGGAAATTAGCAAAAAAAAGCATAAAATGAAGTTAAAGGCTGTTTTGGAAATCTACGAAGAACGTCCGCACGATTATCGGAATATTCTGCACATGATAAGCGAATATGGCGATAAAATAGAAACTCAACTTAAATACGCCGAAATAGGTGCAGATTTGGCAAAAAAAGCCGAACTCGCCGAAAATTACACTACAGATCCCTGTTATTATCCTGCTTTTGCGGGAATTTTGGCGAACATTTATTTGCATTTTGGCGAATATACCAAAGTAATCGATTGCGTAAATGAATATTTTGAAATTGTCCCAACAAAAAAAATATCTATAAACGCAAGTAGATTGAAATATTCTCAAAGTTTAGCTTTTGTAAAAGAAGAAAAATTTGAAGAGGCGAAACAAGCCGCTCTCGAATCGTATCGTTACAAAAAGTTGGCAGATAATAACGAACTTTCGATAGTTGCTTTAGGCGCGGGCGTTGGCGAATCGGAGGTTGAACTTAACAAACTTGTGGCACATTTAGTTGGCACTTTTATTTTGGTTGACAAATTTGACGAAGCCATCGAATGGCTAGAAAATGCCCTTTTGCAAGAAGATTCCCTTGAACATTACGAATCCTATGCAACTTTTGTGCGGCTGATTTTGGGCAATAATCCGAAAATGTTGAGTGATTTATATTGGCATTTTGTCAACAATAAAAATGCCAAACAGCAAAACGACATTATTACAATAATAGAAGCTGGCATAAAATTCCACAAAACTAAAGTTGACTTTGCCAGAAACTTATTAAAAGAGTTAAAAAATCCCAATATCGCGGAAACGCCCTACATAAAATTGCAACAACTTCGAGTAATGTTGGACGAAAATAACGCAGCCGCCGTCGATTTTTTAGATTATTTTATGCAACAAAACGAACTTTCTCAAATGTATGTTGACGTACTTGTTGTCGCAATAAAATATAACAAATATTTTGAAGAATTATCTCAAAAATTAAATATAGTTTCATATGTTAATTTATTTAATCAAACGGTGGATGCTATAAATGTACTTTGGCAAGTTGTCGCAAGCAACGAAAAATTGCTCACTTTGGAAACGGTTCACAAATTTTTGCAACAAAACAACTTTATGGAAAATTCTACCAACATTAAAGCGGTGCGTTTTATTTGTAGCATTTTGAGCAACCTGAAAAATCCCAAGAAAAACGAGTTGCTACAATTTGAGTTGGTCGAGCGAATGTTGCACAAATACTACAAAATGATTTATTCCAAAAATTTGTACTGCGAAAACGCAATAACTTACTTGACAGAAAGCGACAAAACAACCTTTTATTTAGGCACGGCTTACGAGCACAAAACCGCTGGAAATATCGCCGATTTCGCAAAATATATGCGGCTTGCCCTAAAAACTGCTCCGCATTATAAGGAGAATATCCAAAAAATTACCGATAATTTGCAGGAAAATCTCGCTCCGCCGACGGTTCACGAGCAACTACAGCAAGAAATTGCTAATCTGAAAGCGGTAATTTACAATATGATAGAAACGGGCAACATCGCACAAGCACAGCAAATTTTTGAAACTTACGTACAAATAAATCCAACTGATAACGATATTCCCAAAATACGCCAAATGTTAGCTTAAAGGAGTTGTCAACTATGATTTTGTCAATAGGAATGATAATGAAAAACGAAGAAAAATATTTGCGAGATTGTTTAACCTTTTTGCAGCCGATTTTGAAAAACGTTGACAGCGAACTGATAATTTGCGATACAGGCTCTACCGACAACTCGATTAAAATTGCCAAAGAATTTACCGAAAACGTGCTAGAAATAGAATGGCGCGATGATTTTGGTTGGGCAAGACAACAGGGTTTTCAACTTTGCAAAGGCGAATGGTTTTTTGTGTTGGATCCCGACGAAATTTTTCCCGATGTGCAAGAAATAATTGATTTTTTCAACAGCGGCGAATACAAAAATTTTGGTTGCGCAGCTGTAAAAATAAATAACACGCTAGATAAAAATAACAGAGCGGCAATATCGGAGCACGTGCGACTGTTCAAAATAGTTGAAAATATGCAATGGCGCGACAAAATACACGAGCAGCTTTTGCCATTTGTTGGGCCCATCAAATATTTGCAGACAACTTGCCTACATTATGGGTATCTTCCAAGCGAGAAAAAACTCAAAAACAAGCAAAAACGCAACTTAACGTTAATTTTAGAAACGTACAAGGAAAATCCCGACGATTATCGCAATATTTTGCACATGGTAAACGAATATTCTGGCAAATTGGAAACGCAACGCAAATACGCCGAAATAGGAAACGCCGCCGTTAAAAAAATTGAACTGGAAAATTACGCTGGCGTTCCGCATTATTATCCTGCGTTTGTGCAGAAATTAACGCAAATTTACAACGAACTCGGCGAATACGAAGAAATTATAAATTGCGTAAATGAATATTTTGAGAAAGTTCCGCAAATATCGGCGAATGCGCATTATTTGAAATTTCAGCAAAGTTTCGCCTTTTTGCAAACCGATAGGCTTGAAGAGGCAAGACAAGCGGCTTTTGAAGCGTTTGCTCTCAAAAAGCAAGCCGATAATAACGAGTTGCACAAACAAGTTTTAATAAATATCATGCTCCCAGCGATTGAAAACGAGGAGTTTATTATACAAATATTGGAAACTTCTGTGCGATTAGATGATTTTGCCGCGATTATTACCTGGTTACAGCAAACGCTTTTGCAGGACAAAACCCTTGATAAATACAAATGTTACGCCCGTTTTGTTGGCTTAATGTTCGAGTTTAATCCTCCAATGTTAGCCGAATTATATTGGCATTTTGTGAATTTTGTCAACCAGCAACAAGCCGAAATCGTCGCCATAATAGAAAGTGGAATAAAAAATCAAGCTGCCAAAATTGAACTTGCACAAAATATCTTAAAGCAAGCCGTCAAAATTGAACTTGTGCAAAACATCTTAAAACAGCAAAACGTGATAAATACGCCATATATTCAGTTGCAAAAACTTCGATTGGCGCTCAACAACGATGATTCAGCCGCTTGCGAATATTTGAATTATTTCATTGAACAAGACAAGATTTCGCAAATATATGCGGATGTGCTTGTTGCCGCAATAAAGTATAACAAATTTTTTGAAGAATTATCTCAAAAAATAAATATTGTTTCTTATATGAATATATTTGATTATGCTGTAAACATTTTCGATATAACTTTGCAAATAATCGAAACAAACGAAACATTGCTAACTTTTGAGATGCTTGACAACTTTTTGCAACAAAACAATTTTATGAAAGATTTTACCGAAGTTAAGCCAGTTCGTTTAATTTGCGACATTCTGAACCGCTTTTTTGACAAAGTAGATTCGCTTGACAACGAACAAAATCAGTTGCTATTATTTGAAATGTCAACAATAATTTCGCATAAATTTTACAAGATGATTTATTCATCCAAAATATATTGCGAAAGTGGAATAAACGCATTGACAAATGGCGAAAAAACAACCTTTTATTTAGGCACGGCGTACGAACACAAAAATGCGGGCAACATTGCCGATTTCGCAAAATATATGCGGCTTGCCATAAAAATAGCACCGCAATACAAAAATTTTATACAAAAAGCAACTGGCAGTTTGCAAAACGAAATTAAACCGCCAACCGCACAAGAGCAGTTGCAACAAGAAACAGCTGATCTAAAGCAACTTATACAAAGTCTGCTAAATTCAGGGTTTGTAGCACCAGTCAAAGAATTACTTGAAGTGTACGCACAAATAAATCCAGCCGATACAGATTTTTTGCGTAGCTTAAATTTTGAAGAAAATTACAAAAAGGAGCAGTAACCATGATTTTATCAATAGGAATGATAATGAAAAACGAAGAAAAATATTTGAGAGATTGTTTAACCGCTTTGCAGCCAATTTTGGAAAACGTTGCTAGCGAGCTGATAATTTGCGATACAGGATCTACTGACAACTCAATTAAAATTGCAAAGGAATTTACCGACAATGTGCTAGAAATAGGCTGGCGCAACGATTTCGCCTGGGCAAGACAACAGGGTTTTCAGCTTGCTAAAGGCGAGTGGTTTTTTGTGTTGGATTCCGACGAAATATTTCAAGATGTGCAAGCAATAATCGACTTTTTCAACAGCGGCGAATACAAAAATTTTGGCTGTGCAACGGTAAAGTTAAACAACGCACCAAACAAAGAATACAGGGTTTCTATATCGGAAAATATACGACTGTTCAAAATAGTTGACAATATGAAATGGCAAAATAAAATACACGAAAATTTATCTCCGTTTGTTGGGCCCGCAAAAAATTTGGATTCAACTTGCCTGCATTATGGGTATCTTCCTAATGAAAAAATAGACAAAAATAAGCGAAAAAGAAACTTAGAGTTAGTTTTAGAAATTTATAATGAAAATCCCAAAGATTATCGCAATATTTTAAGTTTAATAAACGAATATCCCGATAAACCAGAAATGCAACGTAAATATGCCGAAATTGGACTTCCGCTAGTAAAAGAAACGGAATTTGCCGAAAATTACAACGGCGTTCCGCATTTTTATCCTGCGTATATTCAACAATTTACGCAAATTTACAACAAACTTTTTGAATACGAAAAAACCATCGAGTGTGTAGAGGAATATTTTAACGCTGTACCGCCGTCTCAAATTGCGGCGAATGCACATTATTTGAAATATCAGCAAACTTTTGCGTTTATCAAAACCGAACAATTTGAAGAGGCAAAACAAGCGGCTTTTGCAGCTTTTGCGTTCAAAAAGCAAGCCGACAAAAATCAGCTACGCAAGGAAGTTTTGGGCAATATAATTCTGCCAGTAATGGACGACGACGAGTTTATTGTAAACATATTGGAAACATTCGTCTTGCTTAATCAATTTGGCGAATCCATCGCTTGGCTTGAGAAAACCCTTTCGCAAGACGACAAAATCGACCAATACAGATGTTACGCAAATTTTGTAAGTTTAATGCTTGCAAAAAATCCCAAAATGTTGAGCAGTTTATATTGGCATTTTGCACAAAATCATCCCAAATATAACGAAATTGTAACCGTCATAGAAAGCGGGATAAAAAGCCAATCCGATAAAATTGACCTAGCAAAAAATATTTTGGAAAAAGCGGCAAATTTGTCAACCTTGCCAACCTTGCCAAAAAACCCGTATATTGAATTGCAACGCTTGCGGTTAGCTTTGAAAGAGGATTCTCCCAAAACGGCAGAATATCTCGAATATTTTTTGCAACAAAAGGAAATTTCTCCGATATATGCGGATGTGCTTGTTGCGGCAATAAAACATGGCAAATATTTTGAAGAATTATCTCAAAAAATAAATATAGTTAGCTATATAAAATTATTTGAACGTACAGTACCTGCAATGAATGCTTCTTGGCAAGTAGTCGAAACAAACGATATTTTGCTAGATTTAGGGATAATCAACCAATTTTTGCGAACAAACGGCTTTATGAAAGATTGTACCTCAATCGCGGCAGTGCGTTTTATTTGCGGAATGTTGAGCAGCTTAACCGAAAAAATCGGATTAGTCGGCGACAACAAAAAGCGAGCCGACCTACAAAAGCAGTTGCTATTATTTGAACTTTTCGCAAGAATGTCTCATAAATATTGCAAAATGCTGTATGCAAAAGAATTATATTGCGAAAAGTCAATAAATTTGCTAACCGATAAAGACCAAACGACCTTTTATTTAGGCACGGCTTACGAACACAAAACCACTGGAAATGTTGCTGATTTTGCAAAATATATGCGGCTTGCCCTAAAAGCGTCTCCGCAATACAAAAGCACGATACAAAAAATTACTAGCACTTATCTAAATCAAAACGAGCAACCGCCCAAAACCGCACAAGATCAGCTACAACAAGAAATAGCCAGCTTAAAAACTTTGCTGTACACAATGATAGATATGGGAAATACCGCACAAGCACGCCAAATTTTGGCAGCCTATACACAAATAAATCCAACCGACAAAGATATTGCAACGATAAATAAAATGTTGAATTAACATTTTTGGGGAGTTTTATACTCGAACAACTTAAAAATAGGCTATTTTAGACAAAACGGGCGGATATTATATAATTCAACTTAGCAAAAAATGCGGGCGGATAATATCCGCCCCTACGGTTGGCGGCGTTGTAGGGGCGGATATTATCCGCCCGATATACTAATTTTGATTGATTATATTTTTTAACCAATAGAACGCCCAACTGCATCTGACCAACCTGCTAATAGGCTTTTGCGTTGAGATTGGCTTATTTGGGGTTTGAAAATTTTGTCGATTGTGGGCTTTATTTCGTTTTTGTTGGCGTAAAAATTTGTGGCAAGCCCTGCTAATAATACCGCTCCCAAAGCTGTGCTTTCGGTTATTTTGCTACGAATTACTTCAATGTTGAGAATGTCCGCCTGAAACTGCATTAGAAAATTATTTTTGCAAGCACCGCCATCTACTCGTATTTGCTTTATCGGCGGAGATTCTTCTGCCATTGCTTTTATTACATCGTAACTTTGATAGGCTATACTTTCCAAAGTTGCGCGGATTATGTGCTTTTTTTCTGTGCCACGAGTTAGCCCAACGATAATTCCTTTGGCGTAAGAATCCCAATAAGGAGCACCTAAACCGACAAAAGCTGGTACAACGTAAACTCCGCCAGAATCCTCTGCTTGATTGGCGAATTTCTCCGAATCTTCGGCGGAATCTATCATTTGTAAGCTATCTCGCAACCATTGAATTGCCGCTCCTGCCACAAAAACAGAACCCTCTAGTGCATATTCAACTTTATCGCCGATTCCCCATGCAATGGTAGTCAATAGGTCGTTTTGGGAATTAACCGCGGTTGTTCCTGTATTTATTAACGTAAAGCATCCTGTGCCGTAGGTATTTTTTACCATACCAGGCTCGAAGCAACATTGCCCAAATAAAGCCGCTTGCTGATCGCCAGCAATTCCCGCTATTGGGATTTCCCCGTCAAAAAAAGTTTTGTGGCTGTTGCCAAAAATATAACTGGACGGCTTAACTTCTGGCAAAATGCTTGCGGGAATATCCAGTTCCGCCAAAATATCCGCATCCCATTGCAGAGTGTGTATGTTAAACAGCATTGTGCGCGAGGCGTTTGTGTAATCGGTTGCGAAAACTTGCCCTTTTGTAAGTTGCCACAAAAGCCAAGTGTCAACCGTACCGAAAAGCAATTCGCCAGCATTGGCTAATTCTCGGGCATTTGGGACGTTGTCCAAAATCCACTTAATTTTGGTTGCCGAAAAATACGCATCTATTTTTAGACCAGTTTTTTCTTTTATGAGATTTTGCAGTCCTTTATTTTTGAGATGCTCGCAATAATCAGCGGTTCGGCGACATTGCCAAACAATGGCGTTATATATGGGTTTTCCTGTTGTTTTGTTCCACAAAATAGTGGTTTCACGTTGGTTAGTTATGCCAATAGCGGCGATTTCTTCTGCCGAAACGCCAGTTTTGACTTTAAGTTCGGCAATAGTAGCAAGTTGACTTTCCCAAATTTCGGTTGGATTATGCTCGACCCAACCTGGTTGCGGAAAAATTTGCGTAAATTCCTTTTGCACCATTCCGCAAACTTCCAAATCTCGCGAAAACAATATACTCCGCGAACTCGTTGTTCCCTGATCTAAAGCTAATAGATACTTTTTCATTTTTACCTCCAAAACCTTGGGGCTAAAACCTTGGGGCTCTGCCCCAAACCCCGCTGGGTACGCGTACCCAGACCCGCATTTTTATTATTCGATGGCTTTTGCTGGTTTCTTTTTTTGTTTGCTTAGGACAATTATTGTTAGTGTGATTAGTATGATTAGGAAAGCTGGTACGCTAATGTAGACTAGTCCGATGATTAAAAGTTGCAAGACGGTAGTTGCGTTACTCATGCTTGACAAAAACCGTTGCCAGAGAGTTAGCGGTTCGGTGGCGTTTTCTTCGGTTATTGAGATATTTAATACGGTTGTGTTCATTTCAAAATTTAACCTGCCTAAAGTCGTTTGCAGTTCTTCGATGTTCATAATTACGGTGGTTAGGCGATTTTCCAAGGTTAAAAAATCGTCTAAATCGTCGGTTGTCATAAGCAGGGATAATAGTTGATTTTGTTCGTTGGTAAAAGTTTGCAATTCTGATTGTCTATCGGAAACTTGCATAAATAAATTGCGAGAATTTGTATTTACACTAGTAACTTCGCCTATAGTTGTCGTTAGCTGTGAGTAAACCCTGTTAAAGTTGGCTGTATCCACAATAAGCGTCATGTTAGCAAAGCCACGTTGTATATTTATATCGCTCGTAAAAATTAGCCCATCTAGTGCCGTTAATGCGTTAAAAGCGGATTCTAAATGGTCAACGGTTATTGTTACACTATAAGCATCCGCCAAAAAATCGGCAGGAGAACTTGCCTTAACTGTGTTTGTGGCAAAAAATAGTGATAAAATTGCAAAACTGAAAATAAACTTTTTCAAAATATTCACATCCTTATTTAATTTAGCATTTTTTCCATTGCGGTAAATAGTGGTTCGGTGCTGAAGTTGGTATATTTGCCTATTGTTAGCTGTTGGAAGATACGTTCTTTTTCTCGCAAGCAAACTTGTTGGGCGGTTTTTTGGAAAATTCCGTATTTGTTGTTTAATGTCAATTTGAATTTTTCGGCAACGTTTGTATTGACAATAATTGCCGATAAATTTGTTTCGTTATCTTTGTTGATTTTGTCCAATTCGTTTAACATTTGTTGCGTATATTTTGTGAAATTTGCACTAAAAACAAATACAGCAGGTTCGGTTTGCGGAATTTTCGCTTTTAACTCTTCTAGTTGCCGATTGGATTCAATTTGTGGCATAAAGTAGGCATTTCGGACAACACTTGCGTTTGCCGTTTCGTCAATAATATAGCTGTTTTCTATTGGTTTGCTGTCCAACAAAAAGGCGTTTACTTGATCGGCGGCTGTTGGCGTGTCAAATTTGCAAAATTCGTCCAAAAATCGGATATAATATTGCCCAGGGACAAACGGCTTGCCAGTTTTTATGTGCTTAATCAAGTCATCTAAAATATTGTACTTGGTAAATGGCAATTTGTCAAGCGGAATATTTAAGCCTGGAGCTTGCAAATAACTGTTTTCGTCAAATGCGAACAAAATAATTTCTTTGCCAGTGTTTGCAAAATCAAAAATAACGCTGGAGTAATCCGTTATAAGACAATCTACCGTTGTCAAAAATTGATATTGCTCAACATTTGGCGGAAACGGCTGTATGTGCTTGTAACTTTTCATAATTTTTTTTGACAAATTGTGAAATTTTACGTAAATAGTTACGTCGCTTGACAAGTAGCTATCTAGCCTGTCAAAATATTTTTCAATTTGCAAAATGCGCGTGGAATCCTCTCGCCAAGTTGGCATATATGCGTATGTTCTTTTGCCAACGTATTTTTTGGGCGGCATAGCTGCAAGTATCGAGTTTTTGGGATAGCCCGTAACAAGCCATTTTCCTGTGTAAAGTTTGTCCAAAAAGCAAGTTTCTTGTAGGATTGCACGCGTATGTTCGTTGGAGCATAATATGTAATCGGATTGCAAAAAAGTCGCTTGACTGTACTTGTTCAAATTTTTGTCCAACTTTTTTAGCGGCGTGCCTTGCCATGTTGTCAACAGGATTTGTCCTTTGCGTTTGCAAAAATATGCTGGCATTTTTCCGTTGGTTATAATATATTTTGCGGTTGCTAAAGCGGTCAAATATAGCGAATTATTGGGATTAACCCAAACAATTTTGCTATCCTTTACAAAAAGATTCTTATCGTATTCGATGTTGTTGCTAGATATGTAGACGGTAAAATCGTTGCGTTGTATTGCGTTTTTCGCCAAATAATAGGGATTACACTCTGCAGCATCCACAAATCCTATGCTAGATATTGCAAATATGGATTTTTCGCTGATTGGAAACTGCTTGCAATATTTTTGATACTTGACAGCGGCATCTTTTGGATAATTTTCGTAATTTTCAGTTGACATAATTTATCCTCTCTTTTTTACGATTGGGATTTTACAATCCACAAAATTTATGGTATAATTATTGCGAAAAAATTTTTAAGGAGAAACAGTTAATGCAGAAAAAATTTTTATCCACCAGAGATATATGTTTTATGGCGATATTTGCAACAATTACAGCAATTTGTGCCCAAATAAGCATTCCCGGACCAGGCGGAGTGCCATTTACGTTACAAACATTGGCGGTACAGTTAAGCGGCGTTATATTGGGAGCAAAAAGAGGAGCAATAGCAATTATAGTGTACATTTTATTGGGAGCAGTTGGGATTCCTGTATTTGCTAACTTTGTTGGTGGTTTAGGCGTTATTGCAGGAATCACAGGCGGATTTATTGTATCTTTTCCTATTTTAGCATTTATTACAGGGCTTGGCAATTCTAATATGATAAAACTTGCAATAGCCATTTTTTTGGGAACGCTTTTAACTTTTGCATTTGGACTATTTTGGGCAACGTATATTTTGCACTCGCAAATAACGTTGTACGCACTTTCTGCAACGGCAACTTTGGTAATTTTTCCGTTTATAATCTCCGAAATAATAAAAATATCAATCGCTACAACTATTGGCTGGCAGATAAAAACAGCGTTAAATAAATCTCGGCTACTGTATTAAAATTATTGTAATTTTCGCAAAAAAAATATATAATATGAATAAAATAAATCAAAAGGAGAACGCAATAATGAACTGGGAACAATACAAGCAACAAATCGAAGAACGGGGCAAATTGCCCGAAGATTGGTACATCATAGGCATCGACCTTGGCACAACCAACTCGATAATAAGCTACTGGGACAACAGCAACAGCCGTCCAGAGCCAATCGACATTAGCAACGGTTTTGGCAAAATTCCGTTGCCGTCCGTGGTGCAATACCGCGAAGAGGACAGCGACAAAGATGAGCCCGCCGAATGGGTTATCGGCGAAGAGGCTTATCGCACCATTAAAATTTATCCCGAAACGACAATCCGCTCGGTTAAGCGGCTTATGGGAACTAACGAAACGTTCACGCTGGGCGGTTTGCAGCTACTGCCCGAGGACATCTCCGCCAAAATTTTGCAGGAACTTGTCGAGCACGTAAACGATCTTAATCCCAAAGCGGAAATTGCTGGGCTTGTGGTTTCTGTGCCGTACGATTTTGACGATGCCGCCAAAAAAGCCACAATGCGTGCTTGCGAACTTGCAGGGCTTTCCGACAAGCTAATTTGCCTAATAGAAGAGCCGAAAGCCGCAACTCTTACCTTTAACGCTCGCAATCAGCTTGACCTAAACGAGAAAATTATGGTTTTCGATTTCGGCGGCGGAACGTTGGACATAACAATTTTCCACATCACTGAAAAGGACGAAAACCGCATAAAATTGCATGTTATCAGCGAGGGCGGCGAAGCGTTTCACGGCGGCGACAACATCGACGATGTGCTGTTAGAGCAATGTTACGAGTATGTCCACAAGAAAACGGGGCAAACGCAAGAGGAAATTGCACCCGAAAATCAAATTGAGTTGGCTGTCCGCGCCCGCGAGGCAAAAGAGCGGCTTTCTGGCGTGAAATTTTTTCGCATACCGTTCACGTTTTGTATTCCGCCGTTCGTGGAACAGTTGACACGGGAAGATTTTCAAGAGATGATTCGCCCGTTCATCGACAAAACACGCAAATTGGTGCAACGAGCCTTGCGCGAAGCGTACACAGGTGCATTAACCGCCGACGACATCGACCGAGTTTTGCTCGAGGGCGGCTCTTCAAAAATGCCGTGGGTTCGCGAAATGCTACTTGACATTTTCAACGATGACGGTAAAATCTACGTATCAGAGTTGCCCGCAGGAAATATTTCGATAGGTGCTACATATTATGCCGCAATGAAAATGGGACTTTTGGCACAGCCCGACATGGAATCCGAAAAAATAACGGTAGAGTTTGAGGTAACAGTTCCGCACGACATCGGCTTGGAGATAACTGGAACGGGCGGCTCAAAATTTTTCCCAATGATACGCCGCGGAACATCCTATTCGCTAGCGAAAAAAAGTCAAATTTTCACTCTATCTGGCACAACGCCCGAAGAAATGCAAACGTTCGACCTGCGTATTTTGGAGCGTATGCACAAAGAGGATACATTTGAAAAATGCAAGTTAATCGGCGAAGTTAGCATTATCGGCTTGCCAGAGCGTCCTAGCGGAAAAACGAAATTAAAAATAACGCTAATGGTTGAGGAAGAGGGCGGCTTGGTAAAAGGCACGGTTGAAGATATGGGCTTTGGCGACGAGTTTCCAAGCAGTGATTTTAAGGAAGATTTTGACCCAGATAGGTTTGTTAAGACTATTGTTGGGAAGTAGAAGTTTGGGCGGATTCTTGATATAAGAATTTGCCCGTTTTTGCTAATTCGTCCAAAAAATTTATCAACCGCATTTCGCTGTCCTCGTTCCACAGCTTGTTGATTCGGGAATTATCCAATTTTGATACAATATTCAATTCAGAAAACTTTACTAAACTACTTGAAGAATGTATGGATATAAGAAATGCCGATAAAAGATTTAGAAAATAGCACTGTCCTTTCTCTAATAAATTCATCGTTGTGAAAGAGTACGCCATTTTAAAATCTCAAAAAAATCCGCAAAACTGCACAATTTAGCAATTTTGCGGATTTCAAAATTCATATAAAAATTTCGCTATCGTATAGTAATCTCCGCGGCGGCGGCATTCCAATCAATCTGCACAGGGAAAACCTCCGCAAAGAAAGCAACAGGCACAAAAAACCTGCCCTCAACTATCTGTGCATTTGCGGCAAGCCCATTTGCTGTAATCGGCATAGGCAAGCCATTAACCATAGCATTCGCCGCACCGTCCGTTAACGATACCGTTGTTGTGGCATTGCTAAATGTTGCCGTGCCTGTTTCGGCGTTCCAGTTTACGGTTAAACCCAGCACATCAGCGACAACCCTTGCCATTACATATGATGTCGCAAAATTGGGATTTTCCGCATTTGGGATAAGCCTAAATATTGGAGCAAGCAACAACTCGCCGTCTGTTGTGGTGTGATTGCTGTTTGCCGATAATGTAACTGGCTGTCTTGTTGGCGTTGGCAATATTGGCGGAGTTGGTGGCTGTTGTTCTGTTGGTTGCTCCGTTTGCGGTGCTGGCGGAGTTTCCTGTTGTACTAAAATTATCCCATACAGCCCGCTTTCGCTTACTTGCAGGTTAAAATTATCGCCGTTCAAAGTGCCGTTTATTGGGATAAAGTTAGTTTCTTCGCCGTTTGTGTAGATTAGTATAGCGGATAATTGATTTTGCTGTTCTGCTGTAAGCCCCAAATTTGCAAGGTTTACGGTTGCTAAAGCTGTGCCGTCTATTTCGTCAACGGCGTTTCCGTTTAGCAAAATTGATATTTCGAATAATAGCAGCAAGTTTGGTATGTTTATATCTTGTAAATCGGCGGCGGTTAGCATTTCTATTGTTGTTGAGATTGTGTCGGCGGGTTGTGTGGCTTGTGCTATGCGGTTTTCTCTTAGATGTCTAGTGCTTGCTCGTGGTCGCCAACTTGGGGCTGTTGTGCTTGGTGGGACGGTTGGCGGGGTTTGTGGTGGGGTTATTGTTGGCGGTTGTGGGCTTGGTTGCGGCGTTGGTGGTTGTGGTGGGGTTGTTCCGCCGTTGTTGTTGCCGTTGCCACCATTTCCATTGCCGCCGCCGTTTATTGGTACTTCTCTACCGTCTTCCATTATTTCGGCTACTCGTTCGCCGTTTTCTACTACGAAAAGACGACTTTCGGGAGCAGTTGTATTTATATCCCCTATAAACTCTCTACCTGGCTGTAACGTTATGTTGGCAAAATTCCGTTCAGCATCTGTAACAACATTGGTAAAATTAATGTCCGATACATTAAACGTCATTGTGCCTTCGCCTGTTGCTGTAAAGTGGATTGTATATTCTTCGTCTGCTGGCAAATATATATTTTTAGCAACTCCATCGATAGCTATGAAAATATTTTCAGGGTTTAATGTTTCGTCTATAACGTTGTCAATTATTCTGCCAACTAGCCTGTTGCGACTGTCGTATATGCTTACATCTACATCGCTGTTTACTCTTATTCCACGTCCCCAAAGCACCGTTGCAAAATCAGATGTAGTATTTGCAAAAAATGGATCTCCCATTCTTCTAATGTAAATATCTGGATTATGTGAACTATAAACTTCATCATAAGCAGGGAGTGACTCTAAGAATAAACGTCTAACTAACTCTAAATGACCGCTAAATATCCCTAATCTGCCTATTAAAGGTTCAACGTAGTCTGATAGAGGAGTGCCATCTTGTAAGAAACTTTCATATGCTAAAAAGCGTGCTATATGCCTGTATTCGGACGCTTGAAAAATTACATCTCCGAAAAAGCCAGACTCTCTTACCTCGGGAAATAAATTCGCTATAAAGATAGGTCTATAAAGGTTATTACCTCCAGCTACAGGAGATACTATATCTTGGAAAAATGTTCGAGGCGAAATATGTGCAAATCTAATCGCATCTGAATCGATTGCATCGACATATGTTGGCGGTATACGTGCAGGGTGTGCATTAGTATAAAATTCTCCTACATTGCCCGCCAAGCCGTGCATACTTCTAACTGTATTTACCACAGGTCCGCCAAATAAAAGCCCCCATACGTTTATACCTCCCACAAAATGCCCAATTTGCCCATCGTCTATCGGTAATACTAAAGTGCTGCCGTGTCTGCCAAAATTCCAACCATCTTCTGCTAGTGGCAAAAATGTAACAAAATCGTCGATTGCGATTATATTGTAAAGATTCATATCAACCAAAAGACCCCCAGGAGCAGTTGTTGTGTTTGGCGTGGCGAACGTGTATGCAACCATATTTTCTGGCAAAACAAAATTGTTGCTTATGTTAAGTTGGTGGGTAAGCAAATTAGCAACCGCAGCACCTCGGCTGTGTCCAGTAATTAAAACAATGTTGTTTTCACGGTTGTATTGAAGATTATGCTTGGTTATATAGTTATTAAGATTTTGCAATACATCTCTCATGGCGGTGTAAAAGCCAAAATGATTTGTGCTTGCTGTTTGCGAGTTTTCTCTGATGTCAAAATTGCTACGCCACTCTTTTTCGCCATGTGTGCCGCGGATTGCAACTATAATTATTGTCCTAGGAACGCCGTTTATTAGCACATTTCGCCGTGCAAAGGTGTGCCCTACTGTGTGCTCTTCGCTTTCGTATTTGTCTTGAAACAAATGCGAAAATCCTACTTTTGAGAAATAGCCAACAATATCATTTTCGTTATACGCCAAAGCACTAATATTTATGGCTTCTCTTGCTAAATTATGATTGTAGAAGATTAACTGATTGCCAAATAAGCTGTCTACATCTCCTGCAGAATCGTAATCTTCGGTTATAATAGTTGCGGTTGCAGTTGCACCGTCTTCTGTTGTTGCGGTTATTTCTATTGTCCCTATACCGTAATGATATACAGGCATGGAAATTTCGTGCCTGTAGTTGCCTAAAGTTTCCACTGTCATGTTGTCAATATCTATAAATGAAGAGTGTGGCTCGCTAGTTCTCCAAGTTATATTTTCTTCATTTGGTACAAGAGTTGGCGATACAACTGTGGCTGTTAGCATTGTAGGGCGAATGCTACGATAGCCGAAGAATGTGGGTTGGTCGAAGGTTATGGTTGTGCTTTCGGGGGGTGGGGTTGTGGGCGGGGTGTCGCCAAATACGTTGAAATAGCCCTCGCCGTTTTCGCCTACGACTTGTACAGGATTTAGTCTATTTGTTGTTGTGCCATCGCCTAAATTTCCCCAACGATTACTTCCCCAAGCCCAAACAGTTCCATCATCTCTTATACCTGCAACGTGATCGCCGTCATATGAATATCCATTATTAGAGGCGTAAATATCAATAAAATTATCTGTATTTTGTATTTTAATAGGGGTACGATTAATTGTTGTATTAACTAAAAGATTACCACCCCAAGTCCAGACAACCCCATTATTATCCAAAGCAAATATTGCAGAACCAGCAGAACCTGAAATATGTAGAATATTATCAATATTTTGTACTTGAGTAGGGAGAGTGATAATATACTCTTGTGAACCACTACCAGTCTGTCCGACACTATTCAATCCCCAAGCCCATACAGTAGAATCTTCTAATAAAGCGAATGTTGTACTATTTGCAGTCCATATATGTACAGCATTTCTTATACCTTCAGCTTGCACAGGAATACTGCTACCCGTTGTAGTCCCGTTTCCAAGCTGTCCAGAACCAGCTCCCCAACTCCAAACAGTGCCATCATTTTTTAATGCTACTGCACCAGAATTATAGACATTCACAGAAACTATATTCTGCAAACCGTAAACTTGTACAGGAATATGAGTATTCGTTGTAGTCCCGTTTCCAAGCTGTCCCGAAGAATTATATCCCCAACTCCAAACAGTGCCATCATTTTTTAATGCTACAACGTAGTTTGAGCCTATAGAAATATCGACAACGTTATTAATACCTTGAATTTGTGCTGGAGTGTTTCTTACAGATACAATACTATCCGATTCCCCTAATATTCCATAGGAATTACTTCCCCAAGCCCAAACATTACCATTATTATCCAAAGCAAATGATGTAAATCCCCTTGAAAAAATAGCAACAATATTATTGATTCCCTGAATCTGTCTAGTATGAGCTGAAGTGTATACTTGTCCCGTCCCATCTCCAGTACCTCGTCCCCAACTCCAAACTGTACCATCAGATTTTAGTGCAATGCCATAGAATTGTCCAATTGAAATATCTATTATATTTTCAAGAGAAAGACGACCAGGAGTACGAGAATACTGGGTATAATGTATAGAAGGTCTGCCCCAATCCCAAACTGTTCCATCTGCTCTAAGTGCAGTCGTATTTGATACACTCCCAGCAGCATAAGTA
The DNA here is from genome assembly GCA_009778185.1 of Bacillota bacterium. Lineage (GTDB taxonomy): Bacteria > Bacillota > Clostridia > Lachnospirales > WQUN01 > WRKG01. The sequence continues at coordinate 27,733 of WRKG01000291.1, forward strand.
ATTACTTTTGGTGTAGTCGTCCGTGGCAACTGTGGCAAAGGCAAATTAAGCGGAGCAAATCCACTTTCCCCAACAGCCACCAAAATAACAGGCAACTCCGCCAAAACGGCAAAATCCCCGCTAATGATTGGTGTAAAGCCATAAACCGCCGCAATATTTCCGTCAAACTCTGGCGAAGATACCCAATCAACAGCAATTTCCATTTCAATATATGAAATTTCTTCTGTTATTTGCGGCGTTTCGGTTTCGCTGTTTTCTGTTGTTTCGGTTTCATTTTGCAAATTTTCGCTATCCGAAAATTGCCCAATAATCGCCGCTGGTGTTGTCGTTTGCCAAACGGTTGCAGTTAAACTTGTGGGCAAATTTAACCCTGCAAGCTGCGTACCGATTGGCACAGTTTGCTCTGCAATGTTGAGAGAAAGTGGTGCAAAGCCCACAATTTCCCATAACGATTGCGGCGGTTGCTCTGTTGGGTAGCTTGAAACAGCCGTTGTTGGCACAAAGCCCACCAACATAATAAATGACATCGCTATAGCCACTATGGCTATAAATTTTTTCGGTGTTTTCATTGGAAACACGCTCCTTTTTTTATTTATGGCTATCTTGGTAAATTTTTAATTTGAATTTTGCTGTATTGTTGGTGCGGATAATTTTATCGTCAAATTATTGGCTTCCTGGATAGACATATTTTTATTTTAGGCTGTTTTTTTCAACAAAATAAGCCTAACGGCACTTGGCACTTGGCACTTGGCACTTGGCTCAATTCTAATTATTACACATTTCACAAAAAAAGTCAACCATTCCAAAAAATTTTTTGCTATAAATTTTCCACAAAAAATCCCCCTGCCAAATTCGCCAAACAGGGGGATTTTACACTTTTTCTTAACCTAAAATAAACTTCCCAAACCGCAAGCCCTCAAAAACTCACAATCTCTTTATCATACGCAAATATTTGTCGTTCATTTTTTGTAGCACCTCAAAACCGTTTGCTCTGTAAAATTCAACCACTTTCGGAATTTCGGCACATTCTAGCATGGCGTAGCGTCCGCCTACCATTTTTTGTACGGTCAAAATTATGCTTAAACATTCTCCAAGCAAATAAGCACCTGAAATATTTTTGCCCAAATTAAAATCCTTGCCAAGCTGACCAATTAATATTATTCCAACTGATTGTACACTTTTGGAAAATCCGTCTATCTTCTTTACAACGTTTTTGGATATTGAATCATCGAAAACCAACGAATGTAACGAAAGCGTATAATAAGCCACAAGATTAGTGCCTTCAAAAATTAAATGCGTGCGACTTTTGTTTCGCCTTTCAAAATCAAATGCTTTATTTTTCAAGAAGTTTTCTACATCGGCATCTTTGCAACGGAAATTTTGCATAGCGTTTTTTACATAAAGTTCAAAATCCGTGTTTGGCTTAACGTCTCTTAAGTAGATTGTTTCGTAAAATTTTTCATCCATTCTCTACCTCTTCTAGCATTTTCTTCATGCCTTATAATAAGTTCTTCTGGAATCGGCACGGTTGGGCGTTCGAGCATCTCTACTATAATATCAGCCTCTTCTTTACCTATTATCATTGTCCTATCATACGTTATAGTTGCCATTTTTTTTTGCCCCTTTCAAGCATTTTTTATTAGTATATCACAAAATAAATTGGTTGTCAACGTTTTCAAAAAATTTTTTACGCAAACTAAATTTATTGTGGCGTATTTGAAAATTGTTTCATCCACTCTTTACCTCTTCTCAAATTTTCCTCATGCCTTTTACGAGTTTCTTCCGAGAGCGGCACGGCTGGGCGGTCGAGCATCTCCACTATAATCTCCGCCTCTTTTTGACCTATTATCATTGGTCTCTCATACGTTATAGTTGCCATTTTTTTGCTCCTTTCAAGCATTTTTTGTTACCATATCATAAAATAAACTGATTGTCAACGTTTTCAAAAAGATTTTTTAGCAAACCTATTGTAGCGTATTTGAAAATTGCTTTATCCATAATTCCCACAAAAAAATCCCCCTATTAGCTAATTTTCACTAAACCGCCAAACAGGGGGATTTTCCCATTTCAAATTACTTCACTTCAACTTACAACTAACTTCCCTAAACCGCAAACCCTCCAAACTCGCCAAGCCCCAAATCCAAATACCTCTCATCAAGCGATTCCGAGCCATCATACAAATTCTTCCAATTTGCGTGCAATACAACATCTTTCTTCAGCTTATCGTCCGAGAAATCCCAGCGTTGCCGCTCTTTTGCCTCTTTGGTTGGGTCGTTTTCGGCTTTCTCGTCCAAAATATACCAGCCCTCCAAAATGTAATTATCTCGCTGTATCGTTTCGGGATATTCCACCTTTTCACGGCGTTTGTAATACTGATAATACGATTTTTCCGTTCTGTCAACCACAAACTCAACTATCAGCTTGCGGCGTTTCAGCCACACGAGAAACCACACCGCACCAACCGCCGCCACCGATAACGGCAACAATGGCAACATCCACAGCGGCAGCCCAGATTCCGCATACCACAGCGGAATAAACGCTCCCAGCGGAATCTCCAAATCTGGCATATATACCATTCGCCCAAACTCGTCCGTGGTGTATGCACCCAAGAACACCGCTATTAAATTGCCGTCCGCATCGTAAATTCCACGGTTGTAGCCTTGCAGTTGCGCCAACGCCAAATGTGCAGGGCTTGTCGTGTATAGCATAAAGCCTGTTCCTGCGGCGTTTTCTAGCATCATTATGTGCCGCGGCAATCGCTCTTCGTCAATCACGAAATGCCCATGTTCGTCAACCGTCCATGCTATGCCGTGCGAATCCCTAAAATAGCCGTTTTGCAAAATCTCACGAATCGTGGACGAATCCAACAAAAATCCGTTATCTGGCAAATGCACCGCTGGCAAGTTTTCGTTGAATAATATGTCGTTTGGTAGGCCGTTGCCGTTTTGCCCTGGTTGACCTGTTCCAGTTTGACCTGCTCCAGTTCCGCCGTCTTGACCTGTTCCAGTTCCGCCAGTTGTGCCTGTTGCGTTATCGTTTTCGTTGGCATTTCTTGTGTTGTTGCTACTTTCTAGCAGATTATCCAGCGTTATCTCGTTTCCGTTTTCGTCAAAGATTGGCGTGTTTGGCGGCAAATATTGCAAATCGTTATGATTTAACTCGTTGCCGTTTTCGTCAAAAATGCGGTTGACTGGCGGCAGCTCCGATAAATCGTAAATTTCGTTGCCGTTCTCGTCAAAAATGCGACCGTCATTCGGCAAATCGTTTATATTGTTAATTTGATTGCCGTCCTCGTCAAACCAGATTCTGTTGCGGTTGTTAAACAGCCAATCTAGCAAATCGTCGTCGATTGTCTCGTTTTGATTGTTTTGATTATTTTGTCCATTTTCGCCTGTTGCGTTGTTGGCGTTTTCGTTGGGAATATCCGTTTGCGGTGGCGTTCCAGTTCCAGTTCCACCTGTTTGCGGTGGTTGCGGAGTTATCCCCATTCCTGGCGGAAGATTATGCAATTCTTCCAAAATATCGCCCAAATCTAACTCGTTGCCGTTTTCGTCAAATATTGGCGTTCCTGGCGGAATATTGTACAAATCTTCCAATGGAATCTCGTTGCCGTTTTCGTCAAATACGCCTGTGCTGCCGCCGCCTATTCCGTTGCCGTCCGTTCCGCCGTTTCCGCCTGTTCCGCCTGTTTGCGGTGGAGCAGTCGCTTGCGGTTGCGTTATCGGCGGAGTTGTCGCTTGCGGTGGCGTTCCTGTGCCGTTTTCGTCCGTTGGCGGAGCATACACAGGATTTCCCTCGGAATCAACTATCGGTTCGCCTGTGTTGGGGTCTCTCGCAGGTTCGTAATCGTCTGGCAACTCGTCAGGCGGAATAAACACAATCTCGCCTGTTTCTTCGTCCAAAATTGGCACATAATCGGAAGGAATATTGTCAGAATGCACAATATCTCCATTCGGAGTTCTCACAAATCCGCCCCTTGGCGGTTGCGTTGGTTGCGGCGTTGCATTGTTGTTGGCGTTATTGTTGTTATTATTGTTGTTGTTATTGTTGTTGTTGTTGTTATTATTGTTGTTTCCGCCAGTCGGTGGACGTGGCTGTTGTATTGGCGTTTCGCCGTCCGTTTCGTGGGTTGGCGGCTGCACAATTATTGGCG
>WRKG01000292.1 GCA_009778185.1 Bacillota bacterium
AGCTATTTTTTTGACCGATTTGGTCGCCGCCACGTTGCTTGCCGAAAACGGCGTTACGGCGGACGGCGTGGCTGGTTTTTCGCTTGGCGAACTTCCTGCCGTTGCGTTTGGCGGACTTTTGCCCACAAAACAAGCCTTCGAGTTGACCCAATTTAGAGCCGCCAAAATGCACCAGGCAACAATCGCCCAAAAAGGCGGAATGCTGGCGGTTTTGGGATTATCGGACGAAATTGTCAACCGCATTTGCGAAGATGTCGGAAAGGCTTATCCTGTGAATTATAACGCTCCTGGACAGGTTGTTGTGGCTTTTTTTGAGGGAAATTGGGGAGATTTGGCGGAATTTGACGGAAAATCGGATAATTTGGGATATTCTGCCGAAAAATCCCAAAATAAAGCCGAAACTGTGCAATCCGCCTTAATTCAAGCTGTTAAAGCCGCAAAAGGTAAAACTGTTCCGCTGGCTGTCGCTGGAGCGTTCCACAGTCCGCTAATGGACGGCGTTTCACAGGATTTATCCGCTTTCTTGGAAAACGTTACTTTTGCACAACCGAAACTGCATATTTATGCAAATGTTTCCGCAAAACCTTATTCCCTCGAAAACGCCGCAGAATTGCTTGCAAAGCAGGTAAACAGCCCAGTTTTATGGAAATCTACCATAGAAAACATGATAGCCGACGGATTTACTACATTTGTAGAAACTGGGCCAGGAAAAACGCTTGCAGGGTTAATTAAAAAAATTGCGAAAAACAACGAAAACGTAAGAATTTATAACGTATACGACAAAAAAACGCTAGAGGAGGTGCTTTCCAATGTTAAATAATCTAAATGAACTGTTAAACGGCAAAATTGCGGTAATTACAGGCGCGGCACAAGGAATCGGCTTGGCTATTGCAAACGCATTTTCCGCCGCTGGTGCAACGGTCGCCGCCGTGGATATTGCCAATTCGGAATTTGTTTGCGATGTGTCCGATTTTGCCCAAGTTAAAGCCGTTTGTGCCGACATTTTGGCAAAATATGGCAAGGTTGACATTCTCGTCAACAACGCAGGAATCACCAAAGACGGCTTGTTGCTCGCAATGAAAGAAGAGGACTTTGACAAGGTTTTGGCTGTCAACCTCAAAGGTGCGTTTAACTTCACAAAGCAACTTTCGCGTCCGTTAATGAAATCGCCGAACGGTCGCATTATCAACATGGCATCGGTCATCGGCGTGAACGGCAACGCAGGACAAGCCAATTATGCGGCTTCCAAGGCAGGGCTAATTGGGTTTACAAAATCGATTGCGAAAGAACTCGCAAGCCGTGGAGTTACCGCAAACGCCATTGCGCCAGGATTTATCCAAAGCAAAATGACGGACGAAATGCCAGCCGCCGCCAAAGAAAAGGCTCTCGCAAATATTCCGTTGCAGCGACTAGGCACAACCGCCGATATTGCGGCGTTGGCGACGTTTCTCGCCAGCGATTTTGCCGCCTACATCACAGGCGAAGTCATCAAAGTAGACGGAGGTTTGTTTATATGAAAAGAGGTCGCAAGAAAAAAGTGCATAATTATGCAGAACGCCACTGGGAATTTAGCGAGCCAAAAAGGGTTGTAGTTACTGGGCTTGGAGCGATTACGCCGATTGGAAACACGGTTGACGATTATTGGGAAAGTTTGACGGCTGGAAAGCACGGTTTTGCGCCGATAAGTCGGTTTAATCCGAAAGATTTCAATATGAAAGCCAGTTTAGCGGCGGAAATAAAGGATTTTTCGGCGGAGGATTATTTGCCGAAAGCCGAAATTAAGCGAACCGACAAGCACCAAATTTTGGCGATTGCGGCGGCAACGCAAGCGGTGGAGGATTCCAAGCTACTGGAAACGCCGCTCAACCGTGCAAGATTTGGCGTTTACATCGGCTCTGGGATTGGCGGCTTGGACACAATGGTTGAACAGGCGAAAGTCATGGCGGACAAAGGCCCAGACAGGGTTTCGCCGTTTATGATAACCAAAATGATTGCGAACATGGCGAGCGGCGTTGTTGCGATAAAATTTGCGGCGCGAGGTCCAACTTTGCCTGTAGTTTCGGCTTGTGCGACCGCTACGCATTCCATCGGCGAGGCGTTTCGTGCGATAAAACACGGCTACGCAACGGCAATTTTGGCTGGCGGTGCGGAATCTTGCATAAATCCGCTTGGCGTGGGCGGTTTCACGACGGCACAGGCTTTGTCAACCGCCAGCGACCCAGATTCTGCAAGCATTCCCTTTGACAAGCGGCGACATGGCTTTGTTATGGGCGAAGGTGCGGCGGTTTTGGTCTTGGAAGAATATGAACACGCAAAAGCGAGAAATGCGAAGATATACTGCGAAATCACAGGATATGGCAACACTTGCGATGCGTATCACATCACAGCGCCAGATCCGAGTGCAATTTGCACAGAATGGATGATTTTGCAAGCGTTTGAAGAGGGCGGAATCGGCTACCAAAACGTGGCAAAAGCCGCCGAAAGGCTGTATATCAACGCTCACGGTACTTCTACGCCGCTTAACGATGCAACCGAAACGCTAGCAATCAAGCGAGTTTTCCGAGAATTAGCCGATTTTTATTATAAAGCCCTCTCAAAAGAAGAATATGAGGATTTTCTCAATAGTAGGGAAAATTTGGCGTACAAAGTGGCGATAAGTTCCACGAAATCAATGACTGGGCATTTGTTGGGTGCGGCAGGTGCGGTCGAAGCGATTGCTTGCGTGAAAGCATTGCAAACTGGGATAATTCCGCCAACAATCGGCTACAAAGAGCCAGACGAGGCTTGCGATTTGGATTATACCGTTAATGTGGCTCGAAAATTGCCGATAGAATGGGCGTTTTCTACTTCGCTTGGCTTTGGTGGACATAATGCGGGAATTTTGTTTCGGAGTGTATAATTATGCAATTTGAAAACTGCTCGCAACCTTAAAATTTTTGCAAACGAGGAATGTTATATGCTCACAGACAAGCAAAAAATAATTGCCGCAATAGACCAAATGACGGACATTGAACTGCAAAATCTTTGTGCTATAATTGTAACAAACGACTACAACCGCACAAATTGGTCGGATATTCCAATCGAAGAGCCGACAGAATCCGATAAGCTAATATTGGACGAAATTTACGATGACGATGATTTTATTCCGCAGGAAGAAGTGCTAAAAAGGCTTGGAATAAGCAAGTTAGAAGTCGGTATTTAGCAAAACAGCAAGATTTAGCAAAATTTGGGGATTTAAGAAATTATGGGGAGTTACCACAATATTTTTAGGAGTTGATTTTTTGGATAAAATAGCAATGATAGGCTTGTTTACAGCGTTGCAGCACATGACAGAGCAAGGCGACTTAAACGGCGTAAACAAAGTTGTAAATACAGTTTTGCACAATTTGCACAATTTACCGAACGTTCAAGCTATGCAAAATGTACAAACTGCACAAATTCAGCCGTCCGCCGAAAACGCCGCTTTTGCAGCACAGCCGCTACAGCCAGCCGCCGCCCTTGGAGCAACCGCAAGCAACGCAAGTGGCGTAAAATCGCCAATGGTTGGCGTGTTTTATGCGTCCTCTTCGCCAGATGCCGCGCCGTTTGTGCGTATCGGCGACAACGTCCAAAAAGGCGATGTTTTGTGCATTCTCGAGGCAATGAAACTTATGAACGAAATTCACGCCGAAAAAGACGGAAAAATCGTTGATATTTGCGTAAAAAACGGCGATTTAGTGGAATATGGACAAATTATGTTCAAAATGGAGATTACTTAAAATGGGAGATATTATCAAGGTTGACAAAAATCAAATTATGGAAATTTTGCCGCATCGTCCGCCAATGTTGCTGATTGACGAGGGCGAGTTGCAGGACGGCGTTTCCGTCTGCAAATACACCGTGCAGGGCGACGAGTTTTTTTTGCAGGGGCATTTCCCTGGAAACCCTGTCGTGCCTGGCGTTATCCAGTGCGAGATGATGGCGCAGGCATCGTGCCTGTTGGTCGGCAAGCCCAATGACGGCAAAGCCTACACGCCCTATTTTACTGGGCTTGATAAGGTTAAGTTCAAGCGGAAAGTTGTCCCGAATGATTGCATTGTGCTGAAAAGCGAACTTGTCAAGCAAAAGGGCGTTTTCTATTTTGTGAAATGTACAGGACACGTCAACGGCGAATTGTGCTGTTCGGCGGAGATTTCGTTTGCGTTGGTTGCGGATTAGTGGAATTTTTGTATAATTATGCAATGTATAAATATGCAAAAAATGGAAATATGCAGTTTGTAGGTTTTGGAATTGCAAGGATTTTGTGGATTTTGGCAATTTGCAAGGTTGGAATTGCAAGAATTTTTGCATATTTTAGCAATTTGGAATTTTGCGGATTGTAGCATAATGAACAGGTATAACGAGCAAACGGGCGACCGAGACGGTCGCCCCTACGAAAAATGTTAAATTTCACAAAAAATAAAATCCTATAAAAAAAGCGGGTCACCTGCCCGCCGGCAGGCGGGAGGGCGCGCGCGTCCTTGCGGGTCTGGGCAGCGCCCAGGGTTTTAATGTTTTAGGTTTTAATGTTTTGACTTTTGGAGGTATTTATGTTTTCGAAGATTTTGATAGCGAATCGTGGCGAGATTGCGGTGCGTGTTATAAGGGCTTGCAAGGAAATGGGGATTGCTACTGTTGCGGTTTATTCTGAGGCGGACAGGGAGGCGATTCATGTTAGCTTGGCGGACGAAAGTTGCTGTATCGGCAAGGCAACGCCACGCGACAGCTATTTGAACATGGCGAATATTATCATGGCGGCGCGCGAATTTCACGCTGAAGCGATTCATCCTGGCTATGGCTTTTTGTCAGAAAATGCCGAGTTTTCGGACTTGTGCGCCGAAAATGGAATCACTTTTATTGGCCCAAAAGGCTCTGTTATTGCGAAAATGGGCGATAAGGACATGGCTCGCAAAACCATGAAAAATGCTGGCGTTCCTGTGATTCCTGGTTGCGAGTTGGTCGAAAGTTTGGAGCACGCAACGGCGGAAGCCCAGCAAATTGGCTTTCCTTTGCTGATAAAGGCACGTTCTGGCGGCGGTGGTCGTGGAATTAGGCTTGTCAACTCGGCGGACGAACTGGAATCCCAGTACAAAATAGCCACGCAAGAGGCGGCGGCGGCGTTCAGCGATGGCGCGGTCTACATGGAAAAATATCTGACAAACGTCAAACACATTGAAACGCAGATTTTGGCGGATAATTTCGGAAATATCGTGTGTTTGGGCGAACGAGATTGCTCCATGCAACGCCGCAACCAAAAGCTGGTGGAAGAAAGCCCTTCGCCAGTCGTTACGGACGATTTGCGGCGGCGGCTGATTGAGGTTTCCCATTTGGCGGCGAAAGCGGTAAATTATAGGGGTGCAGGTACGCTCGAGTGCCTGTACGATAGCACCGCCGACGAGTTCTATTTTATGGAAATGAACACACGCTTGCAGGTGGAGCATCCTGTAACGGAGTTTATCACTGGCGTTGACCTTGTCAAGTGGCAAATTCGGATTGCCGCCAACTTGCCGCTAAAGTTCACGCAAGCGGACGTAAAACTAGACGGTTACGCCATCGAGTGCCGCATTAACGCCGAAGACGAGCATTTTAAGCCGTCCGCTGGCGAGGTTACGATGTTGCACGTTCCAGGCGGGCCGCTTGTTCGCTTTGATTCCGCCATTTACAATGGATATTTCATTCCGCCGTTTTACGATTCCATGATTGGCAAGCTGATAGTGGCATCTCGCAGTAGCCGAAAGGGGGCGATTCGCAAAATGAAAGCCGCTCTGGCGGAACTCGTGATTGAGGGCGTGGCATCTAATCGGGATTTGCAGATGTTCATAATGAACTACAAAGAATTTGCGGACGGCACGTATACAACCGCAAGTTTAGAAAATTTATTGAATATCATAAAAAAATCTGATGAAAAATAGTGAATATTTATACATTTGTGAACAAAAAGGAAGTGCATAATTATGCAAGGATATTTTTTGATAGGTTCGTTTGTTGTTATGATTTTGGCGGTTTTGGTGCGTTCGCAGCAGTTGCGAAAATTGGGCATTAAAGCGGTGCATTTCGGCAAACTGGACAAAAAAGATTTCATAATTCCGCCGTTTGTGCTATTATATTTTTACTTGATTTTGGCGAATATTTGGGATTTTCCACGATTTGAGGAAATTTTTGTGCAAAATGACATTATATCGTGGATTGGCGTTGCTTTTTGCGTGTTTGCTCCTGTTTTGTTCATTTGGGGGATTATCTCGTTTGGGAAAAGTTTTCGAGTTGGAGTTGACAACAAAAAACCGAACAGTTTGGTAACTGGCGGAGCGTTCGCAATCAGCAGAAATCCGCTATATTTGGCGTTTTTTTCAATATTATTGGGAGCATTTTTGATTTTTCCAATGTGGACGTTTTTCGGCTATTTTGTGGCGGCTTTGTGGCTGATTGACAGGCAAGTTTGCCTGGAGGAGAATTTTTTGAAAGCCCATTATGGAGCGGAATATGACGATTATTGTGGGAAAGTTCGGCGGTATTTGTGATACGAATCAACGGTTGACAATTTGCATTTACCTAAATGTAGGGGCGGATATTACCTGCCCGTCCGGCAGGCGGGTCCGCCCGTGTTATAAACTAGCGAATGATACTTGTTCGTCCACCATCTGGACGAGGGCGGGTTCGCAACTACGTAAAATGCTGTATTATTTGCATTATTTCAACCATTGATTAACGTAAATTCCAATACTGATTGATTTTTATGATTGAAATTTGGTATAAAATTTGTAATTTTGGAGGAAATTTTATGATAAAATTTAGAAAGCCCAAAAATTTTTTAGAGGGATCGCGCAAGCTGGCGAATGCGGCACAAAAAGGGTTGACAGATGATTTAGTGGTGTGTCCAAAGTGCAAGAAAAGCCTTGAAAACAGCGACCTTATCGGACGTTTGAACGTTTGTATTTATTGCGGACATCATTTTCGGCAGACGGCGCGGCAACGGCTTAATTTTATTTGCGACGACGGCAGTTTAACGGAACTTTACGCCGATTTGCAGTCGGAAAATATATTGGATTTTCCCGAATATGACAAGAAATTGGCGAACGCAAAACTGGGCAGCAAAGAGGTTGACGCAGTTATTTGCGGCACTTGCGAGATAAACGGTGTAAAATCGGCAATATTCGCAATGGAGCCATATTTTATGATGGGTAGCATGGGAGTTGTCGTTGGCGAAAAAATAACGAGTCTTTTTGAGCAAGCAACGGCGGAACGCTTGCCAATAGTGGGTTTTACGGTATCTGGCGGTGCGCGTATGCAAGAGGGAATTTTATCGTTAATGCAAATGGCAAAAATCAGCGGTGCGGTAAAACGGCACAGCGATAGCGGTCAACTATATTTATGCGTTTTAACCGACCCAACAACAGGCGGAGTTACAGCAAGTTTCGCCATGCAAGCGGACGTTACCATAGCCGAACCGAACGCTCTAATTGGTTTTGCGGGCCCGCGCGTGATTGAGCAAACTATCCGCAAGCGGTTGCCAGACGGCTTTCAGGAGGCTAGTTTTATTTTGGAAAAAGGGTTTGTTGATGATATTGTTGAACGGAAAGATTTGAAGGATTATATTGGTAGGATTTTGCGGTTGCATAATTATGCGTGAAATGAATAAATTTAATTGATAATAAATCTTAAAAAAATATAAAAATATAGTTGAAATCCCAAAAGTTGCAAATAACAAGCAATATTTTGGGATTTTTTACTTAATTTTTGTAAATATGCTAATTGAGAGAGATTTTCTCGGTATGAATTTATTCATCAATTTTTTTTATATATTAAATCAACCTAATAAAAAATGTGAGTGTGTCGGAATTTCGATGAATTGACGACAGACAGGCGGCATAAGGGCGGCTAGCAATTTGTAGGGGCGGATATTATCCGCCCGCATTTTTTGTTAATTTGATTTGCTATAACATAGCATAGCTTATAACGATTGCAATATATTTTATTGTCCCAAAAACTTTTTCCTATAATAACAGCATTTTTTAACTCATATTTCAAAAAAACGCAAAAACAAGAGTAAAAATTAGTAATATTACGAAAAATAAATATATTTTATTTTAATCTTTATTTTTTTATAAAATTTTGTGGATAATGTGTATAAATAGCGATTGACTTATATATATATATATATATATATATAATGGATATTACACGGTTTTTGCAAAATTTTACGTGATAACAAAAATATGACTTTTTATGCGAGTATCTCGCAATTATTAGAAAGGGAGTGATTATCTAATGTACAAAACCAACGAAATTACACCATTACTCAAAAAAATTTTTGACGAACATGGTTATAGTGTTTTGAACAATGCACAAATTTTTGTCTCTTTAATTAGGGATTACTTATCCGAAAAAGGCTACAAAAAAGAGGCTGCTATTTTAGCTGAAATTTATTCTATCGTGTCAATCGGTAAAAGATTATACGAAAATCGGCAAACTTCACAGACAAATCAAGAAAAAGCTGCCAAACAAATTTTGAACGAATTACGTAGCAACTACGATGAAGAAACGGCTGAATTTGCTGTAATGTCTGTTACTGGTGCTTTGAACTGGCAACTTTCAATTTCGGCTCATGAACAGGAAAATAAAAAGCCTTTCTTTGGTGGCTTGTTTGGCGAAAAAACAAAAAAACAAAATTCAAGTAACTCAAATTCAAGCAACACTAAAAGCCCTGCCAATATGCCAAGTAAAAATAACCGTACCATTGAGTTGACATTCTCATGTCCGCCTGAAATGGGCGGCTCAACGAAACAATCCAATAATACTTCTTGGGTTCATGCAAATTGCGGCAATAACGCTACTTTATTACTTGACCTTGACAACTGGAATATTGTATGTCCAGCCTGTGGGAAAAAAAGCCTGTGTACTAGCTGGGAATATGACGGAACAGCATACTCCATGAAAGTAACAGGAGAAAATGCTACAGGAAACTTCCAAAAAATTAAACACGGTTTCATAACGTATGCACTTGCAGATTTGTTGCCAAATTCTCTTGACGAGGTAGCCAATTTTGTTAATGCAGTAAAATAATCATAGTCAATTTAGGCTTATAAACATTAAAAAGGAGTGGAAATATGACACGTAATCAAGCACCACAAGTTTCAATTCAAGAAAGTTTGCAGTACGTAGACGATGCTTTTCAATTTGTTGTCATCGCTTTGGAAAAACTGGAGGCTTGTCTGGAAATTGAGCGAACTGGAAATTGTAATCTAAAAACAACGGCGGTAGGTAAAAATTTAGATTTTCATGACGATATAGCTGTTCCGCCTACTGAACAAAAATTGCACGCTGAATTAGAAAATCAGTGCATAGGATTATTTATGCAATCCAAAAGTTTAGAAAAAGTCGGTAAACAGGATTTTGACAAAGCAGTTAAATATTTTCTTAATGATTTACTATCCTGGTACGGAGGTAGAAAGGATTCTGTTCCTCCAAATGTAGTTGAATGCTATTTTTTGCCTATTGCGTTTTCGGTAAGTCAATCGGTCAAAAATATCAACGATATATCCGATGTAATAAAGCAATATGTAGTGGACACTAACAACGATTTTGAAAAGCTACCCGACGATGTAAAGAAAAAAGCAGTATTAGATGGACATCGTAATTGGGTTTTAGCGGTTGAAAAAGCGGGAGCGTTACAAAAAGAGTACATTGAAAGCGGGAAAGCGAACAAACCCTTTGCTTATTCTGCACACAAACGCGGTACTGCAAAAGATGGCTTAAATCGGATATTAAGCTACTTTGTTCAAACGTACAAAGATCCAAATCCTGTAATTCGGCAAGTTGCTCATGTTATTAAGCAATACTTGCCAGAACAAATTGATGTGGTTACACATTATACTAATAGATAGAGGTGTAAATATGGCTACTTATTTTGAATTATATTTTCAATGCCCTGTTTGTATAGCATTAGGTAACACTAACATTCCTACATCTTACTGGGAACACAGTTCAGACGGCGGAATAATTGAAGTTGGCGATGATGCAAATTATAGATGTAAATCATGCAATCAAAAAGCACACGTTTCAAAATGGCAATATGGTTGCCCTGGTCACTCGGGCGATAATGGCGAATTAGTTTACAAAGCTGCAAGTCCTCAATCAATGGTAAAAGCATTTGGTATTGCAGCACAAATGTCAGACCAATACAGTTCTCAGTGGCTTAAAAACTTTATCAACAACCTGGGCGAGTGGTAAAACTATGGCTACTTATTATGAATTGTATATGCAATGCCCTGTTTGCATAAGTAGGGGTAACAATAACATTCCTATGTCTAGTTGGGTACATAATTTAGATGGCGGAATAATTGAAGTTGGCGATGACGCAAATTATAGATGTAAACTATGCGGTCTTACATTACATATTTCATATTGGGCATATGGCTGCCCTAATCATTCGGATGATAATGAAGAAGTAGTTTACAAAGATGCAATAAGACCGCATCATGATAAACAATTTGGTTTTATAGCACAACTTGGTATTGCAGCACGACTGTCAGACCAATATAGTGCTCAGTGGCTTAGAAATTTTGTCTACAACATGAGCGATTGGTAAAATCAGCAATGCAAGGCTCGCATTCGCTTGTTCGTCTAAACGGATGCGGGCGTATATTTTCTTTATCAATAAAGAAAGGAGGGAAATAGCAATTTGGGAACTTGGTCTAAGAAAGAAAAGGACTTGTGGCATAAGTGGCGTAAGGATAAGCTGAGTCCTGTGGTTATGGAGAGTGTTCGTAGGGCGATTGACAGTTCGTATAACTTAACCTATTACAGACTATATATTCAATGTCCAGTATGTATAGGAATGGGCTATCGAGTACCTTTTACCCATTGGATTCATGGTAATTGTGGTGGCTATCTTGAAATTGGGGATAATGCCCATTATAGATGTGCAAGATGTTTGCACGAAGATCACGTAGCTTTTTGGGAATATGGATGCCCTTATCATTCGGGCGGTAACGGAAATTATTTGGTTCATAAAAAGGTTTCCGTTAATTCAATAATTAAAGCACTCGGCATTGCCGTTCAAATGGCTGATTATGGCGGAAGTGTATGGATGAAAAAATTTTTAGACAACTTATGGGATTATTAGGAGGATTTTAGCATGACCAAAAAATTTCGTATAAAAATGTTTAATAACGATGGTAATTTTCCCAAAAATAACCTCGATATATGGGTATCTAGTGATATATACTCTGATTTTGCAAATTTTAACGGAAATGAAATAGACCGACCAGTTTATGTAAAAGTCAGCACTGCCGCATTGGTTGGCGAAAATATTTTATATGCAATTCTTCAGCCGTCCAACGATGCGGACGAAAATATCGCATATATATCAAAAGACATTGAACATAGCACCGATGTATATTTTTTGAATAACGAAGAAGTAACCATTGAACCCATTGAATACGATAATTTCGTCCAAGCGGAACAAGTTACAATCTCGCTTAAAAGCGAAGAGGTATATTTATGGTCAGCCGAGGAAGTTAGCAATTCTGAAAACTCTGTGTTGACAAATAATAAAATAGTTTTCTTAAATCAAATTATGTGGATTAACCCGTTCACCATAAAGCAAAAAACGTTGGCAAAAGTTATTGATATATTTCCACGTAATCCAGATAATCCTAATATTGCTTATCAGACAACAAATAAAACCAAAATAATCTTTGAGGGATTGCCAGAATCGCAACAAAAAGTAATTGACTTTAACAAAATCGGCGGTTTGAATGACGTTATTATTAAAATTAGAGAGATTGTTCAAATACCTCTGCATTTTCCTGAACTTTTGGAAAAATTTGGAATTGTTCCTCCAAGAGGTTTATTGTTGTACGGACCTCCTGGCAACGGAAAAACAATGATTGCACGGGCAGTGGCGGACAACATGGGTGCAAGATTTTTCTCTATTGAGGGTTCGCAACTGCTATCAAAATTTGTAGGCGTAGGCGAGCAAAAATTGGAAGATTTGTTTAACGATGCTGCCAAAGCAGCAGAAAAAGGAAATGCAATAATCTTTATAGACGAATTGGATTCAATGGCAATGCGAAGAGATAAATACGACGTTGAACATAACATAACCATGGTAGGCAGATTATTATCGTTGATGGATGGCATACATTCCAGACGCAATGTATTTGTTATAGGTGCAACAAACAGGCTAAATACTATAGATTCCGCTTTTCGCCGCCCTGGACGTTTTGAATTAGAGTTTGAAATTCCAAACCCAAACCTAAACGCTAGATACGACATTTTAACTAAATATGTAGATATATCCAACAATGAAATTATCGCAAAAGAAGTGGACAACAATTTTTTGTCCCAAATAAGCGAGCTAACAAATGGTTATTCGGGCGCGGACATAAGTTCGCTGTATCGCCAAGCTGTAATGAACGCTATGCGAAAAGCAATCGACATAGATTCAGTAGGAAAATTGCTACTAAAACACGAAAACGTAACTTTAACAAAAGATGATTTTGAAGTTGCAAGAAAAAGCATAACGCCAACATCATTGCGTGGAGTTGATGTTCCGCCAATTAGTACAAGCTGGGACGAAATAATTGGTTTATGCGAGCCTAAAGAAAATTTGCTTAAAATACATGATTATTTTTCCGCAAATACAGAGGTTGACACATTTGGTTATAGACCAGATTTCTTAAATTTAATTTTTAAGGGCGATATAGGTTCAGGCAGAAAAACGCTTGTTAAAGCCTTTGCAACAGGTTTTAACTATGAATTGCTACCGATTGACCTTTTGAATTTGTTTACTCTTGGCTATAAAGAAGCATTTAATGCTATTGACGAAACGTTTTTGAAAGCCAAACAAGTTGCACCTTCCATTATATATATTAGCAATCTGCAAAATATCGACAAAGCGGATTTGTTTTTGCATAAACTTCTCAATAATACAAGACAGCTTAATGCAAGGCACAAAATATTGATAATTGTTGAAATAGACAACAAAGGGGATATTCCAAATAATTTAATAGGCTACAAAGCGTTCCAAAAGCCAATCAATTTTGAATGGCAACCCGAAGAGTTATCACAAATATTTGACAAATATAATGTTGACAACGAAACAGGAGAACATCTCATTAAAGAACATGGAATAACCACCACAGGACATTTAATATCGAAGCTAAAAAATTTGCAATTTCAATAAATAGCATTTTTTGCGAAACAAACTTGGAATTTTAACTTTATTTATAATCCATAAGAAAGGAGAATTATTTTATGGACATAGGAACTATATTATTTGTGGTAGTTTTTGTTGTTGGATGTGGAATATTTGGCGCTTTTTACGCTAGTCGCAAAAAATAATTTTGTGAAAATGTCGACCAAAAACCAAGAAAGGAGAAATATTTATGAATGATAAAATATTAGCTATCGCAGCAATTTTAGGAGCAGCCTTAATAATTGTGATATTTGGTAATTGGATGTTGATTCTTTGGGGTAATGAGCCTATGGAAATAGGAACTATATTATTTGTGGTAGTTTTTGTTGTTGGATGCGGAATATTTGGCGCTTTTTACGCTAGTCGCAAAAAATAATTTTGTGAAAATGCCAACTAAAAACCAAGAAAGGGGAAATTTTTATGAGTGATAAAGGTGCAATGATTGTAAGTATATCGGTCATCTGCCTAATAGTCGGAGCAGTTGTTGCTTGGTTATTAGGATTCGTGGCAATACAAATTATATTAGCTTTTCTGGCGATTGTTATTGGAATAGCCTATTATCTTTACTCTCTAAAAAAATAATTATATTAAAATCTCAAATAAAGGATGTGCAAAATGCAACTAAAAGATACGTACGGCAACGTAACAGCCACAATAAACGGCAAAACAATCTGCGAAACTAAACGTGGCAACCTATTATATTACATACGTGGCGATAGTATCCAAGACGAATATGGAAACACGGTGTACAAAATCCAAGCCGACAGAATAAGAGATACGCACGGAAACACCGTTTATTACATACGTGGCGATACCGTCCGCGATGTACATGGGAATGTGCTTTATTTTATCCGATAAAATAAATTTTGCCAAACAAAAATTTTACACACAGCAAAAGTTGTGATAATATGTAAATTAGCTTGATAAGTAAGCAAGCAAAAAGGGCAAAAAGGGCAAAATTTCTAGTTGGAAAGTCAACTATGATATAAATCACATCTCAGAAAGGGTTACAAATATGTATATTTCAGGTTATATTGGCGAAGGGCGTTTTAACGGTCTTCGGGCGGGCGATGAAAAAGTGCTAACGCACGTTAATTTCTCGTTTGCGGTGGTAAAAGATGGACTCGGTAGCGTTGCACATTGGCAAAATGCGGATAAAGTTCGCAATTTTATGCAAAACAAGCAAGGCATAAAGGCAATTTTATCAGTTGGCGGTTGGGGCGCAGGCGGCTTTTCTAATGCTTGCTCCACGCCAGAGGGAATCGAAAATTTGAGCAACTCGTTAGTGGCAATAATTGACGATTATGGTTTTGACGGAATCGATCTTGACTGGGAATATCCTGGACTCGGCTCGGCAGGAATTGACCATTCGCCAGCCGACAAAGTCAATTTTACGGCTTGGGTGCAATCTTTGCGGAACAAACTTGGCAAAGACAAGCTAATAACAATGGCAGCAGGAGCAATGCAACGTTGCATCGATAATTTGGAGATTGACAAATTGGTCAATCTACTGGATTTCTTCAACGTTATGACATACGATATGTGCCACAATAAATACACGTGCCATCACACGGCATTATACGAATCTCCCCACAGCAAGAGCATTTGCGGCGACAAAGCAATAAAATTATACGAAGCGGCAGGTGTTCCTTTGGACAAGCTAGTTTTAGGCGGAGCATTTTATGCCAGAATTTTCCAAAAAGCAAGCGGCTTAAACACAGAATTTGACGGCGAAGTCCCTACCTGGACAGGCGGCTACGTTGACACAATGGAACGTGCCGAAAAAGCTGGCGGTGTACAATATGACGAACAAGCCCAAGCTGCATACGCTTTCAACTCCGAAACAAAAGAATACATCACGTTTGACGATGTTCGCTCGCTAAAGGCAAAATACGATTACGTGAAAAATAGAGGTCTAAAGGGTATTATGTTTTGGGAATATACTTGCGATGACGATAACAGCACATTGCTAAAGGCATTAAAAGACTGATTTTTGTGTGTTACACTCGAACAACTTAAAAATAGACTGTTGTAGAAAAAACGGGCGGATATTATCCGCCCCTACATAATGCCTATCGATTGTCCTCGATTCGCCTGCTTTCCTAGAAATTTTTTAATTTAATAACAATGGCATAATATTATATCGACACAAACCATGGTTAAAAATTGTATTTGATAAAACCGTTCGACATGAACCACGGTTAAAAAATTGCATTTGATAAAACCGTTCGACATGAACCACGGTTAAAAATTGCATTTTCTAAAACGTAGGGGCGGATATTATCCGCCCGTTTTCTACAACAACCTGTTTTGAAAATATTCGAAATTATTCAAAACGATCCAAAACCATCCAAACCATCACGCTTTCGACATCTGCAAGCTAAAATTATTTTTCATTTCAACAATAAGCACGGCAATTTCATCAAATTCGCTATGCAATAGCATTGACGAAAGCGTTTCAATCGCCTCTTGTACTTCGGTTGGCCATGAATGTTGCTTAATTGCATCCAATGTAGCTTTCGAACTTTTTTTGTTATAACTTGCCGCTTCATTTTTTAACACATTAAGCTGCTCCAACAAAAACTCCCAATCGCAGTCGTCGTCGGATTTTGCGTTTTGTTGCTTGCTTTCTTCTTGTTCGGCTGTTAATGTTTTAAGATGCTCCTGCAAATTTTCAATAAAATTGTCAACGTAATCTTGTATAATTGATGTGTTTCCTTTGTTGCCGGCATCTTCTAATACTTGTGCTGTATGAGCCAGTTCTTTTTCGCCAATGTTTGCCAGCGAGCTTTTTATGCCGTGCACAGCAATGACAAAATTTTGCAAGGCGGATTCTGTCCACTTTTCGCTTAAAACATCTTGTAAAACTTGAATCGTTTTGCTAACATCACTGATAAATGCGTTTCTTATACCGTCCGATAAGGTTTTGTCCGCTTTATCGTCGGGCTTGGATTCTTGTTTTAGTAGCCATTCGGCTTTTGCCGCTTCTATCACATCGTCGGGATATTTACTGCGAATCAATCTTATTAAAACCGTGTTCAAATTTTTCAATTCAATCGGCTTTGACAAAAATCCAGAAAATCCATTTGACAAAAATAGTTCCGATTGCCCCAAAATTGTGTTCGCCGTCAACGCAACAATCGGATTAGAATATCCCATCGATTTTATCGTTTTGGCGGTTTCGATTCCGTCCATTTCGGGCATCATGTGATCCATAAATATTATATCGTAAATATTGCCTTGCTTTACCTTTTCGACAACTTCAAATCCGCTGGTTGCGGTTTGTATGTTAAGTCCGTACGAAGACAAAAGTCCGCGAGCAACGTATAAATTGGATTCCTGGTCGTCAACTACTAATACTTTGCCGTACGGCATTGGTTCAAATTCAAATCGTTCTTTTTTGTGTAGCTCAAACTCGCCAAATTCGTAGTTGCGAAGATTATATGCGGCTTGTTTACCCAAAACTCGGCTGTCGCTGTTCTTTTGCGGAATCGTAACATGAAAGAAAGTTCCCTCGCCTTTTTTGCTGTCAACTTTTATTTTGCCGCCCATCAATTTTAGCAACTGGTAAGTTATGTGCATTCCAAGCCCTGTGCCTTGAACATACTTATTTTCTTTCGAGTTAAATCGGACGTATTCGTTGTTAAATAATGTGTTAAGTTGCTCTTTTGTCATGCCTTGCCCTGTATCAGTTACGCTAATGCACAGTTGTGCAGTGTCTTCTTCTTCGGATTGCTCCATTTTTAACTCGAGAGCAACTGTGCCTTCGCTGGTGTACTTAAAGGCGTTCGATAGCAAGTTGTTCAAAATTTGCTTAATACGCAACTCGTCGCCAATAAGAGAAATTGGCAAATTTTCGTCAACATCTAAAACAAATTTTATATGACTGCTGTTTTTGTTCATCAAATTAAACTGGACAGTATCCATTATTAGGCTTGCGGTTTCGTACGGTCTATCTTCAATTTCTAGTTTGCCCGCGACAACTTTGGAAAGGTCTAATAAATCGTTGATGATTCCCGTTAGCAAAATAGCCGAGCGGTTTATTTGCATAAAAGCCTCTTCAACATCGGGATCAATGTGCATTTTTTGCAACTGAATATCTGCAATGCCGCGAATTACGCTAACTGGCGTGCGAATTTCGTGGCTCATGCGAGCCAAAAATTGGTTTTTGGCAATATTTTCATTGTTGGCTGTTTCCCAATTTTTTGCCTTTACGTAAACTTCTTTTATATCGCGTAAATCTTGCAAATAAGTGCCAGCAACCATTTCGCCGTGATAATTTATGGGAATAAGCGACATATTGACCGCAACAGGATTTCCCTCGGAATCTTGGCAAGTGTATTCGAAAGTTGCCGAATCGTTTTCTTTTATAAGTCTGTCCAAAAAATCTTTTGACGGATTGGTCGGAAAAATATTGTTATAGTTGTGCAAAGCATCTTCTTTGGTTTTGAAATTGAACAGCCGCGCAGCTTCTTTGTTGCAGTCAACGGCAATGTAATCTCTGCGAACCAAAAAACACGCCATCGGAATAGAATCCAACATAAGGTCAGCGGTTGCGTTGGCTTCACGCATTTGTTCCATAGCACGGCGGCGCAAAGTAAGGTCATGTACGCTGCAAACTACAACGTGATCTTCGCCCAAAGTAAACGAGGCACAAGATGTATCTGTGTAAAGCAAAATTCCGTCCATGCGTTGGTATACAAAGCGGTTTTTAAGCTGTCCGTGCATATTGGAACTATCTAACATTCCGTTAAAAAAATCTTTCGATTGCAGATGGTTTGGTTGATACGGCGGAAGAATATATTTTAGATACGTGCCGAAATCTTCTTTTGCGTATAAAGCGAAAGTTTTGACGGTTTCCTGGTTACAGTCGACAAAATTGTGTTCGCTGTCAAAAAGCATAACGGGAATAGGAATAGTGTCAATAACAAGGCGTAATTGTTCGATAGCTTTCATTTTGTTAGATAATTTAGAAATCATGTAATCAGCTCCTTATCTGGAAATAATGCCCTTTTTGCGGTTGTGCCTTATGTAGTTCGTCAAATTTTGCTTGTATGTTGTAAAAAGTTTTTACAATAAGGGGATCGAACCGTTTGCCGGATTCGCTCATAATAATGTCAACGGCTGCTTCGTGAGTAAAAGCCTCTTTGTAAGGGCGTTCGGTAACAAGTGCATCGTAAACATCGGCGATTGCCATAAGTCGCCCATGAATTGGGATATTTTCGCCTTTTAGCCCGTGCGGATAACCCGAGCCATCCCAATTTTCGTGGTGAAACTCTGCAAAAAGTTTCGCCGTTTTAAGAAACATATCTTCGCCAGTACGTTCGATAACTTTATCGATTATGTTAGCACCCATAATAACGTGGGTTTTCATAATATCGTATTCACTTTCGGTAAGTTTATCGGGCTTGTTTAATATTGTATCAGATACGTTAATTTTGCCAATATCGTGCAACATTGCACACGGCGGAACAACTTCCATATCCCACAAAATAAGTTCGTCATAATAAATTTTTTGTGCAATCATTTCGTAAACCAAAAGTTTTATGTATTCGACAGTGCGTTCGATATGTCCACCAGTATTTTCGTCCCTATTTTCGACTAAATCGGACAAAACAAAAATAAGGCTGTGATAAGCACGTTCAAGTTGGGCAGTACGTTCACGTATAAGCCCATTCAAATTTAGATGCAGCTGCACTCTGTTTAGTAGCACCGCATCGGAAAACGGTTTGTTTATGAAATCGACTGCACCTAGCTTAAAGCCCTGCGTTTCGACATCAGTGTCATTAGTAGCGGTTAAAAATATTACAGGAATACTTTGGTATTCTTTTCGGCTTTTCAGCTTTTCCATTGCCTCAAAACCGTCCATTTCTGGCATTCTTATATCTAAAAGAATCAAATCGGGTGTAATTTTTTCTATTAACTTAAACATGGATGCGCCTGACGATAGCGTTATAACGTTGTAATGTTCGCCCAAAGCATCTTCAATTTTAATTAGGTTTGTGTCGTTGTCGTCAACCGAAAAAATAGTTTTTACCATGCGCTATGTCCTCCTTTGCTAAAATCCAAAAAAATATTTCACAATATTATATCTCTGATTAAAATATAACATAAAACTTTGAAGTTTACAATAACTTATTTTTATTATAAAAAAATAAGTTGGATTATGTTGTTTTTTTTACGAAAAATTTTAGTTTGGGGTTAATTTTTTTGATTGCAATGTTGAAGTTTGTTATAATGTACAAATACTTTTTAATTGCAACGTTATTGAAATGCGGGCGGATAATATCCGCCCCTACAAATCGCCAAACCGTAGGGGCGGATATTATCCGCCCGTTTATCCCAAATTCGCAAATTTTTTGCAACCCAATTTTATATTACAATTTTATATTGCAATATAAATGTAATATCTGTTTGTAAAAATTTGTGGTATAATTAACCATAACGTCAAAGTAGCAAAAGGAGAACCCATGAACAGCAATAAAGCTGAACCAACAAGCCCTCAATTAGCCAACCATCTAAAATACGTTGACGAATGGATAAAAATTGGCTTAATAAATCCAGCGGACAATATTTTACTTGAAACAGAAAAAGGCATAACAGGAGCAATTTGCTTTTGCGAGCAATCGCCGACAACGTTACGAATACTAAATTTTACACTGGACAAAATTACGTTTAACAGTTACAAACTAATTTTGACCGCAATAAACCAAGCAAAACGTCCACAAACGCAAAAAATTATTTACAATCTTTACAGCGACGAACCCAATTATTCTGCCGTGTTAAAAATGTTTAATAGGGCAAACTTTGAAATTGCTCAACAAAAACACCGTTATACCTACAATGCAAAAAAAATATTGACAACTTCCAATAATAGCAATATGATATTTAAGAACGTATTAGAAACTGGCGAAAAATTATTTATCGAAGCCGTACGAAAAGTTACGCAAAATACGCTAGACAAAATTATGCTAGAAGATGCCCAAATTATGGGCGAACAAGCCGCCGCCGAAGATTATGTGCAACAAATGAAGAAAATCTCGTATAAGCCGAGTTGGTGGCGTTTAGCTTATGTAAACGATATTTTGGTGGGTTTAATTTTACCGCAAGCCTTTAACGCAACCGAAGGCGTTATAAATTATATTGGCGTTTTTCCTGAACATCGCGGAAAAGGCTACGTTTTGCCTATTGCTGTAGAAGGCACAAACATTTTGCTAAAAAACGGCATAACGCAAATTTACGCCGACCTAGATACCGCAAACACGCCGCTCGCCAATGCTTTAACCAAACTTGGCTACTTTCGCCAGCTAGATGAATCCGTCTTGATAAATAAAATAAATAAAAATTTATAACTTTACTTTTAGCAATTTTTATGTTGAAATAAATTTATGCACTTAATTAAGATAAACAAGGGGAAAAAATATGCGCATCATAGACCTAAGAAGCGATACAGTTACTCGCCCCACTAACGAAATGCGTCAAGCCATGTCATTTGCAGAGGTTGGCGATGATGTATATGGGGATGACCCAACAGTTATTAAACTAGAAGAACTTTCCGCTACATTGCTCCAAAAGGAGGCGGCGCTTTTTGTGCCAAGCGGTACTTTTGGCAACCAATTAGCCCTGCTTACTCATTGTCAATCTGGCAACGAGGTTATTTTGGACGATGCTTGCCATATTGTGCAGCACGAAGCGGGCGGTGCGGCTCGTTTGGCGGGCGTTCAACTGCGAACCTTTTCGCACGAACTATTTGATAAATCAAACAAGTCAACCGAAAAAGAAAACCGCATAATAAAGCAGTTAAAACTTAATTCTACCGAAAACGCCGATATTGCCGCAATAGAAAGCCGTATTCGCAAAATTAACGATATTCATTATCCCAAAACGGGACTTATTTGTTTAGAAAATGCTCATTCTAACGGGTGCGTTTTGCCGTTATCTTACATGGACGATATTGTTTTATTGGCAAAAAAATATAATATTCCCATTCATTTGGACGGCGCGCGCATTTTTAACGCTGCCGAGTATCTAAAAAAGCCAGCTTACGAAATTGCCGCCCGCGCGGATTCGGTTATGTTTTGCTTGTCAAAAGGACTTTGCTCGCCAATCGGCTCGGTTTTGGTTGGCAAGCAAGATTTTATCGATTTGGCTCGCAAAAATCGCAAAATTATGGGCGGCGGCTTGCGACAAGTGGGAATGCTTGCGGCTGCTGGGATTATCTCGTTGCAAAAAATGACGAAACGGCTTAATCAAGATCACAAAAACGCCAAACTTATGGGAAAATGGTTGGCAAAACAAAATGGTATTCAAGTTAATCAAAAAAATATACATATAAATATGGTGTTTTGCGACATAAAACTAGATTATCCCATTACACCAGATATTTTTGTTAATCGTCTGCAACAGGCGGGAATTTTGATAAATCCACCAGAAAACCCTATGTCAACTGAGTTTCGTTTTGTTACCCATAACGACATAAAAGAATCTGACATAAAATATTTTACCAGCAAAGTCTCTGAAATTTTAACAAAAGATTTTTGGTAATTTTTAGGGTTGTAAAAATTTTTTGGTGGATATTATTTGATTGGTGGATATAAATGTTGGAATATTCGGATTGGGAAGATTCGGATTGGGAAAATTCGGATTGGAAAGATTTGAATTGGGAAAATGCGGGCGGATATTACCCGCCCGCATTTCAACATTTATCGCATTATTCGCATTTGCAAAATAAATATTTTGCACAACGAAAGGAGAACTTATGAAAGGAAACTCAACACAACTAGTATTAGTGGCTGTTTTGGTGCTAATAATTGCGGTTGTCATTATATTTATGAACAACCCAACGGAGGAACAAGCGGTTGCTACAGCAGAAACTCCGCAAAACAATGTTGACGAAACGGCTGAAACATCTGAATCCGTTGAACTTGACGAACAAGACGAAACAGCCGAAATAGTGGAAATATCCGCCAACCAAGAGCAAGCCATTTTGCACGTAACGCAACGTACAGCCGATTGGCACACAATAGACATTCGCCGCGGAGATTTAGCCGTTGGCGACGAAATAACAATTTTGGGACGCACTGGCGGAAATGTTGGCACAGCCGAAACGGCGTATATGTTGCTTGGCGGGGGCAATTCTCCGTGGAACTGGATAACGTCAACCGAAATAAACAGGGCAAATCAACCATTTTCGTTGCACATGGTGCTTGAAGAAAATCACATAACCGAATCGCAATTTGAAAATATCCGTCTGCAAAGCAACGCCGCCGCCGCAGATATGCCTTTTTTTGTGGACGATATTATCATAACTCGCGGCAACGAAACGTTGTATTCCTTGGCGGACGACATTTATATACAGGGCAACATTAGCACCATTGCAACTCTTATGGGACATCCATTTTTGGCGGTCAGTGGTAATCCGACAATTTTTGTTGTGCCGCATAACACAGCTTTTGGCGGAATTTTGAACGAGGAGGGCGAACTTATGGCAACTGGAGATTTACAAAATGTTTTACTGCTAGATTTTGAATCGGACACGATAGATGCCGATATGATAACAGCTGGCGGACAAGTGCAAGCCCAGCGATGGTTATTGGACGATGGCAACCACGTTTTTCGCATAGAAAATGTAACAGGCAATTTTAACAGTGGCGATGGCAATTTTATAACAATAACGCCAGAAACGCCTTTACCAGTGGGTTCTACAATCGAGGTTTCGTGGGATGTTTTTGTTCCAAGTGCGGAAAATCCCAATGTTACAACCCTTGTTGGTCCTGGAATCAACATAAACGGGCAATTTGGCTCGGAGTCGCATCAACCGACAAACAACACGCCGCAACCTGGCGATTTGGCACGAAATATCCCAATGGACGAATGGGTCAACACAACTGTAGAATTTACCAACGGAATTGCTGTCGGCGATGTAAATTTTCTTATTTTCCGATTTAGGGTAAACGACGATCAACAACAGCCAACCGTGCATTATATTGATAATATCAGTATTTCTACGCGCGGCGCGGTAGATGTTTATGTTCCCAATTTTGACCTTTCGTTGCCGTCGCTTGCTTTGCTGTTTGAAGATTATTTTTTGGTGGGCAATACGTGGAGCAATCCCATACAAATGAACCTTGGCAACACGGAAGAGGGTTTTGTCCACCATTTTAATGCCGTTACGGCAGAAAATCATCACAAACCCAGTTTTATTGCGGCGGCTGGACCTGATCCCGCAACGTGGAATTTTACCATTCAAGACGAAATTGTGGATTTTGCCGAGGCAAACGGAATCGCAATGATAGGTCATACGCTAGTTTGGCACGCACAATCTCCAATGTGGTTGACAACGCAAGCCAACAGCACCGAGCCATTGACACGCGCACAAGCCATGGCAAATTTGGAGCTATACATTAGCACAGTTGCAGGACGTTACGCTGGACGCATTCATTCTTGGGATGTTTTGAACGAGGCAATAGCAAGCAGTGTCAACAGCTTTTCGGGAGATTGGCGAAATCATATTCGACAAAATATTGATGTAGCCAACGGCGAACAGCAATGGTATGCGGCATTCGCAAACGGTGCGGATGAATCCGTTGGCGAAAGCGGCGAAGATTTCATATTTTACGCATTTTATTTTGCACGGCAAGCGGATCCCGATGCAATTTTATTTTACAACGATTACAACGAGGAGCAGCCTGGCAAACGTGATGCAATCGCCCAAATGGTGGAGCAGATAAACGAACGGTGGCAACAACACGCCAATTATGACGGACGGCTACTGATTGAGGGAATCGGCTTGCAATCGCATTATCATCTTGATCAATGGGCGACCAACTTTAACAATATTCGTCCCACAATAGAGCGGTTTATTGAAACAGGCGCAATTTTGGCAATCACAGAACTGGACATTACAATCGGAACGCAAAGCAATCCGTCCATTCCATTAACCGCCGCCCAAGAGTTGCGACAAGCGGAATATTTTCGCCGAGTTTTTAGCTATTATTTAGAATTTGCCGAACATATCGACAGAGTAACAATTTGGGGCAAAGCGGACAATCAAAGTTGGCGTGCATGGGGTTCTCCTCTGATGTTTAATAATTATTTATCGGCAAAAGAGGCGTTTCATGCTGTTGTGGAGTTGGTGGAATAATGGCAATGGTGGATTGGGATAAACAACTTAAGAAATCTGATGTTGAGCCTACTTACACAGATGAGGAAATATTGGAAATTTGCAAGAAAAATTTGATAAAATATGCAGATGTATTTCGGCGGTTAGAGGAGTTGGACAACGGTGGACAAACCTTCGATTGAAAAAATATGCAAAATTAACCGCTTGATTTTGAGACGTAAAAACACATTGCGAGATGTGAATTTGTTGGATTCTTGTATTAGCTCTGCTTTCCAATCTTACGGCGGAACGGATTTTTATGCAACCGATTTTGAAAAAATCTGTCGCATTTCCTATGGAATCGTCAAAAACCACGCTTTCATTGACGGAAACAAACGTACTTCGTTGGCTTTTTTGACTACATTTTTAGAAATATATGATTTTCCGCCACTAAAATGTACGTTGCTTATAGAGCCTGTAATACTTATGACGGCACAAAGCCTTATATCTTTTGAGGATTTTTGCCTAATGGTTAAAGATTTATTGGAATAGCCACTCGAAAGGAGAACTCAATGAACCTAACTTTTGCCGATTTTGCAACAAAAATGTCAACAATGCCACGGCACGGCGATATTGTTTCGGGCTTTTCGCTTGGCTTGGAGGATAAATGGCGAACCTTTTACAAAAAAGGTCGACTTGTTTTCAACCAAGAAAACCTCAATCTTGCATATACTGGCTCGCTGGCGGACGGCTTTCGCTTGCTAGATGCCACGCAAAATTTTACCGAGGAATTTTTGGACGAATGCTCTTGCGTTATGCCAGATGTTATGATTTTTATGCACAATAATCTAAAACGCTACCGTAGCAAAACGCTAGGTTATCCCGATTTAGTAGTAGAAGTTTGGTCAGATAGCAACAACTCCACCGAAAAAGACTTCAAAACTCTGCTGTACAGCACGGGCAAAAACACCGAACATTGGTATTTAACGCAACATTCCAACATAATCGAATGCTGGCACGAAACCACAAAATTGTCAACACAATCTTTGCAAAATATATTAGTAACGCAAAGCGGCATATCGTTTGATTTGCGGCATTTGGCAATATAAAGGAGGATACCATGAACTACAAAATTGACCTACAATTTGACCATGAGGCGGAAGTTTGGATTGCGACAAGCGAAGATGTATACGGGCTTGTTTTGGAAGATGAATCTTGCGACAGATTGCTGGCAAGAGTAAAACTTGCTGTGCCTGAATTGTTGGAATTAGAGCAATAAACGTTGTTTTGAAACGCACAAAAATAAATCATAAATTTTGAAAAGGAGTACAAAATGCAAAAAATCAAAAAAGCAGTCCTAGCCTATTCTGGCGGACTTGACACATCAATAATAATTCACTGGTTAAAAGAAAATTACGGCTGCGAAGTTATCGCCGTTGCGGCGGACGTTGGACAAGGCAGCGAACTTACTGGGCTTGAGCAAAAAGCCATAAACACAGGTGCATCCGCCTGTTTTATCGAAGATTTACGCAAGCAATTTGTGGAAGATTACATTTTTCCAACCGTGCAAGCACAGGCAATTTATGAGCGGCAATATTTGCTCGGAACGGCGTTTGCTCGTCCTGTTATTGCGAAAAGGCTTGTGGAAATTGCCTTGCGCGAGGGAGCGGACGCAATCGCTCACGGTTGCACAGGAAAGGGCAACGATCAAGTTCGCTTCGAACTGGCTGTAAAGGCGTTTGCTCCGCAAATGAAAATAATTGCTCCGTGGCGTGAATGGGAAATAAAATCTCGTGAGGATGCAATCGAGTATGCTGAAGCCTGCAATATTCCCATTCCTGTTACACGAGAAACAAATTATTCCAAGGATAAAAATATTTGGCACTTGTCCCACGAGGGTTTGGATTTGGAAGACCCTGCAAACGCGCCAAAATATGACAACATTTTGGAATTGGGTATAACTCCCGAAAAAGCCCCAAACACGCCAACTTCCGTAACTATCGACTTTGAAAAAGGAATCCCAATCGCAATAAATAGCGAAAAAATGGACGGCGTAAAAATTGTTGAACTTCTCAATAAAATCGGCGGCGAAAACGGAATCGGCATTATCGATCTCATCGAAAATCGGCTTGTCGGCATGAAATCGCGCGGCGTGTACGAAACTCCCGGCGGAACAATCTTGTATAAAGCCCACGCTTTACTGGAAACTTTAACGGTGGACAAAGAAACCGCTCGCATAAAAGAACATCTCGCAATAAAATTTGCCGATTTGGTTTATAATGGACAATGGTTTACGCCGCTCCGTCAAGCGTTGTCAGCGTTTGTGGCAGAAACGCAACAAAAAGTCAGCGGTCAAGTTGTCTTAAAACTTTACAAGGGAAATATTATTCCGCAAGCGATAACTTCGCCATTTTCGCTGTACGATGCCGAACTTGCCTCGTTTGGCGAAAGCGATTACAATCAAAATGATTCGGCAGGATTTATCAATTTATTTGGGTTGCCAATAAAAGTCGCCGCCCAGTTAGGACGTGAGCAAACATGAGCAAAACTTTAACAGGACGTATGCAAGCCGAAATTAACGAAGATGTCCACGATTTTAACCAATCCATTATCGAGGACAGAACTCTGTTTGAGTGGGATATAATGGGCAGTTTGGCGCACGTTTATATGTTAGCCGAACGAGGAATTTTGACAACCGAGGAATCCGAAACAATTTCGGAGGGCTTGACACAAATTTTAGAGGATATAAATTACGGCAAAGTGGAATACGATTACGAGGCGGAAGATGTTCATATGTTCGTGGAAAATCTGCTAATAGAGCGGATTGGCGAAGTTGGTGGCAAGCTGCACACGGCACGCAGCCGCAACGATCAAGTTGCACTAGATTTGCGACTGTACGTCCGCCAAGAAATAATTGACACATTGACAAGTTTTTTTGATTTACAAAAAATTTTGCTAGAAACCGCCGAAAAGCACACAGAAACAATAATGCCAGGTTATACGCATTTGCAACGTGCGCAGCCTATAACTTTGGCACATCATTTATTGGCGTATGTTGAAATGTTCGGCCGCGACGAAAGCCGTTTAAGGGACTGTTTTGTGCGAATGAATTACTCTCCGTTGGGCGCAGGAGCATTAGCAGGTACAACGTTTCCAATCAACAGAAAAACGGTTGCCAAAAATTTGGAATTTGAAGCACCCACAAGAAACAGCCTCGACAGCGTAAGTGATCGCGACTTTTGCATAGAATTTGTCTCGTGTTTGGCAATAACTGCAATGCACCTTTCTCGGTTTGCGGAAGAGGTTATTTTGTGGTGTTCCTGGGAATTTCGTTTTGCGGAGCTACATGACAGCTTTGCGACAAGTTCGTCAATTATGCCGCAAAAGAAGAATCCCGACGTTGCGGAATTGGTGCGTGGCAAAACTGGCGTAGTTTACGGCGATTTAATGGCAATGTTGACAATAATGAAAGGCTTGCCGTTAGCCTACAACAAAGATATGCAGGAAGTCAAGCCGCTGTTAATAAACGCAATCAGCACCGTACAGGATTGTTTGGATATTTTTACGCCCATGTTAAGCACGCTAAAATTCAACAAAGAAAATATGCGAAAGGCAGTCGCAGAGGGATTTTTGAATGCAACAGATTGTGCCGATTATCTCACAAAAAAGGGAATGCCGTTTCGTACGGCGTACAAATTGGTTGGCGAGTTGGTAAATTTGTGCATAAAAAAACGTTGCTCTTTGGACGATTTGCCAATAGAGGAATATCGCGCAAAATCGGAATTGTTCGAACGAGATATTTATGAAGTTATAAATATCGATAATTGCGTAAAGGCGCGTAGTTTGATTGGCGGTCCCGCGGCAAAAACGGTTAAAAATACTATTCGGTTGTTGAAATCGGAGAAGTTTGGTAAAGGGAAATAAAAAAACAAGGCACATTTGGGAATTGAACCCATAAACCGAAAGTTTTACCGTTTTTGCTGTCTGTGCCTTTTTGTTATTTTAACATTTATTTTTGTATAAAACAAGGTTGCATTTTGAATATAATATTTGGCAACCTAAAATAGGAGGAATCATGCAAAAAATTATTATAAACAAGTTAGGTCCGATTGATTATGCGGAGTTGGAATGCACGAAGTGGATGGTGTTTATTGGTGCGCAGTCCACTGGGAAAAGTACGGTGGCTAAGGCTATTTTCTTTTTTAGGAAAGTTGGCGAAAGTATTTTTGACCTTTTGGTGGAAAATACCATGCTTACAAAAGTTTCAGATACGGAAAATTTTACACATAAAATAATGACAGCTTTGAGTGAAAGATTTATGGATATATTTAGCTCTTTTGTCATGTCTAAAGATACATCTGTGCAATTTTACTATGCTAATGAAACATATATAAAAATATCGTTTTTGCTAGAAAATGATATAAATATCGACTTTAGTGAAAATATTGTACAATATTTAATTGAAGTTGATGCAGATATATTGACTTACAGAGAATTGTCAACAGAATTGTCAAAAAGTTTTAGTAATTCTGAAAAAAATAGTAAATGGATTTACCGTGAAAGAGCAAAATTACGAAAGTTGTTTGAAGATAAATATAAAAATATTTATCTTCCAGCAGGACGTAGTATGATAAGTTTATTAGCTGAAAAATTAGACCGTATGCTTTTTACTATGAACGATTCCCAAAAACAAATGCTTGATTTCTGCATTCGTTGTTATTTAGAAGATGTTCTTGAGTTGCGACCAGTATTTAATAGTTTTTTAGAGCGTAAATTATCAAAAAAAACTGCGTTGGAATTAACCGAAAAGATTTTGAACGCCACATACAGCTACGGAGACGGAAATGAACGCCTAGAATTACCCAATGGTCAACATATAAGTTTGAGTAGGGCATCTTCTGGTCAGCAGGAAGTTGTGTGGGTAACAAATTTGTTAATCTATTCCTTGTTGCATGATAAACAAAAATTTGCATTCATAATAGAAGAACCCGAATCCAACCTATACCCAGAAACGCAAAAGCAACTAATCGACCTAATAGCCCTAACAGCCAACCAAGGCAACAACATAATAATAACAACGCACAGCCCATATATTTTGGGCAGTATAAATAATTTGCTGTACGCTGGGCAGTTTGCCAAACAAAACGCCGAACTCGCCACAAAAGCAAGCAAAATCATCGACAAAGATTTTTGGATAGACAGAGCGGATTTATCCGCTTGGCACGTGAAAGACGGCACGGTTACAAATTGTATCGATGACGAAATTGGGTTAATCCAAGACGAACTGATTGACGAAATTTCAGGCGTTATAAACAAAGAATACGCTGATTTGTTGGATATTGAGGAGGATTAGTAATGCCAATTAACAATTTTGACTCTTGGTGTGATAAAAATCAACCAATAATAGTTTCGCAAGACGGGGGCAAAAATTCCCCTAAACACACGGCAATCAATGCAGCAGAACCTCCAGCATATGTAACACAATACAAAATTGACGGCGTTATATTAAAAAACGAAACTTGCTGTGATTTTCTGGTTATTAACGAGGAAACTCGCATTGCTTATTTGATTGAATTAAAAGGACACGGCATAGAAAAAGCAGTTGACCAACTAGAAAGCACCGAGAAAAAACTCAGCAAGCAACTGGAAAATTACGATTTGCGTTTTCGCATTATTGCAAAGCGATTTCCTAAACCAGCCCGTGAAACCACTAAATTTAAGAAATTTTGTCATAACAGGAAAAACAAAGTGATTCATAGATCGGGCGGTTATCTTGAAGAAGAAATTTAGCCAAAAAGGAGTAACCCAATGTTCCAAACTTACCTAACCACCGCCAAAGCCGCCTACCAAACAAACGAAAACGCAAAAACACCACACAACAACCACCAATCCCTAGAATGATTTGCAGGTGCAGGAGGATTAGCATTAAGGCTTGAAAACGCCGAATTTTCAATTTAGAACCTGCCGAATTGGATTTGCTTTCGAGCGATTATACTTGTCAAGCGTTCAGTTATGCGGGAACAAGCGGCAGTTTTGCCGATGTGTGCGGAACGGTGTTCTATTATTATGCGGAATTTTTGCGACAACTAAAGCCGAAAATATTTTTGGCAGAAAACATAGGAAAATCAATCACAAATGCGCTAATCTAGGAGGGCAAAATGAATTGGAATTGTGATTTTTCCGATTATTTACATATTATTTAGCGATTTTCTGATATTCCCCAAAATTCCCCCTCACTTTACCCTTGACAAAATTCTAACATTAAAATTTCTATCAAAACAAAATTGCGCAACTTGCATCAACCTACTAACAACCTCAAAATCTACGGTAAACAAAAAAGCCTGGCTTAAATCTTCCGTTAAAATATAGTTGACTGCATATCGTACATTTTGCGATATTTCCAAGTGGTCATTTTTTACCTTTGGCTTGCAATCATTGCAAATTATGCCCTCTTTGCAAAAAAAAGAGTTCACATTTTTATTAGCACAAATACAACAATGTCCCATTTCGGGAGCAACCCCGTTATTTAGCAAAAATCTCAATACAAAAACTGCGACCGCTTGTAAACCTAAATTTTTATTTATATGTTGCAAGGTTTTCAATGTCAACTGCAAATTTTCGTTGCTTTCGGTGCGGTTTGGGATAACTTTTTCGCATATTTCCAAAATATATTGGGCGTAACAAAGGCTTTCGTAACTTTGACCAATCTCGTAAAAACCTGCTAAAATGTCCGCTTGCGTCATTGAGAAAAACTGGTTGCCTTCTGCGACAACATAATCGGCATAAGTTAGCAGTTGCGAAGCCGCCAAAAACTTGCTTTTTGCCTTTCTTGCACCTTTTGCGTACACAAAAATAATGCCAATATCTTTGCAGAATATGGTCAACCGTTTATCGGATTCGC
This sequence comes from Bacillota bacterium, assembly GCA_009778185.1. GTDB lineage: Bacteria > Bacillota > Clostridia > Lachnospirales > WQUN01 > WRKG01. The sequence goes on from WRKG01000292.1 coordinate 31,219, forward strand.
CGATGGGCAACTCGCGCATAACAAGCCCTCTAATTTGCAGAGTTTTCATAATTCGCGCGAGTCGTAACCCAAATTACGCAACATTAAATCGTTGTCGCGCCAGTGCTTGCGAACTTTTACCCAAATTTGCAAATTTAGGGGCGTATCTAGCAACCGCTCTATATCTTTGCGAGCGGCTGAACCAATTTTTTTGAGCATTTCGCCACCTTTACCAATTATTATCGCCTTGTGAGATTCCCGTTCGCAATATATGGTTGCCTCTGTGTCAACTAAATTTCGCTTGGTGCGTTTTTTCATTTTGGATATTTCCACCGCAATACCGTGAGGAATCTCCTCCTGCAAAAAGGTCAATGCCTTTTCGCGTATCATTTCGGCGGCAATTTGGCGTTCTGGCTGATCGGTTATCATATCGTCAGGAAAATACTTCGGTCCAGTTGGCAAATATTTAGTTGCCGTTTGCAACAATTCGGCTAAATTATCCTGTTTGAGAGCGGAAATTGGCACAATATCGCAAAAGTCAAATCGTTTAGAGTACGCATCAATCGTAAGCAAAATATCGGGCTTTTTGACCGTATCCGATTTATTTATTACCAAAATTACTTTAGAATTTTTGTCTAATATCGACAAAATAAATTCGTCAGCAGTCGGTATTTTTTCGGTTGGCTGTACAAGATACAGTATAACATCAACGCCATTCAAAGAATTTTTAGCACTTTTTACCATATAATCTCCCAACTTGGTTTTGGGATTATGCAAACCAGGAGTATCTATAAAAACAATTTGGAAATCCTCTTCCGTTAAAATGCTGCGTATTTTGTTGCGCGTGGTTTGCGGACGATTTGAAACTATAGCAATTTTTTCGCCCACAAACGCATTCATTAACGTGGATTTTCCCACATTTGGGCAACCTATCAACGATATAAAGCCCGATTTATACTTTTCCAAAAAATGTTATCCCCTTTCTATTGCAAGATAAAACCGTGGGGCGCCCGCCTGCCGGCGGACAGGCCGCCCCCCGCC
>WRKG01000293.1 GCA_009778185.1 Bacillota bacterium
TTGTAGTTTGTGCGAAACTGGATATACGTTTGCAAAGCGTGCGGAATAAGGATAGTCAGCAGCATCCACCAGCGAATGCTTGCGATAATTGCCAGCGTGCCGACCGAGCCAATTATTGCCGCAAAAAGTATTGACAAATACATTGGCCACAAGTGCCTAACCGTGTTATCTAGGCGGTTGCAGGCTTTATCGATGATTTCCATTGATTCCTCGTTTTCAAAATGCTCATATTTTATGGTTTTCAACTTGTGGAGAATCCGCTCTTTGTAAGCGGTGCGGATAATCAGTTGCGAGCGGCGTTCAACGTAATTGTAAATATAGCCGTCGGACAAATACGGCAAAATTGCCGTTATTGCGACAAGCACCAAAAATATGTAGTAGTCGGCAAACAGCATTTCGCCGTTGGCAACCGCCAAACCGCCGTCAAATACGTTTTGTCGCACGAAAATACCGAACGGCGTTAGCAAGCCAGTTGCGGTGAAGACTATGAACGTTAAAATCGTCATTATTGGGGCTTCGGCGTACATTATTGCTATGATTTCTTTGTAGGCTTTTGTTATTCGTTTCATGGTTGTTTCCTTTCTTTTGTTTAGTTGAGTGAATTTTTAGAGGGCATGATAAAATTATATCATACAATTTTTTATTTTGGGGGTTTTTGTCCTAAAATGGGGTTATTTGTCATTTCGATAATTTTTGTTGATTTTTATGGATTTGTGATGTGCAAGTTTTATTTTACCAAAACCAAAAAACAGCGGTCAAATTTCCAAAACTTGACCGCCAAATCCTATAATATTGCCATTTTGGATATTTATTCCTATTCTGCTTGATAAATCCATGGTACAGGCAGTTGGTCGTTGTCGGTTGGGGGATAATTGTTCGCCCAAATTGCCATATAAACAGGCTCGCCATTTTCTATTGCTTGCCTTAATCTTTCAATTTCGGTAGCATCTGTTGCCCAACCTCTTTCGATTAGAAATTCCAAATAAGCGGCTGGGTCAATGCGAGTTAATTCAGAGCCGCTTTCTTGGGCGGTTGTTGGCTCAACTTCGGTTGTCAACCTAAAACGCAACTCAAACAGCCGCTGTGCAGATTCTCGTGCTTGCTCTTCCACAAGGTCTAAATCTCTGCCGTATTCGTCATATAAACGTTGTGCCTCTGCTCGCATAAAGTCAACTTCTTCGTCCGAGAAATATATCGTTTGCCCTGGCGAACTCAGACCCAATTCACTTCCCAATTCAAACGTAAGAATATTAGTTATTAAGGTGCGATAATACATAACAACCTCAAACGGTTCAAATTCTTCCCAAGACGGTTGACGCAACATACGAGTCGTTACAAGGTTGGTAATAACAGAATCCGTAGCATCAGGATAACCATTACGTACTACCGCTTCATTCAGAATGTCAGCGGCTTCCTGTAAATCTTGCTCGGTTATGATAATTCCATTGGATTCGCCGCTTAAAATTGCGGGAACTTCAATATTTGTAACTGGAATGCTGCCGTCCTGCAAAGCCCAAATTTGCTCAACTTCTTCGAGAGTTGTGGCGATTATATACGGCATTTGCACTGTTTCGGCTGTTTGCAGCGTTTCGGCGATTTCCGCTGTTTCCGCCGTTTCGGCGATTTCTTCCACGTTCAAATCTTCGTCCAAATCCACGGCAATATCACTGGAAACCGCCGCAATATAGGCTTGCTCTTCGGCTTGCAATATCTGCGATGTTTCGGCGGTTTGCGCGGCGGTCGTTTCCTGCGGCAAATCTGTAGCACAGGCGGATAACGCAATTCCTATTGCCGTTACGCCTAAAAATCCTATAAATATACGTTTCATAATGTTTCCTCCATTTTTTTGTTTCGGACTAACGGAAAATTTCCGCCAGTCCGAAAATATTTTAATTAAGCCAATGCTTGTTGCAAATCCGCCAAAATATCGTCAATATGCTCTGTGCCGATTGACAGGCGAATGCTGTTGGGTTTGATGCCTTGATCGAGTTGATCTTCGGCGGAAAGCTGCGAGTGCGTTGTGCTTGGCGAGTGAATTACCAGCGATTTGCTATCCGCCACGTTCGCCAATAGCGAGAACAATTTCATTTTGTCGATAACGGCTTTTGCGTCCACGTCCGAGCCTTTTACCTCAAACGAGAAAATTGAGCCCGCGCCGTTCGGAAAATATTCCTTATAAAGAGCGTGTTGCGGATGATTTGGCAAACATGGATGATGTACCGCCTCAACTTTTGGGTGCTTTTGCAGGAAATCCACCACTTTTAGGGCGTTCTCGACATGACGTTCCACTCGCAACGACAGCGTTTCCAGTCCTTGCAGGAACAAAAACGAGTGAAATGGGCTAATGGTTGCACCAGTATCTCGCATGATAGTAACACGCAACTTTATGATATACGCCATTTTGCCAGCAATATCAGCAATAACAGCATTGTGCGCGCTGGGATTTGGTTGCGAAAGCCCAGGAAACTTGTCGTTGGCTTTCCAGTCAAAATTGCCAGAATCCACGATAACGCCGCCAATCGCCGTGCCGTGTCCACCGATGAACTTTGTGGCGGAATGCACAACAATATCCGCACCGTATTCAATCGGACGGAGCAAAAACGGCGTTGCAAAAGTGTTATCCACGATTAGCGGAATGCCGTGTTTGTGGGCAATTTCGGCTGTTTTTTTGATGTCAATTATCGTTGAATTGGGATTTCCCAGCGTTTCAATGAAGATTGCCTTTGTGTTGGGTTTTATAGCATTTTCAAAATTGGCGACATCTCCGCCGTCTACGAAAGTTGTTGTAATTCCGCTATCAGGCAAAGTGTGCGAAAACAGGTTAAAACTGCCGCCATAGATAAATTTATCGGAAACAATGTGGTCGCCAGCACGAGCAATATTTGTGATAGCGTAAGTAACCGCCGCCGCACCTGACGAAGTCGCCAAAGCACCAACGCCGCCCTCGAGAGCCGCCATTCGTTGCTCAAAAACATCCGAGGTTGGGTTCATTAGCCGAGTGTAGATGTTTCCGCCTTGCGACAAGCCAAACCGCCCAGCAGCGGCGGCTGTATCTGGAAAGACATAAGCGGCGGTTGCGTAAATTGGCACAGCACGCGAATCTGTGGCAGAATCTGGGTTTTCTTGTCCTGCGTGTAATTGTAGGGTTTCAAATTTGTAACTCATTTTTTTACCTCATTTCTGAAATTTTGGAATTTGAATTTGTAAAATTCTGTTGACATTATAACATAATTTTGTTTGGTGTGCAACAAAAATTTTGGCAAGCACCGCAAATTAAATTTTGGCAAATCGATAAAATTTTAACATCTATAGTATGCAAACAAACAAAAAAGATATATAATAAAGCTAGAAAAATCACAAAAACATTAAACAGAATTTTATAAAAACAATTAAAAATAATAAAAGGAGAAAAAAATGAACCTAAAACCAATAATGGGCTGGTCAACTTGGAACAAATTCAAGCAAAATATCAGCGAGCAGCTAATCCTAGAGCAAGCGAAAGCAATGAAAAATTTGGGCTTGTTAGCCGCGGGTTACAGCTACATAAATTTGGACGACTGTTGGCAAGCCAGTCAACGCAACTCGGCTGGCGAGTTGCAATTTGATGTGGGCAAATTTCCTAGCAAAGAGGGCTTTATAAAAATTCTCAATGAAATGGGATTTAAGGTAGGAATCTACAGCTCTAGCGGGGAATTGACTTGCGAGGATATGCCCGGCAGTTACGGCAACGAGGAAATTGATGCGGCAACTTTTGCCAAATGGGGAATCGAATATCTAAAATACGATTATTGCCATGTTGTGGATTTGCCCAGCGATCCGCATTACAACAAAACGGGTTTCGCAACCGAGCCGCCGCCGATTTTATATTTGGCGGCAACTCCAACGGACGGCAGCACAGCGGAAACCGCTATTTTAGCGGAAAACGCCCAACTTACCGAGCCAGCTTTTTTGCAGGACGGCAAAATAATGGGGCTAAATTGCACAAAAGCAAGTGCCCGATTTGCCGTAAATGTGCCAACCGCTGGCGAATATCAAATTGCGGTGGGCTACGACAAAAAATATTCTGTTAATCGGCAATTTGTTTTGCTAACTTTAGCGGACGGCTCTTCGCACGAGATGTGGTTTCCGCCAAGTAGCGGCTGGTATACGCCCGCGCGGGCAATGGTAAATATTCCGTTGCAGGCGGGCGAAAACGTTATTTTGCTGGCAAATCCCATAACTGGGCAAAAAGAAGATACCATTTTTAGGTACGCAAGAATGGGAAAAGCCCTAAAATCCGCCCAAAAAGCCGCTCCTATATATTTCTCCATTTGCGAGCATGGCAGAACAGAACCTTGGACTTGGGCGGCTAATTTTGCTCAATCGTGGCGGGTTTCGCATGATATTGCGCCAAATTGGGCGACAATTATGTCTTGTTATGAATCCGCCGCCGATTTGTGGCAATATCAAAAAGCGGGCGCATACAACGATCCAGATATGCTAGAAGTCGGCGTTGGCAACACAACCGACGACGAAAATTTAAGTCATTTTGTGCTGTGGTGCATGATGAACGCTCCGCTAATTTTGGGAATGGATATACAAAAATCAAGCGAAAACACGCTAAATTTAATCAAAAACGCCGAACTAATCGCTATTAACCAGGATTCGCTTATGTTGCAAGCATCTCGTGTAAAAATATTGGATAATAATGCAAATGGCGAAAATTTGGATTGCCTAATAAAGCCGCTATCAGACGGAACTGTCGCTATTTGCGTGTTTAATAAATCCGATAATCCCGCAAAAAATGTTGAAATTTCCACTAAAAATTTGCACGATTCACGAATTGATGATAAAATTCTGCACAATTTACATCATTACAAAAACTTAATAACGCACGAAGATTTTTCGCAAACGGCAGATATATTGCGTATTGATGAAATAAATCCGCATGGAGTTGTGTTGTATAAATGTAGATAAAATTTTTATAAACTGTAGAAGTGCCAAACATAGGTTACAAAAAAATAGCGAAATCTAAAACGTAACAGCTAAAAATTTTGCCTGTCTGCCGACAGGTAGGACAAAATCTATACAATTTTTTGATTTGGAAATTTTTTGTCCTCAATGGGGTTATTTTTTCATTTGGTGGAAATTGCCAAAATTTCTTGTAAAATTTCGCAAAAATATTGCTTGAAATATTTACATCCTTTAATAAATTTTTATTGAAAAAGTTGCCTTTTTATGATAACATAATAATATAAAATCTGCAAGCAATTTGAAAAAAGGATGATATTTTATGATAAAAATAACAGGTTCACATAATTCGGCAATTTGCTACACAAACGAACTAGAAGCCACCGCATTATCGCAAATACAAGCCGTTTGCGACCGCGAAGACTTCAAAGATAGCAAAATTCGCATTATGCCAGATGTTCACGCTGGCAAAGGTTGCACAATCGGCACAACAATGACTATAACCGACAAAATCGTCCCAGGAATGGTCGGCGTTGACATCGGTTGCGGCATGGAAACCGTCAAAATACAGGAAAAAGAAATCGATTACGAAAAGCTAGATAACTTAATACGAGAAGAAATTCCAACGGGCTATAATATCCGAGATACGTTGCATCCTCTCAATGACGAGATAACTTTGGCGAATCTTAAATCGGCGAATCACGTTAATTTGACACGAGCCAGCCGAAGTATTGGAACATTGGGCGGTGGCAACCATTTTATCGAAGTGGGACAAGCCCAATCTGGCGATTTGTACATTGTTGTGCATTCTGGCAGCCGACATATCGGTTCGGAAGTTGCCGAATATTACCAAGAAACCGCATACAAAACCCTTTGCGGAAATTCTCAAGCACAAATTGACGAAACCATCGCAAAACTAAAATCGGAGGGCAAACACAAGGAAATCCAAAGCACAATCACCGCCATGAAACAACTTGTCAACCCAAATCAACCAAAAGATTTATCCTATGTAACGGGAGAATTATTTGACGATTATATTCACGACATGAAAATTATTCAGCTGTTTGCAAAATTAAATAGAATCGCAATGACAAATATAATTCTCGAAGGAATGGGATTTACAGCGGTTGATAGATTTACAACTATTCATAATTATATCGATACGGACACAATGATGTTACGAAAAGGTGCGGTTTCCGCCAAAAAGGGTGAACGCTTGCTTATTCCAATAAATATGCGCGACGGCAGTCTTATTTGCGAGGGCAACGGCAACGAAGACTGGAATAACTCCGCACCGCACGGAGCAGGACGCATTATGAGCCGCAAACAAGCCTACAGAGAGCTTTCCATGGACGATTACCAAGCCGCAATGACGGGCATTTTCACAACTTCGCTAAATGAGCAAACTTTGGATGAATCTCCTATGGCGTACAAAAAAATGGAAGAAATTGTCGAAAATATAACGCCAACCGCAAAAATTATCAATCACGTACGCACAACTTACAATTTTAAGGCGAGCGAATAAAAAAAACAAAATACTTGACATCTCGTTTTTTGTGATGTATACTGGATTTATGGTTATGGCCCATTGGTCAAGCGGCTAAGACGCGGCCCTCTCAAGGCTGAAACAGGGGTTCGATTCCCCTATGGGTCATAAGTTTGTTGAGTTTGGAAAAAAATTAAAAAAAGTTGAAAATATTTTTGAAAATACTTGACAACAAAATTTATCCATGATATTATAATAATTACAAGTAGAGGTTCACGCTTCTCGCCTTCGCCGTTGGCAAAAGGCAATTACATACCGAAAGGTATTTAATTAGTGTGGGCTGTAGCCCATTTTTTATGCGGATATTTCGCTTTTGAGGAGGTATGTAACATCACTGATTTTATGATCAATGAACAGATTAGAGACAAAGATGTGCGGCTGATTGATTCGGACGGTGCACAATTAGGTATTGTTTCTGCAAAAGAGGCTCAAAAAGTTGCCGATAGCAAAAGGTTAGATTTAGTAAAAATATCGCCAACCGCTAAACCGCCAGTTTGCAAGATCATGGATTACAGTAAGTTTAAGTTTGACCAAAATAAAAAAGAAAAAGAGGCGCGCAAAAAACAACGTACCGTAAACGTCAAAGAATTGCGTCTTTCGCCTAACATCGATACCCATGACATCAATGTTAAGGTAAAAAAAGCCATCGAGTTTTTGTCCGATGGCGATAAAGTTAAAATCACTATCCGCTTTCGAGGTAGAGAACTGGGCAACCGTGAAGGTGCTTACGACATTATGCACAACTTTGCAGAACAAGTTAGCGAATTTGGCGTAGTAGAAAAACCGCCAAAAATGGAGGCCCGCACAATGGCAATGTTTTTATCTGCCAAACAGCAGTAAAATTAAATTTTTAATTATCCCAACTTATCAGTAAAATATACTAATAAAGGAGTTTTTGTTATGCCTAAAATTAAATCTAAAAAAGCCGCAGCTAAACGTTTTAAGGCAACTGGCAACGGCAAATTCAAATATTTTAAGGCCAATAAGCAACATATTCTTGGCAAAAAAAGTTCCAAACGCAAAATGAAATTACGCAAAGGCGCAATCGCCGACAAAACCAACGAATTAGCCATCCGCAGAATGTTACCGTATTCCTAATCGGAATTATTATAAACTTTGACAACAAGGAGGACTTTTTATGGCAAGGGTAAAAGGAGCGTTAAACGCTAGAAAAAGGCACAAAAAGGTATTAAAACTAGCCAAAGGTTATCGTGGTGCTAGAAGTAAACAATATAGAGTAGCAAAACAATCTGTAATGCGTGCAATGGCAAGCTCATTTTTTGGTCGCAAGCAAACCAAACGCGACTATCGCCGCTTATGGATTACCAGAATCAACGCAGCAGCAAGGCAAAATGGGCTTTCGTACAGCCGTTTTATGAACGGTCTCAAAAATGCCAACATAAACATAAACCGCAAAATGTTAGCAGAAATGGCTGTAAATGATGCCGCCGCTTTCACTAAATTGGCTAACCAAGTAAAATAAAGTAATAAATTTGTACTCGAACAGCTTAAAAATAGGTTGATATAGAAAATAAAAATAAACAAGCCCCCAATTTAGGGGGCTTATTTTTACATAACACGTTTTGTAATTTCGCCGTTTTCGGTTTCGGTGGTAACAAAGTGGCGAACAGACATTTCGGGATTATTAAGTAGCTGGAAAAGTTCCTTTTTGAAAAATTCGGGAAATATGTGAATATCCTTTAATTTAGCTATTGGCAACCAATGGAGCGTTAATTTGCCGTAATGTTCGGATACATCGTCAAAATTTTGCTTGGCTACAACTCGCTCCATGAGGAAAAAGAAAGCTATTTCGTGGCACGGAGTTTTATCTGCGCCCCAACTAAAAAAGTTTTCGTGTATATAAGCCAGCTGTTTAATTTTTAGCGATAAGTTTGTTTCTTCAAAAACTTCGCGCATTACTGCATTTTGGATAGACTCGCCAAAATGTACCCTGCCGCCGATTGTGTAATAATGGGGATTTCCAACGTTATTTGCCATTAAAATATTGTTCTCATCATTTAAGATTATTGCGGCAACTCGGTAATTAAAAGTGCCGTTATTGGTTGGCAAGGTAATATCGTTTTTATCCATGTTACATTCTGCCGTCAAACAGCATTCCGATGTTCATCATTTGGTTAAGTTGCGAAGTTTGGCGAGCGTTAAAGTTGAACATAGAATTATTAAATGGGTTGTCAGTTTGCACAAACGATGCAGGATTTCGTGCAGCGTCGCCAGAAAGCCGAGTTAAACGGTTCATAAAGCCAGAATTAGAGCCAACTCTGTCGCGGTTGGCAAAAGCCTCTAAATCGCCACGTTCTGCGGCGGCAGCCATGCGGTCTTCATCGATGGACATATTGCCGTCTCTGCCAACGGTGATTCCCAAGCGGTTGAGCGAAGCACCAGCCGAACGAGCCAAATTGGACAAATCTTGTTGCAAACGTCCGTTGCTTGCGCCTGATCTAGCGGAACTTAACAAGCTGTTAAACGAGTTTACCATGTGTCTGAAAGCGTTAATTTGGCGAGTTTCGTCGCGACCTTGCGTAATACGGGCTGTTCCAGTGCCTTCCAAACGAGCGGTTATTCCTGCACCCAATTCAACATCGTTCGAACGAGATGTTTGTAATGCTCCCGCAAAGCCACGATTTACCCTAAATTGGGCATCTTGTGCTTGTTGCGTGATATTGTTGATTCCCAAAGCGTTTACCAAGCTGCCGCTAACTGTAAAGTTAGGTTGACCACTGTTTGCAACGCCTGTTTCGGACGATTGGAACACAAGCGAACTTGTGCCAGCGTTTGCGTTTCTGCTAACGGATGCTGTAACGCCAAGGTTTCTGTCGTTTACGGCGCTTGCGATACGTTGCTGTACGCTCTGCACAGAATCGCCAGAGCCAACTGTAAAGTTAATATCAAATTGGCGACCGTCCATTGTAATTGAAAGAGTGTTAGCACCCAAGGTAAAACCTGCCGAAGTAGCCGATGCGTTAGAATTAAGAGCAGTTCCTTCGTTGCGTTGTGCGGTTGCAAGCTGTAAAACTTCAACGGACATTCCCGAAACGTTGTTATTACGCAAGCGGTCGGCATTTACGCCTTGAACGCTCAAAATGTCAGTATCACTGGATTCTGCACGAATTGCACCAAATGGCGATTCGCCGCGGCTATCGCCCAAGCCACGCATATGATTAAGCGAGGCAACCATCATGTCAGCACTTTGCCGCAAAGATACCAAACTATTGCGAAAGCCGTCAGATGTATTTGCATTGTTTATGCCAAAACCACCGCTACTACTAGATGTGTTGTTGGCACGGCTAGTTGTTGGCAACAAAGATACCATACTAGCGTTTGTGTTGACTCTTGTTGCGTTAAAACTTGTGTTTAAGTTCATAAGAAATCCTCCCTGAATTTTGGAATTTATTCAATCCCAAAAAAATTAAAACTATCCATGGTCTAATTTTCATTAAAAACATTAAAAATCTTAATACCTCGGTATCATAAAATGACACCTACTAGTAAAGGCTGACCACAAGCCCCTATCCCATAGCCAACCTGCCGCCGAAAAGCGAGTAAAAGTGGCATTTGGGAATACTTTTATCGTTGCGTTTTGAAGTTTTACGCCGACAAATAATTTTTTGCCGTTTTTGCCGTAAGCAAATACTTTCATATATTATTTCGGCAACTTTGATAAATTTCTTTAGCTAATTTGCAAAAGAAATTTGCAATATAAAATCAGTGGTTGCCGTAACATTCCAAAATTTCGCCAAAGTACACATGATGATAATCTTTTTCGTAAAATTGTTGTACAAACGGCGGCATTAAGCTACCTTCGAGTTGTTGCGTAAAGTTAATTTTGCACTCATAATAAAGGTCGCAATCTTTTACAATCGGGCTTTCCACCGTACGAGCCGCCGAAAATGTTACTATTTCGGCTTTGTTAATATCCTTGCCCGATTTTGTGCCGCAAATTGCCAGTTCTTCCTTAAATTTGCCGTCAAACGGAATGCTTATCGTAAAGCTGTCCGCCGAATTGTCAAGCACCTCTTTTGTGTAGCGTTGCGGACGTACAACCGTTATAAAATGTGGCTTTGTCCACATAAATCCCACAAAACCCCACGATATTGTCATTGTATTCACAATGTCCGCTTTATTTTTGACCGTCAAAAATGCTCCCTTGCTCGACAAATTTTCCATTCCTTTATCTAACATAAAGGTAAAATTTTCCATAATACACCTAACTTTCTATATGCGATAACTTTGGCATTTGCCGTAGGGGCGGATAATATCCGCCCATTTTGTCTCACGGGCGGATATTATCCGCCCCTACAAATTGCCTATTTTTACTCTGTTTCGATGGCAACGGTGCAACCTTTCATGTTGCCAGTGTTAATTTTCACTTTCTCCATTTCGCCAGGAGCGACAACTCGGCGTTTTAGCGTTTTTATCACATTTTCGCCGTCTTTTACCGTTATTTTCGCCTTGCGAAAAACGCCATCGCTGCGGAAAAGCAGTTCTATTTCCTCGTTTGGTTGCACAAAATTTGGCGAAACGTAACATACGTTTTTACCTGCCGTAACGGCTATTTTGTTGGTTTGAGATATTTTTGTGCCGTTGCGAATAAAATCGACCGCCGCAACTCCTGCTCTGTATGCCTCGAGCGTTACATCGTCGGCTAAATCGTGAACGTGCAACACATTTCCGCACGAGAAAATGCCATTTACATTTGTAGACAAATCACTGTTGACAATCGCGCCGCCTGTAACTGACGAAAGTTGTACACCTGCTTTTTTTGACAACTCATTTTCTGGGATAAGCCCAACCGAGAGCAACAGCGTATCGCAAGGAATAAACTCTTCCTGGGCGTAAATTGGCGTACGAGTTTCGTCAACAGGAGCAACGTAAACGCCTGTCAAGTTGTAATTTTCGCCCACAATGCGAGTTACTGTGTGCGACAAATGCAAAGGAATCCCATAATCGTCAAGGCATTGCACAATGTTGCGCTTTAAGCCAGACGAGAACGAATTTAGCTCAAAAACGCCGATAACTTCAGCACCTTCAAGGCTCATGCGCCGAGCCATTATCAACCCAATATCGCCAGAGCCGAGAATTACAACACGTTTTCCAGGCACGTAACCTCGCATATTTACTAAAGCCTGGGCTGTTCCTGCGGAAAATATGCCGCGACCGCGAAAGCCAGGAATGCGGAGTGCGCCACGTGTGCGTTCACGACAGCCCATTCCCAAAATAACGGCGTTTGCTTGCACTTGTGCCGCTCCGTTCGGAGAAACGTACGTAACAAGGCGGTTTTCGTCTAAATCGGTTACCATTGTGTTGTTCATAAATTTAACGCCAAGCTGCAAAGCACGGTCTATCAAGCGTTGCGCGTATTCTGGACCAGTTAATTCTTCGTCAAAAATATGCAAGCCGAAACCGTGATGTATACATTGATTGAGAATGCCGCCCATGTGGCTGTTGCGTTCTAGTACGCAAACGTCCGCCAAACCCTGTTCTTTTGCCTTTATTGCGGCAGAAAGTCCTGCGGGCCCGCCGCCAATTATTAACAACTCCATATTTTTTCCTCGCTTAATCCTAGTTCATTTTGTAGAATATCGGTTAATTTTAGTGAGCAAAATCCGCCTTGACAGCGGCCTGCTTGCGATCGTGTTCGCCGTTTAATGGCATCTAAATTGCGTGCGCCAACTGGTCGGCGAATTGCATCGATGATGTCCGCTTCGGTTACGGTTTCGCAACGGCAAACAACGTGTCCATATTTGAGATTTTCCGCAATAAGAGCCTGTTTTTCGGCAAAAGAAAGTTCGCCAAATCGTTGAATTGCTCGTCTTGTTGCCACGTAATCGGCTTTTTTTGTGGGATGCAACTTTTTTGTGATAAGTTTTGTCAACATTAAAGCTATTGCAGGAGCTGCCGAAAGTCCAGGCGAGTCGATTCCCAAAGCGTTGACAAATCCTGGAAAAGGTTCGTCGATTACAAAATCTTTTGACGAATGTTTGGCACGAACGCCCGCAAATGTAGTAATATTGCCGTTTATGGGCAATCCTTTAACGGAAATTGCTATTTTTTCCAAAACGTCCGCCAAACCTGCTTTTGTGGTTTTAACGTCCTCGGCTGTAGTAAAGTCAACCTCTTTTGAGATATTTTCCGAGTTTGGACCAACTATTATGTTGCCGTCCGCCGTGGGAGCGACAAGTACGCCTTTTCCGCTGTTATCTGGCAGTTGGAAAAGCGTGTGTTTCACAAAATTTTTGTGAGCGTTATCCAACAAAAAATATTGTCCACGTTGCGGAATAATTTCTTCGTAATCGGATTTATCTTTTGCCAAAAAGTTGCGAATATAGGCGGAAGAAGTGCCAGCGGCGTTTATTAGGGTTTTGGCGATAAATTTTTGGTTGTCGGCAAAAACCTCAAAAAGACCGTTGTCGGCTGTAATGTTGGTAACTTTTGTTTCGATTAAAAATTGTACGCCGTTAGTTGCGGCGTTTTCGGCGAAAGCAATAGCGGCTTCCCACGGAGAAATTACCGCTGCGGTTTTGGCAAGCAAAGCCGAGTACAAGCCGTCGGCAATGTTCGGTTCAAGTTGATAGGCTTGCTCGGCAGAAATTATTTCCACCTCGGGAATGCCGTTTTTAACGCTACGGTCGTATAATTCTTCGATGTGGCTGTGTTCGGCTTTATCAAAGCAAAGCACCATCGAGCCATTGACTTTCAGGGGAAAATCCAGTTGTTTAGCCAACATTGGGAACATTTTCGCACCCTCGGCGTTAAGTTTCGCCTTTAGCGTACCAGGAACGCAATCGTAGCCAGCATGGACAATTCCGCTGTTTGCCTTGGTTGCACCGCAAGTTATATCGTTGTTGGATTCTAGCAACAGCACACGCAAATTATATTGCGACAAAGCCCAAGCCGCCGCACAGCCCACAATACCGCCGCCGATTATTATTGTATCATAATTTTCGGATACTTCCAATACATTTGACATATAAAACCACCTTATTTTGGGAAATTTGAGAAATTGTAAATTCGATTTTATTATACCATAAATTTTTGGTAATTGCTATAATCAAAAACTTAAAAATTGGACGATGTATAAATGGATTTGTTGTCAACGGATTTGTTACAAATACATAAATATTGAGAATTTGCAATAAATAGTCGGATAAATTGCAAATTATGTAAACATTGCGAATTTGCAAACAACGGGCGGATAATATCCGCCCGTTATTTTATTATTTTTGGGATTTTACCCACTGTTACCTAAAACCAAAGTTAAATCCTAAAAATACACAGCCTTGCCAGTTTTGGAGGATTCATAAATGGAATCCAAAACTTTGGTTACAACAAAGGCTTGATCGGCGGTTACAAATAACTCGCCTTCGCCTTTTAGTGCTTTAACCCAAATTTGAGCCTCTTTTGACGGAGGAGCTTCGCCGCTCGAAAATCCTGGAATGGATTGGGCAACTTTTCCGCCTACCATCGTTACCGATTGCTGTCCTGCGACAACGTGATTTAGCCGCACGCGATCGTCATAAGTATCCAAACCGCCTTTTGTTCCGCATAAAAGCACCATTCCTGGTTTGGTTTCCATGTTTAATGCCCAGGATGCTTTCAAATGGATAACAGCACCATTTTTCATTTTGATATAGCCAACTGCGAAGTCTTCAACTTCGTAAGTTTTGTTGTTCCACGAATCGGGATTGCCGTTTGCCCAGTTAGTTTGCCCTTGTTGCGATGGCTCTAATAATTTGCCCAAGCGTTCAAACGAAGTTCCCACAACATGGTCAACCTCATAATTATTCATCATAAACAAAGTTAAGTCAAGTGCATGAGTTCCGATGTCAATTAGCGGGCCGCCGCCTTGTTTTTCTTTGTCCATAAAAACGCCCCAAGTTGGCACGCCGCGCCGTCTTATATAGGATGCCTCTGCGTAATAAATATCTCCTAGCCAGCCGTCGTCAATAACTTTTTTGGCGATTGCGTTTTCGTGGAAATGCCTGTACTGATAGCCGATTGTTAGCAATTTGCCCGATTTATCACGAGCATCAAGCATTTTTTGAGCATCGGCAGTTGTAGCAGCCATTGGTTTTTCGCACAATACGTGTTTGCCAGCTTCGAGAGCCGCAACAGTAATTTCGCTGTGAGCAACGTTTGGCGTTAATACGTGGACAGCATCGATGGTTTTGTCCGCCAATAATTCCTTGTAATTTGCGTAAGATTTGGCATCAGCAGTGCCGTAATCTTTTACAGCTTTTTCGGCACGTTCTTTAACTATATCGCAAAATGCGACCATTTCAACGTCCTTTTCTTGTTTCATTCCTGGAAAGTGCTTAGCGTTGGCAATTCCGCCACAGCCGATAAATCCAATTTTCAAAGCCATAGTAATTCTCCTTTACTCGATTAGAGTGTTTTTAAGAACGAGCAATCTTCCGCAACGCATTTGAAAATATCGCCTGCGTAATCAAATTCACGTTCTATTATGAAAGCCTCTGCGCCTTGTGCAACAGCGGCATCTCTTACTGTGTTCCAATTTATTATACCAGTTCCTGCGGGAACATTCCACTTATTTTGTTCTTCAAATTTTTTGAGAACATCTGGCGGAATTATCATGTTTCCCTCGGCATCTCTGGGAAAACTTGCAAAGTCGGGAAACGGCTCGGGACCAGCAACAACGGCACATTCTTTAACATGAATCATTTTGAACCGACCAGCATATTTTGCCAAAAACGCAGGAACATCGCAACCGCCGCAAGTTGCCCAGCCGACATCTAGCTGAAAGCAGACATCGTCAGGGTTAGTATTTTTGAGCAACGTGTCCATTAAAGTACCGTCAGGGCTTGGCAAAAATTCGTGGCGATGGTTGTGATAACCAAAGGAAATACCTGCATTTTTGCATTCTTTGCCAACGTTATTAAGCGTTTCGGCAAATGCCAAAGCGGCATCGTAATCTTTAAGCCCATTCATGGGATCGATAATGTAACGCAAGCCCAATTCTTGTGCATATTCCAAATGAGCAGGTGCAAACTCCGACATTATGTGGCTACTAAGTGGTTCAAGCCCTAAATCTGCCAAAATCACTTTTAACTCACTAGCCGCAAGCCCGCCATAATTACCAGACGCAAATTCCACGCCCGTATAACCAATTTCTGCAACCCTCTTCAAAGCACCCACAAAATCCTTTGCAGTCTCATCCTTCAAAGAGTACAACTGTATATATCTCTTTTCCATTTTTACACCTCTTTTACACATTAAAACATTAAAACCTTGGGGCGCTGCCCCCCGCCTGCCGGCGGGCAGGCAAACCCCGCAAGGAGCACGCCCCTTGACCCGCAAATTTGGTTAATTTTATTTTATTGATAATGCGAATCGATGGCTGAAAAATTGCATTTACATAGACCGTAGGGGCGGATATTATCCGCCCGTGTACTGAAAACTGGCGGATAATATCCGCCCCTACGGTAAATTTAGGCAACCATTTAATTTTGCCAATGGCAAAAAATTGATTATTCCCAGGTTTTTAACAAACGCAATTTTCCAAAAATAGCCATAGAAAAATTTGCGGGTCTGGGTACGCGTACCCAGCGGGGTTTGGGGCAGAGCCCCAAGGTTTTGCTTTATTCTTTTTCGCGCAATGCTTCTAATTCACGTTTTCTTGCTTCGATTACTTTTGTTTGAACTTCGCCTGGAGCTTCTTCGTAGCGGTCAAAGTGCATGGAGAATTTGCCACGACCTTGTGTCATTGAGCGGAGATCGGTAGCGTAGCGGAGCATTTCGGCAAGTGGTGCCTCGGCGGAAATCACTTGTTTTGTGCCTTTTTTCTCCATTCCCATAATGCGACCGCGCCGTTTGTTCATATCGCCCATAATATCGCCTGTGTAATCGTCTGGGACGGTTACTGTAATTTTGGTAATTGGCTCGAGAATTGTTGGGCGAGCTTTCATAAAGCCGTCTTTGAATGCAATGGAGGTTGCCAATTTGAACGCTAATTCGGATGAGTCAACATCGTGATACGAGCCATCCACTAGCGTTGCTTTTAGCCCCACAACTGGATATGCCGCTAGCGGGCCCGCTAATACGCAATCTTGTAACCCTTTTTCTACCGCAGGAAAATACGCCTTTGGCACAGAACCGCCAAAGATTTTTTCCTCAAAAATGTACGGCGTATGCAAATCGCCAGACGGTTCAAATTCCATGTGGACATCGCCAAATTGACCGCGCCCGCCAGATTGCTTTTTATGTTTGCCTTGCACTTTTACCTTGGATTTTATCGTTTCTCGGTACGGCACAATCGGCGAAACTAGTTCAACATCGATTTTGTAGCGGTGCTTTAGACGATTGACAAGCACATCAAGTTGATTGTCGCCAACGCCAGAAACAACGGCTTGTTTGGTTTCTTTGTTAATCTCAAATTTAATGGTTTTGTCCTCTTCGAGCAATTTTGAGAACGCGCCCGAAATTTTGTCCTCGTCGCCTTTGCCTTTGGGAACAACCGCCAAAGTAAGCAAAGCCTCGGGAAATTCGATGCCGTGCAATTTGAGAGGTTTATCCTTGTGGCAAAGCGTATCTTGTGTAGCTGTGCCTGACAATTTGGCTATTGCGCCAATATCGCCAGCCCGCAACTCGGAAACCTCGATTTGTTCTTTTCCGCGCATAACGTACAGCTGCCCAATTTTTTCGGAGATTTCCTTGTTTGCGTTGTAGAGCGGCGTATCACGTTTTAGAATGCCCGAAAATACACGGAACAGGCTAAGCCGTCCAACATACGGATCAGCGATAGTTTTGAAAACGAAAGCGGACAAATCGGAATCCTCGGTACATTTTAGGTCAAAAGTTTCGCCATTTTTTTCAGCCGAGATAGTTTCACGCATTTCTGCAGCGGACGGCAAATAGCGGTCGAGCATATCTAAAAGAGGCTTGATTCCCTCTTTTTTATTGAGAGCCGTTCCGCACAAAACAGGCGTAAGAATCTTCGTTTTAATGCCAATGCTAACGCCACGGCGAACTTCTTCGACAGTTAAAGTTTCGTTGCTAAAAAATTGCTCCATAAGTTCCTCGTCCGTTTCGGCGACCGCTTCAACGAGAGCGTTAAAAGCGTTGTCAGCTTCTTCCATTGCGGCGGCGGGAATATCGCGCGGTTGAGCCTCGTAACTGAAGCCACTTTTAACGAGAGTGTCAACGTAACCAACGCATTTTTCGCCCTCAAAAAAGGGAACCATAAGCGGCACAATTCCAGAACCGAAAAGGCTTTGTATTTCTTCCAAAACCTTGTCAAAATTGGCGTGTTCGTCATCCATTCCGTTTACGAACAAAAAGCAAGGCAAATCCATTTCGTGAGCGTATTCCCAAGCTAATTCTGCACCAACTTCAACGCCAGCTTTTGCGGAAATCATAATCAGCACCGCATCTGCCGCCGCAAGTGCCTGTTTAACATCGCCAGCAAAATCGAAATAGCCAGGTGTATCTAAAAAGTTAATTTTGCGATCGCGCCATTCAACGGGTGCAACCGTCATGTTAATGGAAACTTTGCGCCGAATTTCTTCCTGATCGTAGTCGCTGACGGTGTTTCCGTCTTCTACTCTCCCCATTCTGCTAGTAACGCCAGCGACCGACAACGCCGCCTCAATAAGAGTAGTTTTTCCGCAACCGCTATGTCCTAGCACAGCCACGTTGCGAATTTCATTTGCCGAATATACTTTCATAATCTGTAACCCTTCCCTTAAGCCGTTGGGCTTTTTATTTATTATACTGCCCTTTTGGGTTTCTTGCAAGATAAATTTTTCAAATACAAAACCTTGGGGCGCTGCCCCAAACCCCGCTGGGTACGCGTACCCAGACCCGCATATTTATTTTTGCCGTAGGGGCGGATATTATCCGCCCGTCCGACAGGCGGGTCCGCCCGTTTTACTTGACGTTTCGCATTTTTATGGTCAACGATTTGCATTTTGTGGTCAACAGGATTTTTATGGTCGACAAGATTTTTATGGTCAACAGGATTTTCATGGTCAACGGGATTTCTATGTAGTTTTCACGCCATATAATTTGCCTGGTTGTGGCGTTTCGTAAAATTGCGGTAATAATTCAGAAACGGTTATGAGATTAAAATCGTTTTCGGCAAACCATGGAATCAGCCGCTCTACTGCCTTTGCGGTGGCTGGTTCGCTATCGTGTAACAGGATAATATCGCCCTCTTTTACGGTTGACGTTATTGTGTCAAAAGTGCGGTCGGCATCATCGTGGTCCCAATCCATTGGGTCGACAGACCAATTTATCAGTGGATAGCCAAATTTTTTTGCCACGGTTGGCAATGGTTCACGTGCATCGCCAAAAGTTGGACGCATAATTATTGGCGCTTTTCCTATAATTTCGATTATTTTATCGTGAGATTTTTGCAATTCCTGTTCGGCATCTTCGGCGGAAATTTCCGATATTCTGGCGTGTGTCCAGGTGTGATTGCCAATTTCGTTGCCTAATTGTGCCGTTTTTACCAGAGTTTTTGGCATTTTGTCAATGCGATTTCCCCATACAAAAAATGTTGCCTTAAAATTGTACTGCTGCAATAATGCCAAAATACGGTCGGTAAATTTGGAAGGTCCATCGTCGAATGTCAACGCTATATTTTTCATTTTAACATCTCCTTTTTATGCGAAAATTTCGGCTTTACTGCCGTTTGTCGGTTGTTTTGTAACTACAATTTTGCGGTCAATGGTTTCGTTCAAATCGGGTACATGGGATATTATGCCCAAAAGTAGGTTGTTTTGCGATATTTTCGAGAGCGTTTTTATGGCTTGCGACAAAGTTTTTTCGTCCAACGAGCCGAATCCTTCGTCAATGAACATCGCATCGAAGTGGATTCCACCTGCGTAACTTTGAATTTCGTCTGACAAGCCCAATGCAAGCGACAACGCCGCCAAAAATGACTCGCCGCCAGATAGCGTTTTTACGTCCCTTTCGGTTGGATTTCCTTGATAATAGTCAATTATGTTCAAATCTAGTCCGCTTTGACTTCGCCGACTGCTGTCTTCGCGCCGCTTAAATTCATATTGTCCACTGGACATTTCTGTTAGCCGAATGTTTGCCCGCTGGATAATCCTGTCAAAATAGACGGTTTGCATATAGGTTTCCAGACGAATTTTATCTCGTTCTTTCAAAGTGCCGTTTACTGTATTGGAAAGTTTGCTTAACCATTTATATCGATTTCGTGAAATCGATAAATTTTGCAAAGTTTCTTGTATGGTGGACAACGCTTTTTTGTTGGTTGCCAACCGCACAGATATTTCTTGGTTTTCGGCGATGGTGGATTTTTGGGCGATTTCGGCGGTTTGTTTGGTGGTTTGCAATGTTGAGATGTCAAAATTTGCGGTTTTGGCAACTTGTTTTTTTAAGGTTGATATTTCTGTTTGGGTTTGCTGTAACTGGGTTTTGGCGGTTTCGTGGGATTTTTGTGCGGCTTGAAAATTTTGCTCAAATTGCTGTTGTTGTTGCTTTAGCTTGGCTATTTCTGCGATTGCCGATTGTTCGTTGTCAAATTGCAATTCTTCAAGTTGTCTATTTTTGGATATTTCGTCATTTTCTAGCTGTGCCGATAATTTTACCGATATTTCACGGGTTTTTTGCAAATTTTCGGATATTTCCTTTAATTTGTTTTCGTATTGCAATATTTTCTTTTCATTTTCAGCCTTTTGCAATAAATTTTCTTGTTCTTCTTTTATTTTGGAGGAAATGCTCGCAAAATTTTCAGTTGTTTTTTGCCGAAATTTCGCCAATTTTTCCGATATTTCAGATAAATCTTCCAATTTGCTTAAATTATCTAAAAAATTTTGCGATAAGTTCAATTTATCTGAAAAATTTGCTAGGTTGGTTAATAATTCGGCTTTTTTTGCTTGAGATTGCCCCGACAAATTGCTTGCTAACTGGCTTGCGGCGGTTGCGGCGATTTCCGATTTATCGGCGTTTTGCTTGGCTTTTTGCAATTCTTCCTTTGTTGGGGCTTGTTGCGACAATTTGGCAGGTTGAGGATGCTCCAACGAGCCGCAAACTGGACAAGGTTCGTTCGGCTGTAGCAAATCCGCCAAAACTCCCGCTTGTTCGTCTAAAAAGGCTTTGTTAAGGCTTTCGTAAGTTTTTTGCAAATTGCTATAATTGGTTGACAAATTTTTATAATTAGATTTTGCCGCTGACAAATCGGATTGCAATTTTTTGTAATCGTTTGTTATTTTTTGCAAATTTTCTATTGTTTGCTGTTCCGATTGCAGAGTTTTTTGTTGATTTTGCAAGGTTTCCAAAATTATTTCCGTTTTGGATAACTGTTGCAATTTTATTTCTTCCAATAAAATATTGCCTTTTTTTTGGCGATTTTCGAGGTTGGCAATTTCGTTTTTTGCGGTTGTCAACTGTTCCGATTTTTGTTGTATGCTGTCCAACAAGGCTTGTAAAACGGCGTATTTTGGCAAAGAGCGTTCCAATTCGGCTGTGGTTTGGTTTAATTTTTCGTATTTTGGCAAATTTTCTTGAATAGTTGCTAAATTTTGGGTTGATTCGGTCAAGGTTGTTTCTTCTGTTGGCAACCGATTTTTGGCGGTTTCCAGTTTGGTTTGTATTGCTTGTATTTGTGCAGCTGTGCCTAATTGCTGATTTATTTCGCCCAAATTTTTAGCTAAATCGTCCAAAATTTGGGAATTAACCGCCAATTTTTCGCCGTCTTGCGAGATGAAATTTGTTAAAGTTTCGTTTAGTTCAAATTCGGCTGTTTCGGTTAAATTTACGCCGATAACGTTTTTTTTGGCGGTTGTAAGGTTGATATTTAGCAATTCTTCGTAATCTGTTGCATTTTTCAAGTCTTTTTTTACTGTTTCTTGAAATTCCTCGTAAATTTTTGTATCAAAAATTTGGCGAAAAATTTTGCTGCGGTCTTCGGTTTTGGCAAGTAGCAACTTCAAAAATTCGCCCTGTGCAATCATGGAAATTTGCACAAATTGGCTTTTGTTCACGCCCAAAATTGACTCAATCACTTGATTTACCTCGGTTTTTTTGGTCAAAACTTCGCCGTTTGGCAACCGCAATTCTCTTTCTTCTTCCTGGCTAATTAACTTTGATTCGGCATTTTCCCGCTCGTGCTTGGGAACGCGCCGTATAAAATATTTTTTGTCGTGATACAAAAATGAAAAGTCAACGTAAGTTTCGGCGGTTGACTTTGCGTATTTGCTGCGTAAAGCGGTTTCGTTGCGGTTTTCGCCGCTTAATTTGCCGTATAATGCAAAGGTAATGGCATCAAAAATAGTGGTTTTTCCTGCGCCCGTGTCGCCCGTGATTAGGTAAATTCCTCCTGTGCCAAATTTTGTAAAGTCGATTTCGCAAAAGTCGGCATAACAGCCAAAGGCGGACATTTTTAAGTTTAGCGGTCTCAAATAGATTCCTCCTTTATTTTTTGCAAAAGATTTGTCGAATATTCTTCTTGTTCGGTTGTCATCGGCGTTCCGTTTTGGAAAAAATACAGTTCTTGGAGCAACTCGAGCGGCAATTTTAGCGTACTTGTTGGCGTAAAATTTGCCGTTTCGGTGCGACGGTTTTCGTATTGCAGTTTCATAATGTTCGGATAAATTTCTCGCAACCTGCTAATTACGTTGGGTTCTTCCAGTTCGTCCGTCAAAACGATGTAAACATAGTCGTTTGTGGCATTTTTGGGATTACAAATTTCGTCAAAACTGCCCTTTATTTCGTGCATATCTCGCAGCGGAGTCAACGGCAATTCTGAAATTGTGAGATTGCCTTTTTCCAAAATGTCAACCATTGTTACAGTTTTTTTGTGAGCCACTTCCGAAAGGGAATATTTTAGAGGAGTTCCAGAATATCGCAATTCATCTCGAAAAATTCGTTGCGGTTTGTGCAAATGTCCCAAAGCAACGTAATCGAACGGAGCGAACAAATCGGCGTTGACATTTTCTAATCCGCCAATATGCAACTCGGATTCGCTTGTGGTTGCGTTCGTGATAAATTGGTGGGCAAGTAAAATATTGCGTTGCGAAGTGTCAACATCGATATTTTGCAAAACTGCCAAAACTGCATCGTTGTGGGTTTTTATTGAGATTTTTGGAAAATATTGGCGAACAGCAGCGGGTTTTATATATGGCATAAGCCAAAAATTAAGGTTGCCAAATTCGTCAGTTGCGGTAATTTTGGCAAGGTTTCCGTTATAAGTTTGAGATATGTACAAGCCGCTATTATGCAAAAGCGGTGCAACAAAAGAAACACGCTCGGGGCTATCGTGATTACCAGGAATCATATAAATGTTAATTTTTAGATAACTTAATTGTATTAAAAAGTTCTCCAACAATTTTACAGCATCGGTGCTAGGAGTGGCTTTATCGTAAACATCGCCAGCAATTAAAATGGCTTGCGGTTGGTATTTTTGGGCAAGTTGCAAAATTTCGTCCAAAATATGTTGCTGATCTTCAATCATTGAAAATTCATTTATGCGTATTCCCAAATGCAAATCGGCTATATGAAAAAATTTCATGGTACCTCCTAAATGGAAAGCTACTGGTGAGATTCGAACTCACGACCTGCACATTACGAGTGAGCTGCTCTACCCCTGAGCCACAGTAGCGATAAACTCATTATAACATAAATATTGTATCATAAAAATATTTTTTTTACAACTTTTTCAAAAAATTTGCAAAAAAAAAAAAAATGTGCTAAAATTTGTTGATAGACATTATAAAAAGGAGACTTTCAATATGTACAGCAAATTAAAAGATTTATACAAAAATAGCAATTTATACACCGACAAGCCCGTTACAATCGGCGGTTGGATTCGCACAACTCGTGCAAGCAAAGGCATAGGATTTATCGAACTTAATGACGGCAGTTTTTTTCGCTCGGTGCAAGTTGTTTTTGAGGGAACTTTGGACGGCTCGCAGAATGGCTTAACCTTTGACGAAATCGCCAAACTCGGTGTTGGTGCTTGCGTTACCGTAACAGGAAATTTAATTGAAACGCCAAACGCAAAGCAACCGTTCGAAATAAAAGCAACCGCAATTTTTTTGGAAGGGGCTTGTCCTACAAATTATCCGTTGCAAAAAAAACGCCACAGTTACGAGTTTTTGCGAACTATTGCCCATTTGCGACCACGCACAAACACGTTTTCGGCAGTTTTTCGGGTTCGCTCGCTTGCATCCCATGCGGTGCATGAATTTTTCCAAAAACGCAATTTTGTTTATGTGCATACGCCCATTCTCACGGGCAATGACGGCGAAGGCGCAGGCGAGTTGTTCCGAGTTACAACCCTTAAACCTGGCGAAAATCTCGCAACAAAGGAAAACGGCGAACTAGATTACAGCAACGATTTTTTCGGCACAAAAGCCAACTTGGCTGTAACTGGTCAACTTGCTGTCGAACCCTTTATTATGGGATTTCGTGATGTTTACACATTCGGACCAATTTTTCGTGCAGAGCATTCTACAACAACAACTCATGCCGCCGAGTTTTGGATGATTGAGCCAGAAATGGCTTTTGCCGACATCGACAATTACATGGAAACCGCCGAAGAAATGGTAAAATACGTAATAAATTACGTGTTGCAAAACGCTCCCGAAGAAATGGACTTTTTCGAAAATTGGATTGAAAAAGGGCTTATCGAGCGATTAAAATCCGTTGTAAATGCCGCTTTTGCCAGATGTTCGTACACGCAAGCAATCGAATTATTGGAAAAAGCCCAAAAAGACGGCAAAAAATTTGAATATCCCACAAAATGGGGCGACGATTTGCAAACCGAGCATGAACGCTACATTTGCGAGGAAGTCTATAATGCTCCTGTTTATTTGACGGATTATCCGCGCGATATAAAGGCATTTTATATGCGACAAAATGAAGACGGCAAAACCGTTGCGGCGGCAGATTTGCTAGTTCCAGGAGTCGGCGAACTTGTCGGCGGCAGCCAACGCGAAGAGCGGCTTGACAAATTGGAAGAAAGCATTAAACATTTCAACCTAAACGCCGAAGAATATGACTGGTATTTGGATTTGCGGCGGTTTGGCGGCGTAAAACACGCTGGTTTTGGCGTTGGCTTCGAACGATTTTTAATGTACTTGACTGGTATGAAAAATATCCGAGATGTTATTGCATATCCGCGAGCATTTGGTCAAATGAACTATTAGCAATAAATCCGCATATTACTTTCCTAGCGTTCTTCAATATGCCAAAATTATGATAATATAAATAACAAAAGTTTACAAAAGGAGACGTATATGCTAAAATTAGATACACGCAAACATATTGAATGCACAGAAAAGGCATCCTGTTTGGCGACAATTAACAAAATGATAAAACTTGCCCAATTAGCACGACAATTTGGCGTTTTGGAACTGGAAAATATAATTACCGAAAATGACCATTTTATGCTAAAAATTGGCATTGCTCTACTTGTGGACGGCGCAAGCCCAAAACAGGTGCAAGAAATTTTGAACAACCTCATAGTTACATCTTTTGCAACGGGCGAGGAATTGCTAAATCAGTTGATAATAGTGCAGAGCGTTTTGGCTATTCAAGAAAACTATAATCCACGGGTGCTAGAAACCCATTTATACGCTTTTTTGAATGAACTTAATTAAAACACTCTAAAATTACACGAAAGAAAGGGATTAAAATGTTAGATTTGAGGAGCAGGAAATACATCAAATGTCGTAAAGAAGACAAAGCGGAGTGCATTCCAGTAATTGACGAAATTATGCGGTTGGCTGATGTTGCTCGCCGCGAAGGCGTTTTGAGCTTGGAAGATGAAGGCG
This sequence comes from Bacillota bacterium, assembly GCA_009778185.1. Lineage (GTDB taxonomy): Bacteria > Bacillota > Clostridia > Lachnospirales > WQUN01 > WRKG01. Next base: position 25,279 of record WRKG01000293.1, read on the forward strand.
AAAAATTGGAAATTCCGCTACTTAAAGCAGGAATCCGCCTGGTTGTTGATGGCACCGATCCCGAACTGGTGCAATCAATTTTAGAAACCAATATACTAACAACAGGCAAAACAGGTGCAGAATTATTAACGCAGATTATAGTTTGCAATGGCGTATTAAGTATACAAAGTGGCGAAAATCCTACAATTTTGCTAACAAAAATGTTCGCATTTTTGGGCGAAGATTACATGGACGTTTTATCCGAAAAATTGGATGCCTATCAAAAAGAGCAAATGTTATCTCTCAATGACCACACAATACATATGCCAGTTACGGCATCGGCTGTAAGCACGCCGTTTGAAGAAATTTTACATCAAATGGGCAACCGTGATATTCAGCTAGTTTTACGTGAATTAGAAACTCGCATAATTGCACTTGCACTAAAAGGTGCATCGCCAGCCTTGCGAGAGTACGTTTTGGACAATCATTCTCCGCGAACCGCAAATAATGTGCTACTTTTAATGGAAGCTCTTGGACCTGCGCTTGTCGCCGATGTGGAAAATGCCCAAAATGCGGTGCTTGAAACGGTAAAACGCTTGGAAGATTCTGGCGAAATAATTGTCGTTAATCCCAAACGTTTAGAGGCACATCAAACTATACGGTTTTAGTGGATTTTTATTCGCATAATATACGCAAAGGTTAAAAATTGCAAAATGTAATTATTATTACAGAATTATTGAACCATTGCGGATTTGGAAAAAACGGGCGGATCCGCAGGTATTATCCGCCCGCATTTATATTTTAACATTTGCTACATTATAAATTTTGTGAACAGGAAAAAATTATGGACACAACAAATAAAAATTTAGAACAATTCAAAATTTTGGACGTGCCTTTTAACGGTTTAACTTATCAAGCGGCATTAGCTATTTTATTGGATTTTTTGCAAACTAGTAAAAATCACATAATTGTAACGCCAAATCCAGAAGCGGTAATGTTGGCACAACGCAACAAAAATTTTGGAAAAATATTAAACGCCGCCGATTTAGTTTTGCCCGATGCTATTGGCATAATTTTAGCCGCAAAATGGCTAAAATTGCCAATAACCGAGCGCGTTCCAGGCTGCGACATTACACAAGATTTGCTAAAAACCGCAACAACAAGCAGTTGCTATCTGCTAGGAGCAGCTCCAACAATAGCAGAAAAAGCCGCCCAAAATTTAAGGGAACAAGGCGTAAATGTAGTAGGTTTCCGAGACGGCTATTATAAGCCTGAAGAAATGTCAACTATAATAGAAGAAATCAATCTTCTAAAGCCAGATATTTTAATTTTGGGAATGGGAATGCCACGTCAAGAAAATTGGGCTTTCCAAAATAAGGACAATTTGCCTTGCAAAATAACATTATGCGTGGGCGGCACGATTGATGTTATTGCAGGTAATGTGAAACGTGCTCCCAAAATTATGCGAAAGGCTGGGCTAGAATGGCTTTATCGGTTGGCGACAAATCCCAGCAGGGCAAAAAGAATGTTGGATTTACCACGGTTTGTTGTGGCTGTTGTTAAACGTGGTAAACAATAGGGGATTTTGTAAAAATAGCGTATGAAAAAATGGGGTAATTTAACGAGATAATAGGGAAATGTAGGTGAAATAATTGGGAAAATTGGGCGAAAATGGGTGAAACAATGAGGAAAATGGGCGAAATAATGGAGAAAATGAGCGAAATAATGGGGAAAAAACGGGCGGACCCGCCTGCTGGACGGGCAGGTAATATCCGCCCCTACCTGTAAATCCGCTTATATTTAATTATAGTAAATCAACTTAACAAAAGCCCAAAATTCTAACGGGTCAAGGGGCGAAGCTCCTTGCGGGGGGTGTGGGGGGCAGCGCTCCCCACGGTTTTGAAGTTGTTTGAGTATATACAATTCCAAATTCGTCAAATCATAACCTGCACGGCTTTATCCAAAATTTTGACAACACGCAGGGCTTGTTCTGCGCCAGTTAGCGAATCTGTGCCGTTTGTAATGCAATCTGCAAAATGCTCAACGCTATTTTTTACGACATCTTCCTGTGGAATATACGGAGCAATCATATCGCCAGTCCTGGATTTGAACTCGTAAACGCCGTATTCATCGTGGGGTTCGCGGTGGATTATTCCGTGGTCGTAAATTGCTAATTTGTCAACGTTTTTCATATCGTCAAAAATTAGCATTTTTTTTGTGCCGCCGATTACCGTTTGCCGCTCTTTTAATGGAGAAATCCAGCTAGTTTTTATATGTGCCAAAAATCCGTCATATTTCATGGTTAGATATGTAAGCACTTCCTGGTTGCCATAACGTTTTTCGCCAACTGCACTTACGCCGATTGGCTCTTTTCCGTTGGAAAGATAATCGATGACGGCTAAATCGTGAACAGCTAAATCTAACATTGCGTTCATATCTGGACGGATTGGGCCCAGGTTTACTCGGCTGCCGTCGTAATAGATAATATCGCCTAATTCGCCCATTTCGTACATTTTTTTTACGTATTTTATTATGGGATGATGCACCATAATGTGATCGCAATGCACAACAAGCCCTTTCGATTTTGCCAAATTGCAAATATCTTCCGCCCGTTGAGAGTTGGTTGCAATGGGTTTTTCGATGAATAAATGCTTGCCAGCATTCAAAATATCGAGGGCAATATCATAGCTAAACTCGGCTTGCGTTGCTACTGCAAAAGCATCTACCTGCGAATCGGTCAAAAAATCTCGGTAATTTTTGGAATATGCGACATTATCTCGGTACAACAAATTAGCCCTGTTTAAGGCGGCTTCGCTAATGTCAACGATTGCGTGCAGGTTGGTTTTGGTGGATGCCATGATGTTTCGTGCAACGTTTGGTCCCCAATAACCGTAACCTATGTGAACTATGTTAATATTTTGCATTTTAGTTCCCTTCTAATTTGGGTTATTTGTAAAATTGGGATTTTTTTTGTTGCAGTGGTCGCAAATATCGCTGTGCAAGCGGTTGCCGCATTCGCAAACCCAGCCAATAATTTTAGCAGGATTTCCCACAACTAAAGCATTAGCGGGAACATCTTTTGTAACAACGCTACCTGCGCCAACCATGCAAAATTCTCCCAAAGTAACGCCGCAAACTATTGTAGCGTTTGCTCCGATAGATGCACGATTTTTTACGACAGTTGGCGTAACTTTCCAATCGGCGTTTTCGGCACGAGGAAACATATCGTTGGTAAAAACAGCGTTTGGTCCAACAAAAGCACCATCGCCAATGGTAACGCCCTTGTAAACAGATACTCCATTTTGAATTTTAACGTTATTCCCTATTATAACGCCGCTATCGAAATATGTATCTTTGCTGATAATGCAGTTAGTTCCGATAATTACATCTTCGCGGATTTGCGAGTTTATCCAAACTTTTGTGCCGTCGCCAATTTGCGCCTTTTCGGAAACGTGCGCAAGCGGATGTATAAATTTCTCCATCATACAAACTCGTTTACTACCTGTGCAACGGTTTTTATTTCGTCGTCCGTAAGGGCAGGATGCACAGGAATTGACACAATTTGCGATTTTATTTGGTTCGCTATAGGGAAATTTGTATCAAAATTAAAATGTTCGTAACATTTTTGTTCGGGAATAGTTATAGGATAATGTATGCCATGCCCGATGTTGTTTTTGGTTAAATGGTCGACAAAAGCGTCGCGCTTGCCGTCATGGATAAGCAGACAATATTGATGATAGCAATGTTTTACGTTTGGCAAAACGGTGGGCAATGTAATTATGGGATTTTGGATATTTTTATCGTAATATTGTGCAATTTGGATTCGCCGTTCGTTAAATTTATCGAGTTTTTCAAGTTGACATAATCCTATTGCGGCGGAAATATTTGTCATTCGATAATTGTAGCCGATTTCGTTGTGATAATAGCGAATTTGCATTCCGTGATTTATTAGCAATTTTGCCTTTTCGGCGATTGCCTGGTTGTCAGTTACGATAATTCCGCCCTCCGAGGTTGTCATGTTTTTAGTGGGATAAAAACTAAAAGCGGCGGCTGTTCCAAAACTGCCAGCTTTTTTGTTTTTGTAGGTTGCACCGTGTGCCTGTGCAGAATCCTCTAATAATAGCACTTTGTACTTTTTGGCAAGTGCAACAAAAGCATCCATATCGCAGGGATGCCCCAATAAATGGACGATTAAAATTGCCTTTGTGTCGGGGTTTTCGATTAGCTTTTGCTCAACATTTTCGGGAGTTATGTTAAAAGTGGTTGGATCAATATCGGCAAAAATGGGCGTTCCGCCAACGTAAACAATGCAATTAGTGGACGCAATAAAAGAAAACGGAGTTGTAATAACTTTGTCGCCTTTGCCGATTCCTATTGCACGCAATAAAATTTCCAGTGCAGTTGTGCCTGAAGAAGTTGCAACGCCGTATTGTACGCCAATGTATCGTGCAAAGTGATTTTGAAATTCTTCGGTGATTGCACCGCTTGCTAGCATTCCGCTGTCTAAAACTTGCTGAATTGCTTGTATTTCTTTTTCGTCAAAAGTTGGTTTTGCTATGGTTATCATTTTTTCGTACCTTCCTAGTTATTTTAACACCATCCTAGTGCTTTGTGGTTACATAAATATATTCGCCATATTCATTATAAGATTAACAGGTTGTACAATATTTCCAAAAATTTCGATTTGTTCGGCAAGGTTGATTTTTTGGGCTATTTCGGTAAAATTTTTGTTGTACTTTTTGGCAACGGCAAGTACATCTATATAAATTAGTGGCAGAGATTCTTGTTGCAAAAAATAATTTAGTAACTCATTTATATTATAACTTGCAACTTGGCTTTCGTCAAGAAATAATCGAAGTTGCTGAAGTTTAATATATGGGCTGTTTTGGTTTGTTGTGGTGGCTAAAATATTTTTTGCTAGGTTGATTTTGGAGATATTTTCTTGTGCGGATATTTCTAATTCTATTGTAGTAATTATATCGATATATTGTTTATCGGTCGGCTGATATTTTTCGGCGAAATGGCTGTGTAGGTTTGCCAACATTTGTGGATTGTGGTTGATTATTGCGGTTGTTAGGCTTTTGTAGCATTCGTATTGGTTTATGGTAACGGTAGAATCAGCTGTTGTGCGTAACATTGGCAAATTTTGTAGATAGTCAATGGCGTTTTCCAAAAGATTAGCTGTTATGAAGGTTTGTAGTATTTTTTGGATAAATTCAATGTCTGGTATGTTGGGTAATAATGTATAGGCTAAAATGCCATATAATTCGTTGTTGTCAACTTGTTTTTTGAAATTATACGCCTCTATTAGAGCTTTGTTTGCATCCACCAATTTATTTTGTTGCAGGAAAGATAAACCTTGTTGATATTTGAAACAATAAGCCGTTTCGGCTAATTTTGACTTTGGCACTTTTTCAAAATATTCTTCTACAATATCAATTATTTTTTGATATTGATTTGTTTGTGCGTATATATATATGTACGTATGCACAAATAAAGGGTAAAAAAGTGGATAGCTATACGGATATTTTTCGTCAAATTCGGCTTTTTGGGCTAAATTTATGCCTGTATCGGCGTATTTAAGACAAGTTTCAACATCGTGAGTATGTATAATATATGATAAAAACAAAAAAATATTTTTATAATTTGTTGGATTTTCCTCTAAAATAGCTAACATAGAACGCATATATTTTTCGTCCTTGCCTTTTTCTTTTGATATAGCTGAATCATTTCCGTAATGTAAGATAGTGGAGTTTAAGTTTTTAGTTGGTTCTTCGAACGGTAATAGACGTTCATGAATTTTGTCATGCCATTGCATACCTTCAATTATTTTGAAAAATCGCAAAGGTTTATTTATTGTTGGGCTATTTTGAATATCTGGCTCTTCTGTTCGTTTTACAGTGGCTGTGCCGTAATTTTTGTATTCGCCGCTATTAAAAAAATCAATTATATTTTGTACATTTTCAAATATTTCATCGGGATCTAAAACAAGAAACCACTCGCCTTTAGCACGTTCAAAACCTTGTTGCCTTGCCCAACCAAAATCATCCCGCCATTCTATTTCGAAAACTTTGTTTGTAAACTCTTTAGCTATTGCTATCGAGTTATCGGTTGAGCCTGTATCGTGAATTATAAGTTCGCTGTCAACGTTATCTAAAATGGGCTTTATTGCGGTTAGACAATCTCGCAAAAAACGCTCTTCATTTTTCATTATCATTCCTATTGTTAAAAGCATGGTGGATTCTCCTTGTTATTTTTAATGCTACATAAAAATATTCGCCATATTCATTATAAGATTAACAGGTTGTACAATATTCCCCAAAATTTCGATTGATTCGGCAAGGTTGATTTTTTGGGCTATTTCGGCAAAATTTTTGTTGTACTTTTTGGCAACGGCAAGTACATCTATATAAATTAGTGGCAGAGATTCCTGTTGCAAAAAATAATTTAGTAACTCATCTATATTATAACTTGTGGCTTGGCTTTCGTCAAGAAATAATCGAAGTTGCTGAAGTTTAATATATGGGCTGTTTTGGCTTGTTGCGGTGGCTAAAATATTTTTTGCTAGGTTGATTTTAGCGGAGTTTTCTTGTGCGGATATTTCTAGTTCTATTGTGGTAATTATATCGATGTATTGTTTATCGGTTGGTTGATATTTTTCGGCGAAATGGCTATGTAGATTTGCCAACATTTGCGGATTATGGTTGATTATTGCGGTTGTTAGACTTTTGTAGCATTCGTATTGGTTTATGGTGATGGTGCGTTTTGGCAATTTGCGAGTCATTGATAAATTTTGCAAATATTCGATAGCATTTTGCAAAAGGTTGGATAACACAAACGTTTCCAATATTTTGGAAATAAATTCTTCGTCCGAAATGATTGGCAACTGAACAAAAGAATACGCTGGCGATAACTTGTGATTATCCATTTGGTCTTTTAATTTATATGCTAATAAAGCGGATTTGTTGGCTTCCAAAAATTTATGTTCGTTTATGTAGGCTGTAATTTGCATATATTTTAGCAAAAAAGCGTTATCTAGTAGTTTAGATTTTGGCGTGTTTTCAAAGTAATTTGCAACAAAATCGATGGCTTTTGTATATTGTTGGTTTTCAACATACATTGCAGTCAACAACTGTGCAAAAGAAGCGTACATAAGCGGACTTCGCAAATATTCTTCGTGCAATTCGGTTTGTTTGGCTAAATTAAAGCCCATTTCGAGGTACTCGATAGTAATTTGCGGTTGATTTATATAATTAGTCGCCAAAGAAAATATATTTGTATAGTTAGTCGGATCTTCTTTGTAAATATTTTGCACAAGATTAAAATAAAGTTGGCTTTTTTTTTCAGAAATTTCGCCTTGCATAAGCCCATAATGTAACATTAAGCAATCTAACTGTTTGACAGGCTCTTCGTAAGGAGATAGATGTTCATGTACTTTATCATTCCACTGCATACCGTCTATAATTTTGAACAAGCGCAATACTCTACCTATAATTTTGTTTTCACTAGATTCAGGATTATTATCCCTGTTGACAATAGCAGCACCGTATTTTTTGTAATCGCTACTGTTAAAAAAATCAATTATTTCTTGAACATCTTCAAAAATTTCATCGGGATCTAAAACAAGAAACCACTCGCCTTTAGCACGTTCGAAACCTTGTTGTCTTGCCCAGGCAAAATCGTTGCACCATTCTATTTCAAAGACGTTATCAGTAAACTCTTTGGCTATTGCTATCGAGTTGTCCGTTGAACCTGTATCGCAAATTATCAGTTCGCTGTCAACGTTATCTAAAATTGGCTTTATTGCGGTTAGGCAATCTCGCAAAAAACGCTCTTCGTTTTTCATTATCATTCCTATTGTTAAAAGCATGGGGATTCTCCTTTATTGTTTTAGTTAAACAGCATTTTACGCATTGTCGGAATATCAGAATCAGCCGGATTAATTTGTGCGTAAGTTTCAAAAATTTGTTGTGCTTGCGTTACGTTGCCTGTGTTTAGAATTTCGTATATCATGGATTTTAGGCGGTCGATTTCTTGTTTTAGCTGTGCTTGCGGATTTTGCTCAACTTCAATTTGGCTGTTATCTATTTGCTGTATGTAATGCTGATATAATGGAGCATATTTTTCAGCAATTTGTAGATACTCAGTAAAATTTATATCTTCTTTTTTATTTTTATATGCTTTTGCTAAATAAAAAATTGCAATGTGTTCGTTAGGCAATAAATCAATATTTTCCTCGTTATATGTATTTGTGGAGTATAACATTTTACAATAACGGTGCGAAATATCCACAAACAACTCAAATATTGGTTGACTTTGCGTTTCTTCCAATTTATTTTTTAATGTGTTTACAATTTTATACAAAAACCGAATGGGATTTATTTTTTTGTCAAGTACAAATATTTGAGTGTTCAATTTTTGATATATTTCTGTGAAATATTTACCATATTGTATAGCAATTACAAGCACATCTGCATATATTATTGAAATTTCTGTTTGTTGTGCAAAATAAGCTAAACAGTTATCTATATCGTAATTTTGCGTATTCAATTTGTCAATATTTAATTGGATTCGTTGAAACATGACAAATTGACTTTCGTTATTATTTTTTTGCAATATAATATTTGCCAAATTAGTTTTAGTGGCTT
>WRKG01000294.1 GCA_009778185.1 Bacillota bacterium
AAACAGCAGGCGGCATATTTAGCTTATCGCAAGCCTCTTTTACCTGTTGTTGTGCCATTAAAAATGGATTTAGATTATCTGACATAATTTTTGCTCCAGTCTATTTTATTTTGAATTGCCAATTTCAAAACCGTGGGGAGCGCTGCCCCCCACACCCCCCGCAAGGAGCTTCGCCCCTTGACCCGCTAAAATTGGTTTGGTATAGTTTATTGTATCATTAATTTTGGGATTTTGCAATAAATTTTGCAATAAAAACATTCCGCTTTTTTGGGAATTTTAGCGGATTGGTAATTTTGGTATTTTCCGTAGGGAGGACTGTCCCTACATTTTGCAACTGCTGAATCGTTTTACTATTTTGTATATCTCATGTATAAATATCCAACAATATATTTTTTCATATACCACGGAACATCCACTTTAGTAAACACGACAAAACCGAGTTTTTCGTACAATCTAATTGCAGAAGTGTTGTCGCTGGCTACTTCCAGGACGTACTCTTCGAATGGCGTTGTTGCGATAATGTGGTTTATTAGGGCAAAAGCTATTCCCTGCCCACGAAAAGCGGCGGCGGTTGCGACAATTTCTATTCTGCCCATGTTTGGGGCAAATTCAAACGGAAATTTATGGTTGACCAAATATTTTGTAAGCCCAAAATAAGCAAGCCGTCCACGCAAGAAACCTAATTCTTTTTGGCAGGTTAATTTGTCAAATTTTAGTGGCGAAAAGTGGCTTGTGCAAGCTGTCATTGCGGAGATTGTTGTGTCATCGTGGGCAACATAAAAATGGGAAAGGTCAAAAATATGGGAAAACGCCGTTGCAAGCCGATTTTTATCCTTGGAGAAAATTGTTAAATGTTGCCCAAATCCGTCCACGAAAATATCGCTCATTTGCGAGCGTGGGTCAAACGGTAGATTGTCGGCTTTTGTTAGGTTCATTTTGTCCTCCTGAAGACGGTTGCTGGATTGTATTTGTTCGTTGGATTTTTGCGTTGCATATGTTGTTGTAGAAGGGCTTTTTCTTTTATTTCACGGAAAGCCTCTGCTACTGATAAACCGCTTTCTAGTAATTTTTGGATTTCGTATTCTATGTTGTAGTTAAACTGTTTTTGGTTGTTGTTTTGTAACATTTTTGTTGTCTCCTTAATTTTATGGCTGTGAGATTGTTTGGTTGTTTTCGACGGCTAGTTTGTTGAGATATAATGGTTTTTCTTCTCGTATTTTTTGCAGAGCATCTTCTATCGATAAGCCACTTTTTAGCAAGTTTTTAATTTCGTTGATTGTATAGTTTACTCCTTCTTCAAAACCTTTTTTGAAACCTTCTTTGAAGCCTTCATTAAAACCTTCATTAAAACCTTCATTCCAACATCTATCTCTAAAAGATAACACCTTAGTCGCCTCCTTATCCTATTTGAACACTGCACATTTAGGTAACTGGATGATTAAGCCACAATGATTTTTCTTCTTGTAATTTTTGCAAAGCATCATCTAATGACAAGCCGTTTTTAATCAATTCGGCAAGTTTGCTGGCGGATTCGTCCCAACCTTCGTTTCGCCCTTCATATCTAGCCTCTTTTCGATTCCTATCCCTAAAAGATAACACCTTAGTCGCCTCCTTATCCTGTTTGAACACTGCAAATTTGTTTAATTATTTTCGGCAACTAGATTTTTAAGTTGTTACTATTGTTTCTTCTCGTATTTTTTGAAAAGCATCTTCCAGTGATAAGCCGCTTTTGAGTAATTCTTCTATTTCGCTCACTGTGTTGTGTCGCCCTTTTTTCAAGCCCTTTTTCAAGCCCTTTTTCAAGCCTTTTTCCAAGCCCTCTTCCAAACCGTCATGTCGACCTTCATTCCAATATCTATCCCTAAAAGATAACATATTATCTGCCTCCTTATCCTGTTTGAAAACTGCACACTTGTTTAGCTATTTTCGGCAACTAGACTATTAAACTGTAACGAAGTCTCTTCTCGTACTTTTTGAAAAGCATCCTCTAATGATAAGCCATTGTTAACCAATTCTTCGATTTTATTGAGTGTATCATAACTAGCCTCTTTTCGATTCCTATCCCTAAAAGATAACACCTTAGTCGCCTCCTTATCCTGTTTGAAAACCCCAAAAGTTTTGCTGAACGCTCGTGCAATTTTTCGCACATCTTTATTTTTGGGATTAGTCGTTTTTCCTAGTAAAAACTCCGCCAATTCGCCAGCGGGGCTGTTTTCTTGTGCTAGCTTTGGCAGGTTTATATATAATATGCCCGAGTTTATCGGATGTTCGTTGCCCGTTTGCTCGTCGGCTAAAATGTAGCGGGCAAATTTGTTCTCTTGTGTTACGCTTTTGACATCTTCGGCTAATAGCCATATTTGATTGGTCAATTTGCCCTTTCCGTGGACAATCCCAAGCCCCAAATAGTCAACCGAACGTATTTCTACTGGCGGATCCACGTTTGCTCGGTTTTGAAATTCTATGTAGGTTGCCAAAAAATCCTCTTCGGATAGCTTTATATCTTGCTCGCGCGTGTCTTTCCAGTTTGTGTCCAAAAAATATTTGAACTGCGTTTGCACCTTTATTTTGCCTGTTATCGGCTTTAGCTTGCTTGTAACGCACACTTGCAAATACGCCGCTATTAAGATGTTTATTATTAGCCGCAAAATTTCCCATTGTTCTTTTTGGTCGAAACTGTAGGCTAGAAATATGTCGTTCATTGGGAAAATTGCCTTTGGCCCGTTGGGTAAATCTACGTAACCTAGCGGTTTGGGCTTTTGTTGGTTTGGTTTCATGGGATTGCTCCTTTTTATTGTTTATTTTAGCTTGTTTTTTTGGGATTGTCAAGTTGATTTAGCAAGTTTTGCGAAATTTTTCTAAAAAGATTTTTCGCGGACGATGTAAATTGGTCGCCGCTTGCTTTCGGTGTAGGTTTTCGCTAGATATTGTCCCAAAATGCCGATGCACAGCAAGTTTAAGCCGCCGACAAACAAAATTGTTGTCATAATGGTTGCCCAGCCCTGCACGGGATCGCCGTATAGAAGCCACCGCACAACAATAAATACGGCGCTCGCAAACGCTATAAAACACAGTAAAATCCCAAGCAAAGATGACAGCACCAACGGCTTTACCGAAAACCCAACAATGCCGTCTAAAGAGTACGCAAAAAGTCGCCAAAAGCTCCATTTTGTGTTGCCCGCAACTCGTGGCACGTTTTCGTAATCGATGTATTTTGTGCGAAATCCAACCCAACTAAAAAGCCCTTTGGAAAAGCGGTTGTATTCGCCCAGCGACAGCACAGCATCTACCATTTGGCGGGACATTAGGCGGAAATCTCGTGCGCCGTCAGCTAGTTGCGTATCGGATATTGTGTTTATTAGCGAGTAAAATCGTTTTGCGAAGAATGAACGGATTGGCGGCTCGCCTTTGCGGGTTATTCTGCGAGTTGCCACGCAATCAAAATCGCCAGTTGCCAAAATCTCGTGCATTTTGGGCAATAGATTTGGCGGATCTTGCATATCGGCATCCATTAAGGCGACAAAATCGCCAGTTGCAGAGGAAAGCCCCGCAAAAATAGCCGCCTCTTTGCCAAAATTTCTTGAGAATGACAAATATTTTATGTTGTCGGTTTTGGATAAATCCCGTAAAATAGGCAAAGTGCCGTCCTGCGAGCCGTCATCTATGAAAATGTACTCGAAGGTTACGCAATCCATTTTTGCCTGTATTTTGGCGGTTTCTTCGTAAAATATCGGAGCGATTCCTCTTCGTTGTAGCACGGGATTATTATGCTGATTTTTTGCATTATTCCACCTCCCAAACGGCGCTCCAGTTGTTGATTATGTTTTGGGAATTGCTGTTGCCACGAAAACCCTCCGCAAATCTTAGCCAAACTCTAACTTGATATTCGCCAGGTTCGGCGGGATTAAAATATACTTGTCCTGTGTTTTCGTGGGTGCGTAAATCGGTTATTTCTTGGGGGTTGCCGTTTTCTAGCCTGTAAAATCGCCATTCGTATTCGAAGGGTAAATCGGTGGATTTTCCTGTGTGGTTGTATGTTAGCGAAAAAGTTGTTTGGTCGATTTCTTCGATTTGTTCAATGTCAACCCTGCCGAAGAAGTTGTTCATAACTACTACAACGTTGTCTATTATTGCAACCGAGCCTTCTGTTGGGTAAACTGGCATTCCTTGGGTTATTGCGGATTGTAGTAGAGCGGTTCTTTCGTTATTAGATGGACTTCGCACTTCTAATCCTATGCGATTGCGTATTACTCCTACTAGAAAACCAGCACCCCAACCAGTGATATTGTCGTTGCCAAAAACTCGTGAATCTTGGATAGTTCTTGCGGTATATTCGGTAAAATTGTTGATTGCAGGATATAGCGGATTACCTCGAAAATTATTTCCAAAAATAAAAATTGTGTTGCGGTCGCTGTAGTGCAATAATGGCTCTATGTGCAATGTTAGCCTGTTTGCTAAATTCATTATTTGCATATGTCGAGCTTGCATTGATGTATATACAAAATTAGCGAACGCCATGTAAAAGCCTATTATAAACACGCAGGCGAAAGTGGCGAGTTTTTTTGCTCCGTAAATATTTATCTTGAAATTTTCCCATAAAATTAGCGGGAAAAACAGCAAAAATACCAAAGCGTATGTTGTCATTGTTATAAATTGAATCTCCGATGGCGGACGCAACAAGCCCGATAAATGCCCTGCAAACGGCAACAACGCAACCAACAGCACGGCAATAATTATGTTGATTACGCTTATTTGCTTGGCTTTTATTTTGGATATTACAATCAACAGCAAAGTTACAGCTAACACAAAAAATATGAACGCATACGCCGCAATTAAATATCTGCTGTAAATAATGAAACTGCGGAAATCCACATTTGGCATACTGCTAAAAAAATAGTAGAAAACTTCTCGGTAAACACGGAGCAGTTCGCTTGGGAGGTTTTGCAAAATTTCCATTAACGGAACATCGCTTGTAACTCTTGCGGCATTCACTTCAAAAATAATGAGAGATATGTAATAAGCCGAAAATCCGCCGACCGCCAAAAAAATGTATCTGCAAGCGTACTTGAAAGCCGCTATAAATGGCGGATTATTTTGTAGCACGTACAAAATAAGGTGAATAACAATCATAATTAGTGCCACGCTTACTTTTGACTGATAAACCGCTAGCGAAAGCATTAAGCACAACGAACCTAAAATAAAGCCAAATTTATAAATTTTGGTTAGGTAAAATCCCAAAGTTGCAATGAATGCACCAAAAAAATACGGTGCGGCATCGTGAAAATATAGATTCGTCTCGGTAATATTGGGAAAAGATACTAGCAAACCCGCAATTAACAGGGCGTATATTTTGTTGTGTACTTCAAAGGCTTTTATTACGACAAATGTCATAGCCGCCAAAAATAACATTTGCAAAACGCCCGCCATCCAATTTGGAAAATGGAAATATAGATTGGTTATGCGAGGGTGCATCCACCTGCCAGCTACTGTGGGCGATCTAGCAAACGCAGGCAAATGGATTTCTAGCAACAAATTGGCGTATATTATGTAATGCGTGGCGAATGCAATAACAGCCGCCGCCCAAAATCCCAATTTTGCCGAAGATGGCTGATTGTTGTACCAATTTATTAGGTAATTGTTTTCTTCGAAATTGTCTGCAAAATTTTTTATCTTTTGCTTGATTTCTTTCGTTTTGTTGGTTTTTAATTTTGTCATTGGAAAATTCTCCTTTTTGGTTATTTACAACAAAAAACAAGCCGATAATTTTCGCAATGGGGAAAATTTGGCTTGCTTTTTGTATGTTTTTGTTTTTTGGTTTTTGTGGTTGACAAAAAAGCGGAGATTAGGTTATTGCTCTGCGTATAGCAAAAAACTCTGCTCTGCTCTGCTCTGCTCGTTAATGGTAGCACAAATTTGCAAATTTGTCAACTCCTTGGAAAAAATTTTATTTTACCTATACTTCATTCTACAAAACATTTTGAAAATTGTCAAACCAATCCCAAAATATTTTCAAATAAAATCATTGACATTTCTCGAAAATAATGTTACAATACTCATTAGATAGCTAAAATACAGGAAAATTACGGAGGAAAACCATGGAAATTAAACAAAAAACTAGAGAAGAAATTCCTAATGAGGCAAAATGGCGATTGAACGATTTAGTTGCTAGCGACGAAATTTGGCACAGTCGAATTGCCGCTTTAACCGAACAAATTGAGCAATTTAGCCGTTTTAAGCAAAATGTATCGGATCATCTATTGGAATGTATATCCGAAAATATGCGGTTAAGCGAGGAACTTTCCAAGCTGTACGTGTACGCAAACATGAAATTACACGAAGATACAAACAACGCAACATATCAAGGGCTTGTAGATATTGTTTCGGGCGTAAACACAAAATTGATGGCAGCTACTTCTTTTGTAGAACCCGAAATTTTGGCGATTCCCAACGATATTTTAATTAGAAAAATCCCCGCAAATTCGCTTTATAACCACTATTTGCAAAATATTATCCGCCAAAAAGAACACGTTAAATCGGCAGAAATAGAGGAAATTTTGGCAAAAGCCAACGAACTTGGCGAAATGCCGTCCAATATATTCGATATGCTCGATGATGCTGACCTAAAATTCGGCACTGTACAGGACGAAAACGGCAATAATGTTGAGTTGACTCACGGCAGATACGGCTCAATGCTCGAACTTGACAACCGCGAAATTCGCAAAACGGTTTGGCACAAATATTACGATAGTTACTGGTACTTAAAAAATACTTTAGCGGCAACATATTCTTCTAGCGTTAAAAAAGATGTGTTTTTCGCCAAAATTCGCAATTATCCGTCTGCATTAGATGCCGCACTTTTTTCGGATAATATCCCAAGCACGGTGTACACTCAGCTAATTGCAACGGCTCACGAGTTTTTGCCAGCAATGCACCGCTACATGGAAATTCGCAAAAAAGCCCTAAATTTGCCAGAATTACAAGTTTACGACCTGTATACGCCAATTATCAAACAAATTGACACAAAAATAGAGTACAACGATGCGATAACAACTGTCTTGAAAAGCCTTGCACCGTTGGGAAAAGATTACATAGAAGTTGCCGAAAATGGCTTGCGAAACGGCGGTTGGGTAGATGTTTACGAAAACGCGGGCAAACGCAGCGGTGCGTATTCTTGGGGTGCTTTTGGTGGACATCCCTATATTTTGCTAAATTACGAAAACAAAATTGACGATATGTTTACTTTGGCTCACGAATTGGGTCATGCGATGCACAGCTATTATTCCTGGAAAACGCAACGTTATATTTATTCCGATTACACAATATTTTTGGCAGAAGTTGCCTCAACGGTAAACGAAGCGTTATTACTAGATTATTTGCTAAAGGAAACCGAGAAAACGGGCGATACTCAAATGAAAGCCTATCTCATTAACACGTGGCTAGAGCAGTTTAGGACAACCCTGTTTAGGCAAACTTTATTTGCAGAATTTGAGATGATAACTCACAAAATGGCAGAAAATGACGAACCGCTAACTTTGGATGCTCTTAATGCGGTGTATCGTGAATTAAACGCCAAATATTACGGCGAACACGTTATTTTAGACGATAAACTGGATTTAGAATGGGCGAGGATTCCCCATTTTTACCGTGCATTTTATGTCTTTCAGTACGCAACAGGATATTCTGCCGCAATGGCGTTCTCTAGCCGAATTTTGCAGGATAACAGCCAAGCCGAAAAATATTTAACATTCCTAAAAAGCGGCTCGGCGGATTATTCCATAAATATTCTAAAAAAAGCTGGCGTTGACATGAGCGGAGAAACCGAAAATCCCATAAAAGAGGCTCTGCAACGTTTCGAAAATTTGGTTGACGAAATGTCGAAAATTGTATAAATTATTCAAAAGGTGGAAATTTTCCGCCTTTTTTATTTGCACATATTAAATTTTTGTGTTATTATGTACAAAGTATTTAATAAACCGAACTTTTGCACACTCGCAAAATCCACGGTTTTAGGAGGCGATTACAATTAACGAAGTTTTATATGCTTTTTTGCTTACTTTAGTGGCTGGAATATTTACGTCTATAGGCGGTTTAATTACGCTTTTTCAAAAAAAGAACAATGCTAATTTTTTGGCGTTGTCATTAAGTTTTTCGGCTGGCGTTATGGTTTACGTTTCTTTTGTTGAGATATTCAAAAAAGCCTTATATAATTTAGAGGGGCAATACGGCACAGAAATGGGCTTGATTGTTACCACCGTTGCATTTTTTGGCGGAATTATCTTTATTGCCCTAATAATGAAATTAGTTCCCGAGGGAGAAGATCACATCGAAAAGTTCAAAGATCCCGAAGGGCGCAAAAATTTAACCGACAAAGAACTCAAATCTTTGCGACGCATGGGAATTTTAACTGCACTTGCTATAGCTATTCATAATTTCCCCGAAGGATTAGTTACTTTTGTCGGTGCTTTGCAAGATCCAACTTTGGGCGTTACAATAGCGGCAGCAATAGCTATCCACAATATTCCCGAGGGAATCGCTGTAGCTGTGCCGATTCAATATGCAACTGGTAGCAAAGTTAAAGCCTTTTGGATAGCCACTCTTTCGGGATTAACCGAACCTTTGGGCGCAATTATTGGCTATTTCTTGTTGCTACAATGGATGGGCGATAATATGTTGGGCATCGTTTTTGCCTCGATTGGCGGAATAATGGTGTATATTTCCATTGCGGAACTTTTGCCGACGGCTCACAAATACGGCAACGATTTTAAGGTAACTATCGGATTTTTTGCTGGAATGTTCGTAATGGCGTTTAGCTTAATTTTGTTAGCTATAGTTTAATTTTGAGGTGTACATTTTGTCTAAAATAATAATGATTGTAATTTTGACTTTTGTTTGGGCTTTGTTAGCTGGCGAATTTAATTTGTTTAACTTGGCGGTCGGCTTGGTTTTGTCCGTTTTATCGCTGTATTTTGTGCGAACTTTGTTACCCGCCGAACCTATAACTGGCGTTAAACTGCTCCGTTTGGCGGTTTATCCTTTTTATATAATTGGTCAAATTTATTTGGCAAGTTTTGCCGTTATAAAAATGATTTTTACTAATGCAGAAATGCAAATTGTTCAAACCGAAACAACGCTAAAAAACGACTTTTTGCGAACTTTGCTAGGAAACTCGATTACCCTAACTCCTGGAACTATCCTGCTAGATCGAACCGATACGCATTTAACCGTTTTGCGTTTACACGAAAAATCCGATACAACCGATTCCGCCGCCGCTGTAAAAGGTACTATCGAGCAAAAACTTACTAAAATAGAAAAGGTGTTATAATGCTGTATACTATTCTCATAGTGCTTGTTTTGCTATTTTTAAGCACTATAAAAAATCTTAAAGGCTCGTCCGTTTGGGATTATTTGCTTGGAATAAATTTAATTTCCACCAAAATTATTATTATAATTGTCCTGTTTGCCACCGAAATGCAACTAGATTATATCATCGATTTTGCCATTATTTACGCTTTAACTGGCTTTATTGGCACTATTTTTGTTGCTACTTTTTTGCTTAATCACGATAAATCTAACCAAAAGGAGGAAGAAACTTAATGTTGGAAATAATTGGTTACATTATTGTTGCAATCGGCTTAATTTTTATGATAATCGGTGTTGTCGGAATTTACAAATTTAACGGATTTTACGAGAAAATTTTGGTATCTTCCAAAATTGATACAGTCGGCATTATAACAATAATTTTGGGGCTTGTGTTTATAAACGGCTTTAATATGTTTTCCCTAAGATTGCTACTTTTGTTGGCAATAGTTTTGCTGTTGGGCCCTTTGTGTACGCACATAATTGCACGTTCGGCGTTTCTTGGTGAAAAAGGAGAAAAAGGCGAAAAAGGGGAAAAAAGTATAAAAAAAAGAAGAAAGGTTCGAAAGGTTGAGTAGTATGTCGCAAACTTTAATGGTACTTTGGATTTTAAGTGCTGTTCCAATATTATTTGAACAAAAAATAATGAAAATGATACTTTATTTAGGTGCATATTCACTTATAACCTCGATTGTATTTTTAATTTTTGGTGCACCAGATGTCGCTTTGGCGGAAGCATCTATTAGCATTTTTTCTACAATATTTTTTATAATATGTTTCGAAAAATATTACGACTTAAAAGATACGTACATAAAAATTAAATGGCATAAATTTATTTTGCCTGCTTGTTTCACAATATTTTTGGCGGCTCTGTTTTTTTGGTTTGCGCCCACCGCAACGCCAAGCACATACAGCATGGAGCTTTACATTAACAATTTTATGAACGAAGTTGGCGGAACAAACGCTGTTACCGCAATATATTTGGGCTATCGGCTGTACGACACGGTTTTTGAGGCACTTATGTTGTTAATTACGGCTATAGCAATATCTCATTTATCGTGGCACAAGGAAAAAACTACCCTCGAAAAGCATCGCTACATAAAAATTAGCAAACAAGCCGCCGATATTGTCAATATAATAACGCCAATTTTGCCCATTTTTGGAATATATTTAATTACATATGGACATCTATCTCCAGGCGGAGGATTTCAAGGTGGCGTAGTTTTGGCGGCATTTTTCGTTTGCCGATATATGATTCGCAGCATAAACGATTTGCCCGTTGTCCTGTTGGAGCGGTTCGAAAAATTGATATTTTCTAGTATAGTTTTATTGGCTGTATTTTTGGTATTTTTGGGGATTCCTGAATATATTGCAATGGATGCTCCGCCTATATTCAAAAGCGTGTATCTTGTAACTATGAATATGCTTATCGGCTTGAAAGTCGCTTTAGGTTTTGTTATGCTATTTTACCGATTTATCACGATTGAGAGGGTTTAATTATGACTTTTGCACAAACTGTTGCTATTTTAATGTTTTTTTTGGCTTTTTTTGGACTTATCACTAGCCGAAATATTGTAAAATCCATTGTTTGCCTTGTTATAAAAGAAACTTCTGCTATTGTTTTCTTTTTGGGATTGCGTTTTAGAGAGGGCATTTTACCGCCCATCGGCGAAAGCCTATCTCAACCGCTAGAATACATCGCCGATCCGCTGCCGCAAGCTCTAATGATTACCGCTATAATAATTGGGCTTGCTGTTACCGCCGTTGATATAATCATGCTAATTTACCTAACTCACGAAACAGGTTCCACCGATTGGGACGAAGTTAAGGCAAAAACCAAAGCCAGAGTTGCTAGTTTGGATTATGAATAAAAATTGCGTTTTCTACAACCGTAGGGGCGGATATTATCCGCCCGAAAGCCATCACGGGCGGATAATATCCGCCCCTACAATACCGCCAACCAGACAGGCAGATATTATCCGCCCGCATTTTTTATTAAATTGATTTAACAATCCCAAAACTGAAAGAGGAATTTTTATGTTGACATATTTTGTAATTGCACCAATATTGATTGCCGTATTTTTGTATTTATTGTCTTCGCATTATGTGGCAAAAATTTTGGCAATAGTTGTGCAAGCTATATTTTTAGGGTTTACATTTTTCTTATTTATGGAAAGCCGCGAACAGGCGATTATTACGGTGGTTGGCGGTTATGCTGATTCTATTGGAATTATTTTGCGTGCAGATATGCTTTCTTCGGCGTTTGTTATGCTTACGGCGTTTATATTTTTGATTACGGCAATTTATGCTCTCAATGAATCGTGGTCGAAACTTTATTGGTTGCTTATTTATATTTGGCAAGGGCTTATAATAGGCATATTTTTGGTACGAGATTTTTTCAACGTGTTTGTATTATTTGAGGTTGCAACCTTAATTGTTGCGGTGCTGATTTTGTTCTTGCGCGAGCGGCGTTCGGTATTTGACGGGCTTATTTACATAATGGTAAACACAGTGGCAATCCAATTTTATTTGTTTGGCGTTGCGTACATTTATATGCTAACTGGAACGCTCAACATGGATATTGCCGCCGCCGTTATCTCTGAAACGGATAAATCCCAGTTAATTTTGCCGTACGTTCTTATAATGACAGCGATTATTTTCAAATGTGCGTTGATTCCGTTGGCAAGTTGGTTGCCAAAAGTGCAAGGCATTCCGCGCGCGCCGTCGGCTGTAGCTGCGATATTATCTGGTTTGCACGTGAAATGTGCCGTGTTTTTGTTTTTGCAATTTCAATTTATTTTTGAACCAGTTGCCAACCACGATTTCTTTTTGGGCTTGGGATTGCTAACTGCAATTTTGAGCATTATAATGGCTTTTTCGCAAGATGACATTCGCCTAATTTTGGCGTACAGTTCCACCGCACAAATTGGACTTATCATTGTCGGATTAAGCACAAATAACGCAGATTACGGCAGTTTGTACCATATTATCAATCACGCAATTTTCAAAACTTCGCTATTTTTAACTTCTGGGATGCTTATGCAAATATATAAAACTCGTGATATAAACAAAATTACTGGAATATTCAAACATTCGCCAATTTTGGGGATTTCAATTTTGCTTTCCATTTTGGCAATAATTGGCGCTCCTTTGTTTAACGGAAATATCTCAAAATATTTTATTATGGACGACATTGATATGTGGCTTTACGTTGTTTTGTCGGTTGTCAACTTTGGAACTATCGCCATATTCGTAAGATACGCCTTTATGTTATTTGGCAACCCAAAAAATGCGTCCGCTGTTTTAATGCACAAAAATAAAGTTGTTTCGGTTTTGCTGTTGGGAATTTTTTCGCTATTTACAGGAATTTTCGGCGTTTGGATAATGAATTTTTTGTTTGACAGTCAATTATCCGTTTCGGTCGGTTCGTATATCGAAAAAACGGCAATTTTTGCGGTTAGTGTAATTTTGGCGGTTGTGCTTTGCAAATATCGTTACAGGCTAACAAAACAGCTTAATTACGTGCAAGCACTAGATATTAACTTTCGAGGAATGTGCATTTCGATAGGTTTATTTTTTGCTATTATGCTGATTTTTGTGGGATTTTTGTAGACTGCTTTTTCAGCCAATTTTATCCTGATATTTTTTTATAAGTTGCAACGCAAAAATATCTTTATTGTTAGATGCGTACATTGCCTTTAATTCGGACTTTTTTATGCGGTGTAATATTTTGGAATCTTGCGTATAATTGCAAATTATTTTCAACATTTTTTGCGAATCAGAGCCTAAAAATTTGTCAAAAATGGCGGTAAAAAGCGTATTAAAAATTACCATGAAAATTCCCATGCCAATAAAGCTGCCGACCAAAATTTCAAAGCCAGCAACGGCAATTTCTAGCAAAATCCATTCTGCGCCAAAATACCAACCAATAACGCCAAAAATAACCATTAACCACGACATTAAAACGTTGCGAACAAATTGCAGTTTAGAAATGTTTCCTCGTTTGTAATCCCAAATATCGTAAAAAGATAGCGAAATAGCGGCGATTGTTCTTGTTAGCAAATTGGCTCGAAAAATTGTGGTGGTCGATCGCAATAAAATTCTTGGGCCGCGAGTTGCAATGTTTATGGATAATTTTATCAATCGTGGCAAAATAAAATTTACAATAGTTTTGTAGGGTAACATAAAATCCACCTAAATCTTTTTAGTTTGACAAAACAGCAAATTTATTATATCATAAAGAAAAAAAGGAGTAAAAAAATGGACACACAATGGTTAATTGATACAATGGAAAAATGGTCGCCGCAAAAATGGGCAATGGACGGAGATAATGTGGGGTTACATATTGGCGACCGCACTCGCAAAATATCTCGTGTGCTGACTGCACTAGATTTAACCGAGCCAGTTTTGCGCGAAGCCGTACAAGAAAGATTTGACTTTATAATTACGCATCATCCGCTAATTTCGCGGCACGTTCCGCCTGTCAATAGCATTACAACCGATAATCCCCTGGGCAAAAAAATAATGACGCTAATTGCCAACGGAATAGGTCATTTTTGCGCTCACACAAACCTCGATGTAGCCGCAAAAGGCGTAAACGACCTGCTTTTTGACCTTTTGTTACTTCAAAATAAAATTCCTTTGGTGCCACCAACCGAGCAAAATTACCCAACTTTGGGGCTTGTTGGCGATTTTACAATGGGCGGAGATAACGCAAATTGGGTTGACAGCATAAATTGGCTCGATCCCACAAATGCGGTTTATCCCGCAAGCGAAGTTGACCAAACAAGCGGAATTACTTTAGCAACTTTTGCCGAACACGTATCTAAAGCCTTAAAAGTGCCGAACATTCGTTATGTAGGCAATCAAGATAAGCCCATTCAAAAAGTAGCAATATGCGGTGGCAGCGGAGCAAATGCCAAAATGTTGCAAGCGGCAATATCTCACAAATGCGATGTTTACGTTACTGGAGACATTGGTCATCATTTTGCACTGGATGCTCTCGAAAACGGGATTGCCCTAATTGACGGCACACATCACGCAACCGAAGTGCAAATATCCGCCGCAATAGCCAATCACATAAACGAAACCGCTAAACAGCAATCAGTAGAAATTTTTGCAAAGGCGGCACAAGCACAAACCGCTGTTTTTAGCGTGTTGCAATGATTAAAACATCGGGCGGATAATATCCGCCCGTTTTTTCTAAATCGGCTTTTTTTATAATCGGCTTTTGCTATATCTAAATCGACTTTTTCTATAATCGGCTTTTGCTATATCTGCTCGTCTATTTTCGTTCGCTTGCCTTTGTCCGTCTATATATCGATATTATTATTTCATTGTTGATATAAATTTGTCAATATTGGTAAATATTCCTGCACAATTTCTAAAATTTCTTCGATTATCGGTGGACGGTCAATTTCGATTTGCAAATATTTCAAAACGTCCTCCACATTATCGGTTGACGATATTCCAAAATTGGAAATGCCCAAAAAGTCAAATATAATTTGTGCATCTTGTGGGTGCATTTCTATATCAAAAATGACGTTGGGATTGGCAAAAGTTACAGGTTCGACTACCGCATTTGGCGAAGAAAGTATTGCGTCGCCTGCAATTATGCCGCCTTGAAATGTGCCGTCAATTTCGATTTGGGCTGGTGCAATTATTAAGCCTGTGAAATTTCCAATTACCTCAAAATTGGCGGTTTCCGTGTAAATAATTATGCTGTTGTTAAGTTGAGAAACATCAATTTGCGGATTGGATGTAACTAAAATTGCGGTGCTTTCGTGCCAATCGTGAGCCGCCATTTCGCTGAAATTGCCCAAAAAATCGGCAAATGGGATTTCTGCCGATTGCCACCATTCTGGCGGAGAATCTCGCCAATGGTAATTTTTAGGCGTAATTTCTATTTTGTCGTACGAAAAATTTGTCCACTCTAAACGAGCCGATACGGTTAATGGATTGGATATTCTTGCGGTATTTTCAACTTGGCTTGTGATGTTGTAATTGCCCGCTGTGGGCTGTATTCTCGTGATTACCGTGTATATTTCCTCGTTTGCGGCAAGCGAAAACGAAACAGAAAACAGCGGCGAACCTGTGGTTGACACTTCAGAAGTAAATGAGCTTGCCAAAAATGCCGATATTGCGGCGTTTTGTTCGGCTCTGAAAGCCAACATAAAATTATCTGACAAATAAAAATTGCCGTTCTCGTATAATAGAAATTGCTCCAACTGCTCAAAATCAAGCATTTGCTCTATTTGAGATTCGTCCAACTCAACTTTTTGTTGCAATAAAAAAGCCACCTGTTCCGCAGATCCCACAGCTAAATTGTGAAACCCCGAAAACTGCATATATTGGGCACTAATTATGCGGCTGGTTGCTGTAATTCCCAAAATTGTTGCGATTGTCAAAAAGGCAACCATCATAATCATAAGCACGAAAATATATGCTCCGCCAGCCTGTTTTTTAGCTTTCATTTTGCCAAACTACCGATAACACGTAACGTATTTGGGAATCCTCGGTTAAAGTTGCGGATGTCATTTGCACCCGAGATGTCAACCCTGTATTTACCCATGCGTCGCGGTGAACGTCCGCCAAAGCTAGATTGTCAGTATCCAAAAATAAAGTTGCGCCGATGTCGTCAACCGTGGCATTTAGCAAAATAACGCCGTCTGGGAGCGTTTGCTGTATCATTTGCAATTTGTCAATGTTAAAAACTGGCAAATTTAAGTGGCTTGCAATGGACTGTTCGTAATGGGTTTGCATTTGATAATCCTGTACAATTTGCTGCATTTCTTCCGAATGAGAAAAGCGGTCATGTTGCAGTTGTTGTCCCAAAATTTGTGCTTGCGTTTGCTGGAAATTTGCCGTCAAAGTAATCGCAAGCAAAGCCATTGCAAACACGCCAATTATAACAATTTGCACGGTTGCCAACTTTTTAATTTGTCCGCTGACTGTTCTTGTGCTGATTATTTTTGTTGGTAATAGGTTCATTTTTCATGCTCTTTCCTGTTAAAATTTTTTTATTTTTGATATTGCTGTAGGGGCGGATATTATCCGCCCGTAAGCCACAACTGGCGGATATTATCCGCCCCTACGGTTTAACAACGGTTTAACAAATGCAATTTTTTAATAGCTAGGAAATTCGCTATCTTCGGCATCACGAAAGCGGGTAAATTGCTCTAAATATACTAAATTTACTGTACCCGTTGGACCGTTTCGTTGTTTTGCAATAATCAGTTCGGCTGCACTGGGATTTTCTGTATCTGGATTATAATATTTATCTCGATATAAAAACGCTACAATGTCGGCATCTTGTTCTATTGCGCCCGATTCGCGTAAATCGGATAACATTGGGCGTTTATTTGACCGAGATTCCACGCTACGGCTTAATTGAGCCGCTGTTAGCACAGGTACATCTAATTCCTTTGCCAAAGCCTTAAGTTCACGAGATATTTCCGAAATTTCCAGTTGCCGAGATTCCGTTCGTGAAGATGTGGTTGTCATAAGTTGCAAATAATCGATTACAATCAACCCTAAATCTTTTTCCAATTTAAGACGGCGACATTTTGACCGTAACGCAGAAACGCTTATGCTGGGCGTATCGTCAATAAAAAGTTGAGCTTTATTTATCTCGTCCATCGCAACAACAATATCTTCGTAATCATCATCGTTGACATCGCCAACACGAAATTTTTGCAATTCGAGGTTGGCAGCTACGCACAACATACGGTTGACAAGTTGCGTTTTGGACATTTCCAAGCTAAAAATGGCGGTTGGCAGTTGATTTTTGGTTGATACGTGCTGTGCAATGTTCAGCAAAAAAGCCGTTTTTCCCATTGACGGTCTTGCGCCGATAATAATTAAATCGGATTTTTGAAAGCCCGCCGTCATGTGATTAAGGTCAGAAAACCCAGTATCAACGCCAGTTAGATTGCCCTTGTGCGCGCGACGTTTTTCCAGTTCGTTCAACGAAACATTCACAATAGCGGCAATCGATTCAAAATTGCCGCCTTTGCGAGTTGACGAAAGTTCAAAAATAGCCTTTTCCGCGCGGTTGACAATGTTGTCGGCTTCGTCTTCGGCGGTGTAACTTTCGGCGGAAATTTGCGTTGTTACCTTGATAAGTTGCCGCAACATAAATTTATCGGCAACAATTTTGCTGTAATGTTCGGCGTGAAACGTGGTATAAGCGGCATCGACCAAATTTTTTATGTAATCCAAACCGCCGACTTGCTCAAAAACGCCTTGCTCGGATAATTTACTACTGACCGTTACAGTGTCAACAGGTTTTCGCTCGTCAAACAATGAAACAATAGCCTCAAAAACGGCTTTATTTTCGGGCTTGTAAAAACTATCGGCTTGCAAATATTCTAGCACAACAGAAATAGCCTCGGTTTCGAACATCATACTGCTTAAAACAGCCTGTTCCGCCAAAATATCATTTGGCGGAATTTTTGGTACATATTCCGAAAAATCGTCCATCGCTGTTATTCTGCTACAATTTCGAGGTTAAGTTTGGCTGTAATTTCCGAGTACAATCTTATTGGGATAATTTTTTCGCCAATCGTTTTAATTTGTTCGTCTAGCACAATTTTTTTGCGATCTATTTGTATGCCAAACTGGGAAGAAAGTGCCGCTGCAATTTCCTTGTTGCCAACCGAGCCAAACATTTTGCCGTTTTCGCCCACTTTCATTGTAATTTTAACGCTAGTTTTTTCGATACGAGCGGCTAATTCTTGGGCGGCAGTAACTTCATTTTGGCGTTTGTTTTCCTCGGTTTTTTTCTTTTTTTCCCAGTCGTTTAGCGTGGATTTGGTTGCTTCCGCCGCCAATTTTTTGGGTATCAAAAAATTCTTAGCATGACCGTCCGAAACATTTATAACTTGTCCCTTTTTGCCCGTTCCCTTTACATCTTCAAGCAATATAACTTGCATATCAACATCTCCTTAAATACTAAATCAAAACCTTACATCAAAACCTTGAGGCTCTGCCCCCCGCCTGCCGGCGGGCAGGCAAACCCCGCAAGGAACGCGTCCCTTGACCCGCAAATTTTTTATTCGAAGGGCAAAATTATTGGGATTTCTGGGTGGATAACTTGCGGATTTCCCATTTCGTCAAAATCTATTGTCGGAGTTAGCGGCAATAATTCGTAAATTGGGATTTCTTCGAATTTTTCTTCTTGTTTAATTTGCTCATTTGGCTCAATTATTGGCATTTCGAAAATTGTTGGGTCAAAAATTTGCAAATTTTGGTGGATAATTATTTCAATGGATAGCGGATGAAAAAATATCGGATTTCCGTTATTATCCAGTAAAATTACCGCAAAATTTTGCTCCGTTGCACTTTGCGAAAGCCTGTAACCTGTGCCGAGATTGTCTAACATTGTATTTTGCAAAGTTGCCGAGTCAAAAAATAAAATATCCGAAGTTACGTTTAACGCTGGATTTTCAGTAACGGCGGAAACAGCGGCTTGTGCGGTCGCAAAATTGCCGTTTACAACCAGCGGTTCGCCCATTCCGTCAAAATCTTCGTTCAGCAGCAACGCAATGTAATGCGGAAAATTGCCAAAATCCAGTTCGTCAAACGAAAGTGCTACCGAATCGTCATTTATTATGTTGACATGATTTTCCTCAACACGTGGCGGAAATCCGCCAGTTTCTGCAAAAGCGAATACACCCGCTAGCAAAACTGCATTCACCGTTGGCACAGGAACTTCAACAGATACGGTTAATGTGCCAGTTTGCAAAATGTTTCCTGCCGAGTTGCGTACAATAACGTTAAAATGCAACGTTTCCGTTTCAGTGATTGGAAAAGTGCCGTTTAACAGGATTTCCGTTACATCGTCGTTATTGTGCGTTATTGTAACGTTTTCCGTGTTTAGGGTTAATCCCAAAGTATTGTTTTGCAAGGTGGATTCAAGCAATGGAGCGGTTTGTTCGGTCGCCGAACCTGTTGTGTTGTGCGTTTGTACTAAAGTTCCGTCCGAAAATAAACTTATGGTTGCCACAGGAACAACAACATCGGGAATTTCGGGAACTTCCTCGGATTCGGCGGTTGTTAGGTTGACAGTTAAACTTTGGCTGCCAAATAATTCTCCTCGATGAAAAAATCGCAAGTCAAAAGTGCGAATAATATTTCCGCTGCCAGACAACTGAAAACCGCGTCCTGGCAAGGATAAATTTTGACCAATAATTTGCTCGGTTATGTCATTTCCCTGGTGATGTACGGTTAGATGGTCAAATTCAAAATCGTTAGCAGCAACGGCGATTCCTATAAAATGCGTGGCTGGCGGACTTGCGGTGGATGTAACGCTGACAATTTGCCCTGTAGATGCCGCAATTATTCCGCTACTTTGTACGGCACTTCGTGAACCGTTGGCATTTTCGGAGACAAAATCGACAATGCTTGCCACTGGCGAAAATTCTTGATTTACTGTATCGGAAGGAATCGGCGGCAATGTTGTCAACCTTGGCGGTGGCTCTTCGGCTGGCGGACGCAATTCTTCCAACCTTTCGGGGATTCTTTCTAATATACTTTCGTCCACAAAAGAGCTGTTTTCTAGTAAATATTCGCTGTTGTTGTATATCGAGTTAAGCGTAAAATAATCTAAATCTTCTAAATAAATTTCGCTGATGGCTAAATTTAAGTTGCTTTCGGGATCAACCCATTCAGTGATTATTTCGCCAGATATTGGCACTTCCACTTCGGCATCCGCCGTCCAAGCAGTCAAAATTTGCCCCTCTTCCAAAGGAGCATCCAAAACATCGCCTGCGCCAGTTAGCATTGTTATAAAAACAAAATCTTCGCCATGACCAAGCGTAAACATTGTGCCGCGTACTGTCATTGCAACGCTGCCGATATTTAGGTGAAGTTGCCTGTTTGTTTGGCTTTGCGGGACATTTACTAATGCTCCGCCACGGTCAACCGTTAAAGAAAGAAATTCGTCAACCAAACTTATCGAAACATCCGTGTTTGGGCTTAACTTAAAAACAGAACCCATATCCATTCGCAAGTACATTTCTGTGGCCGCTCCCGTGGAAAGCCGAAAGCCGTCCGCCAAACGCAAATTTCTGTGGGCGCGTATTTGCTGACCATTCGGTCGGTAAACGGCAGAATTTCGCCCATCAATCCGAAGTATAGAAATCGTCCGAGAACGTGGTAAAGTCGCCTGTACTATTTGGGTTGGCAATATTGAAATAAGCAACGCAAAAAATATTGCAAAAACAAACATATTTTTGTAACTTTTGAACAATTTAATCCCTTCTTTCGCAATTTAATTTGCAAGTAAATCTTACAATTTTATTATACTACAACAAAAAAAATATGCAAGGTTTTATTTGACAACCTGTTTTTTTTTTGATACACTATAAAAAATATTTACAAAGGAAAAATCCATGAAAATTAGTATAATAATGGCTGCATACAATGCAGAAAAAACCATTGCGGAATCCGTAAATTCGGTAATATCCCAAACTTTTGAGGATTGGGAACTAATAATTGCAGACGATAAATCTTCGGATAACACAATAGCGGCTATTCCACAAGATTATCGCATAAGAATAATAAAATCCGAGACAAACAGCGGAGCCGCTGCCGCAAGAAATTTAGCTGTAGCCGCCGCAACTGGCGATTGGCTAGCTTTTTTGGATAGCGACGATTTGTGGCATCCGCAAAAGTTGCAAAAACAGGCAGAACACATAAAAAAAACAAACGCCAAAATTTGCTACACCGCAACCGCCTACATCAACGAAACAGGCGAACCTTACAATTATACACTGGCGGCAAATCCCATTTTAACCTACAAAGAATTGCTAAAACGCAATTTAATGTCCTGTTCTTCTGTTGTGCTAAAAAAAGATTTATTTGTACCGTTTCCCGTGGGTTATATTCACGAAGATTATGCAATTTGGCTAAAAATACTGCAAAAAGAAAAGCAAGCACAAGGAATAAACGAACCTTTGCTAATTTATCGTATGGTAAAAGGCTCTAAATCGGATAATCGCTTTTCTTCGGCTATTATGACATACAACGCATACAAATACGCCAATTACAACAAACCAATCGCCCTTTTGCTGACTATTCGATACGCAATTCACAGCATAAAAAAACGGCTAAAAATAAAACTCAACATATAAAATTCGCGGGTCAAGGGCGCGCGCGTCCTTGCGGGTTCGGGCAGCCTGTCCGCCGGCAGGCGGGCGCCCGAGGTTTTCAAACGATTGTAACAGCCCATTTTAGAGACAAAACGCGCTTTAGTACGAGAATGGATTTTACAATTTCTTCGAGCATTGCCATTGAGAAGACTAGGTAAACAGGCAATCCTAGAGATGCACCTAAAAAGGCAAACGGAACGCCGATTAGGTACACTGTGCCAGTTTCAACCCAAAAGCACCATTTTGTATCGCCGCCACTGCGGAGGATTCCGACAATCATAATAAAATTGGCAACCCTAAATATCATTGTGGCAGAACCTATTAGTAAAATGTTGACAATATCGCTTGCAACTTGCGGAGTAACATTGTAAAAACCTGCAAGCAACGGCGAAAATGCCGCTAAAACTAATCCTGTTGCAACGCAAATGGCTATTCCTGTGCGAATGCTCAATTTTGCGTACTTTATGGCAAGCTCCCGCTTTTGTTCGCCTAATGTGTTCGATACGATTATTCCTGTGGATATTGCTAGGCTGTTCCCAAATACTTGAAACAACATCATCATTGTAACGGAGATTTGTATCGCGCCTTGTGCTTCTGTTCCGACGATTCCGTATGCAATGTTGTACATACTTACTCCAACCGCCCAAAAAATCTCGTTAAATATGATAAACAAGCCAATCTTTAGAAAATGTTTCAAAAAAGTTATGTCAAAATCAAAATATTTGCGTATCGATGTAATTATCGGAATTTTGTGCTTTCGGATAAGTATTTCTTGTGCAATCAATTCGATTAAACGAGATGCAACTGTGCTGATTGCAACGCCAGTCAACCCAAAATCGAATATAAATATCGCCAAAAAATTTAGACCAACATTTGTTAGCAACGCAATCGCCGTTGTTATCATGGGAAACGTGGTTTTTCGCATACTTCGCATTGCGGCGTTGCGTGTTACCGTGATAAACGAAATGCAGTAGCTAATCGAAATAATTTGCAAAAAATTTGCACTCATTTCAATCACATAGGAATCCTGCGAATAGATAGAAATAATTTGCGGTGCAAAAAAAAATCCGCCCACAAAGAAAAGTGCCGCTGTAAACCCTGTTCCCAAAAAGCCGATTCCCATTATTTTGTGAATGCTGATTATATCGCCTTTTCCAAAATATTGCCCGCTAAATACTCCCGATGCACTTATTATGCCAAAAACCATCAGCATATACAAAAAAGTTATTTGATTAGCAAGCCCAACCGCCGCAACTTGCGAAACGCCCATCGCACGACCAATCATAAGCGTGTCCACCATATTTACGCTTGCACTCAAAACCTCTTGCAATGCGACGGGCGGCGCAACCGCCAAAAGTAAGCTGAAAAATTTTTTCTGCTCGGTGGATAATTTTATTTTTACCATTGACAAAACTCCTTTTTTTATCCCAAACCAAAATTATATCACATTTGTTGACTTTATACATATTTTTTGATAAACTAAAATAAAATACGAAAAGGGGTTTTTTATGGATATACAAATATTTACAAAAATAAAGCAAATGTTGAACGATGCCGTTTTTGAAAATGATTACGATTTAGACGATATTCTTGAATGGGATGAAGATTTTGAAGAGTCAACATCTTATTTGAATGATTCAAATAATTTAGCTGAAAATATAAATTTCAAAATCAATAAATCTGGCAATTCGACAAGATTAAATGCCGCTATTAGTGCGTTGTTGTCAATGGCGCGGTATTCCTGGGAGCAAGGTTTGGCGGCACAGGCAATATTGACTTTGGAAGAGGTTTACAATCTTCAAAGTTGCAGAACAGCCTATATCGGAATGTGTTACGATGCAGTAAATCGGCAATCGCAAGACGGACGTTTGGGAAATATAGGACAACAAAATGGCGTTACCGATCCTGTTGTGATAGTTCCCGTGCTAATGAAAGCCCACGAATTAACCAAAGACGAAACCTTCAAAATTGCCATAGATAAAGCAAAAGATTGGGCTTTGAATAAAGCACCACGCAACCAAAACGGAATTGTATATCATATGGACAATAGCAAGCAATTTTGGGTTGACTCGCTTTATATGTTTCCGCCTACTTTGTTAGCTTTGGGCTATGCAGATGAGGCTGTTAAGCAAGCGGACGGCTACATAAATGCTTTGTGGGATTCTGAACGAAAATTATTTAGGCATATTTGGGATGACGAACAGCAAAAATTTGCAGTTGCGGAATATTGGGGAGTTGGCAATGGTTGGGCAATAGCAGGGCTTTCTAAATTGATAAACGGATTGCCGTTGCAATACGATCAAGTTCGCCGAAAATATATACAAATTGTAACCGAAACCATAAATGCGGCTTTACAGTTGGAAGAAAAAGGAATGTTCCACAATTTTTTGGATAAATCCGAAACATTCCTGGAGTTTAATTTTTCGCAAATGTTGGTGTACACCATTAAAATTGGGATAGAAAATGGTTGGTTGCTTGAAACTCTGCAAAATAAAGCGGACGAAATACGCCAAATAATTAGAGAAAATGTTGACGAATACGGATTTGTCAAGCCAGTTTGTGGCGCTCCATTTTTCGACCGCCCAGGAATCGCCCCAGAGGCACAGGCTTTTTATATTTTAATGGAAACAGCGGGTGTAAAGCCTGTGTTTAGTGAATGATTTGGTAAATGTTGCGAATCGATGGTTGAAAGTTTGTATTTGTGTAAAACGTAGGGGCGGATAGTATCCGCCCGTTTATTACAAATTTGCGATTCTATAAAATCTCAAAATATTTCAATGGCAAATATTGAAATGCGACAAATATTGTAAATATTATAAAACAGCAACCACAAAAAATGTTGAAACATTGCAAATGCAACAAAACCAAAACAAAAACTCAAACTCATTCTGGTCGTTCCATGGAAAACACATTATAAGAAACCCGTTGACTAAATGGCAATTTTTCGCGGCGCGAACCTTCGCCATCGGGTTTGCCGATTGGCATAACTGCCCATAATTTATACTTTTCGGGAACTTGCAATACTTCTTTTGCCTGTTGCTCTTTTTGTGGGTCAAAATATGGGCTATCTAGCCAAACAGAAACATAACCCAACGCAACCGCCGCTAACGACATATTTCCTAGTGCCGCAGAATAATCTTCTTTTTCGAAGTTGACTCTGTCGGTGGGCGTTATTGTTGTATCGGTTAAAATTGCGATTGCGGCTGGTGCGGTTTCTAGTCCGCTTGTGGGCGAAACTTTGCATAATAAATCGAGTACATCACGGTTGGGCAAAATTATAAGATGTATCAACTGCCTGTTTACGCCGTTCGGTGCAAGTAGACCAACTTCTGCAATTTTCTCTAAATCTTCCAACGGCACAAAATCTGCCAAAAATTTTTCCTTGTGCGAATATCTCTGTTTTACTATCTCAAAAAAATCCATTTTGTCCTCCTATTTTTCTGATGTTTCATTGGCTTGTTCGGTTTCTTCTAATTTTTCATCCTTTTTTGTGTACGTCCGTTTGCGATATACGTACATTACGCTGATTAGTGCTAATAAAAATATAATTGTAATGAAAATTGCGCGTATATCTTGTACAGCTATTACGATTGCAATTACTGCCGTTAGCAAACTTGCTCCGTACAGCAAAACTACCGCTTGTATTTGCGAAAAGCCCGCATCGATTAGCCGATGGTGCATATGACCGCGATCGGCTTCCATCCAGGCGGTTGCGCTGCGCCCTTTGTAAAGTCGCCGAAAGAACGCAAAAACCGTGTCAAAAATGGGCAAACAAAGGGCAAAAAATACAACCAAAATTGCAAGCAAAGTATATCCCTTAAACACGCCCAAAACGGAAGATACAGCCAAAACATATCCGATAAACAGCGAGCCAGTATCTCCCATAAAAACCTCGGCAGGATTAAAATTTCGAGGTAAAAATCCTATGCAGCTACCAGCCAAAGTTGCCGAAAGCACAACAGCTAACGGACTTCCCGATAAAATGCACAGCACCATAAGACACAACGCGCCAATCGAAGAAACGCCAGCCGCTAATCCGTCCAAGCCGTCGATTAAATTTACAGCGTTTGTCATGCCGACAATCCAAAATATTGTAACAGGAATGCTAATTTCATCCAAATAAGTTGTGAAAGGCCAAACCAAAATTTCAATGCGAATGCCAAAAGCAACTATGATAATTGCCACAATAATTTGTATAAATAACTTTGTGAGAGATTTTAATCCGATAATGTCGTCCAAAATGCCCATAATTACAATGATAATTCCGCCGATTGTTAAGCCGACAAATTCCATTGTACGAAAATAAGGAATAAGCGCCGCCATTATAGCAGTGGTCAAAATAAATCCCAAAACTATTGCAACGCCGCCCATTCGTGGCATTGGCTTATTGTGCATATCTCTGTCGCGCGGATACTGCACGGCATCAAACTTAAACGCCAGTTTTTTGGCAAAAGGCGTTGTTACTAGAGTTATTCCAAAGGCAGACGCAAAAGCCGCTAAATACAATATCCAATCGTGTTCCATATATACAAGATACGCCATTATTTTGTACCAAACAGCCTGTCGCCTGCATCGCCTAATCCTGGCACAATGTAACCGTGATCGTTCAGCTGTTCGTCTTGTGCGGCGGCAAATATTTTTACTTTGGGATGTTGCTCTTTAAGGAAAGCAACGCCCTCGGGAGCCGCCAATAAAGCCAAAACTTTTATTTGGTAAATTCCGTGCTTTTTAAGATAGCTGATTGCGGCACTGGTTGTTCCGCCCGTTGCAATCATGGGATCAATCAGCAAAACTTCTCGGTCGATAACATCGTGCGGCAATTTGCAATAATATTCGACAGGTTGCAACGAAGTTGGATCGCGGTACATTCCAATATGACCAATTTTTGCGGTTGGCAATAAAGTTGTAACGCCGTCAACCATTCCAAGCCCAGCACGCAAAATGGGAACTATCGCATATTTGCGTTCGGTAATTCTTGCGGTTGTGTTGCAAACAGGCGTTTCTATTTTTATTTCCACCAGAGGAGCATCGCGCGTGGCTTCCAAGCAAATAAAGGTTGCAATTTCGCTTACAAGTTCTCTAAATTCCTTGTTTCCTGTGCGAATATCACGCAACATTGTAAGTTTATTTTCCACCAACGGATGATCGATAACGTGCAAATTGCTGACATTTTCAGCCTTTTCGACTTTTTCAACCTTTTCGACTTTCTCGACTTTTTCGACAAGTTTCAAAGTTTCCGATTTTACGTTGTTTTTGTCATCCGATTTTTTCAACTTTTTTGATATTACAACTAATGCTTGATAAATTTCGTCGGCGCAAGTTCGATACGCTTCGATGTTAGCACCAAAAGGGTCGCGAATATCTGAAGAAAGCGCATTGCCAGCGTATTCCTTTAATGTGTGCGTTTTTTTGGGAGCAGTTTGGGAAATATTAGCTTTATGAGTGGAAGTCATGGTTAAAATTAGGTCGACCGAATCGATTAAATCTTGTGTTACGGATTGTGCCTTGTGGTATTTTAAGTTTAATCCACGTTCTTCCATTACTTCGATAGCGTTATCGCTGGCGGGCGAATTTGGCGCAACCGCCAATCCAGCGGAGTACATAATAAATCCTTCGCCAAAAATTTCGGTTGCCATAACTTTTGCCATTGGACTACGGCAAGTATTGCCAGTACAAACAAATAAAATTTTCATAATATAATCACCTCTGTAGCGGCTTTTTTTAGCCTGTTCATTATTGCAAGACCAAGCCCAGTTTCGGGAACGCCCTCGACAACAATTTTTGCAAAATTTTGTTCGTCCAGTTCTCGTAAAGTGGAAAATAAGGTTTGTGCCACTTTTTCTAGTTTCAAATTGTTGGTTCTAAAAACTGCAATATTTTTTGGCATTGTATTTATTTTTTCGGTTACGGCGGTTTGCGTGCCTATTAGCAAAATTAGTGGCGTATTTGGCGAATAATGGCGATATTTCATACCTGGTGCAAGCGGTTTTTTGGTTGTACTAAAATCGGTTAAGCTAATTGGATTTTGGTTTGTCAAGTGGAAAATATCGTTGATTGTCTCCAAAGTTGCGGCTCCTGGTCGCAATAATTGCGGCGTTTTCAGAACGGTTACTTTTTCGTTATCCAGTTGACAAAACGATATAACTGTGGATTCTAGCCCTTTTTGAGTTGCACCGCCGTCTAACAACATATCTATTTTGTCGGATAAATCTTGTGCAACGTGATTTGCATTTGTTGGGCTTGGCTTGCCAGAAGTATTTGCACTAGGAGCGGCAATAATACAGGAAGATTCTGCAATTAGGGCTTTTGCGATAGCATTTTGCGGAACTCTTACTGCCAAAGTTTTCGGGTTTTCGGTTGACATTTTTTCCAAAACGGGCAAAACCAAAGTAACCGACTTTTCGAACAGCCTTTCTATTAGTGTAAAAAAGTTTGGGAAAATTGTTTCGCAAGCGGCAAAATCAACATAAGGCAGTAAAGTTTTTGCATTGTCAACGTGCCAAATAAGAGGATTATCTTTTGGGCGACCTTTTGCGGCGTAAATTTTGTCAACAGCAGTTTGATTGAGAGCATTTGCGCCTAAACCGTAAACCGTTTCGGTTGGAAAAGCGACTAATCCGCCATTTTTGATAATATTTGCGGCTTGTTTTACAGCAGATTCCTCTGGCTGACTGGGATTTATGCTAATGCGCAACATTTTTTATATTTTTTTCCGCTACCGCACGGGCAAGGATCGTTGCGACCTATTTTTTCGGAGCGGACAATAGTATGGGCTTTTTTTTGTTCTTTGTAGTATTGATTTTGCTCGTCTGGCGACAAAATGTCATCCCATTCTGGCAGTGAGTACAGAGGTTTTGCCTTATATTCGACCATTTGCTTATACAGTCGAACAAAGTCAATATTCAGCACAATACGAGAATCCTGTTCAAGTTCGGCGAGCGGTGGCAAGCCGTCGACAGCTTCGTGGATTCCCTCCGCAAAAGCCGCCATATAAACATTGCTCAAACTCAGCTGTTCGCCTATTTCGGCAACAGTACCCTCAATATTTTGCAATTTTTGGGACAAAATCAAGCGATAAGCCTTTTTTTCCTGTGCCAAATAATCATCCCAAGTATGTTTCACGGGCTGCCCATTAGCATCAAAAGCAATTCGTTTCCAAGCATCATATAACAACATTTAATCATCCTTTATCGCCTAAAACCTAAAACCGTGGGCGCCCGCCTGCCGGCGGGCAGGCTGCCCACACCCGCAAGGACGCGCGCGCCCTTGACCCGCGAATTTTATTTTGCAATGGGTAGGTTGTTTTTTGGTTGGCGTTTTTAGTTTGTGTTTTGCGAATCAGTGGCTGAAAAATTGCGTTTGTTAAAATGTAGGGGCGGATATGGAGGAAATCCAGTGAATTTCCGACACGCCCGTTATGGCTTGCGGACAAATTTAACCACCGATTGGCATTTGTATTTATTATAACCAAAATTTTTCCAATAATCAATACTGATTTTTTATCGGATTGTAACATTTGTATAAAAATGAGTTAAAATTTCGCGGAATGTGTAGCCTTGCCTTGCCATGCCTTCCGCGCCGCGCTGGCTTAATCCTACGCCATGCCCAAAACCTGCACCGTTTATTGTAATTGTATCGCCTGTTGTAAATATGCCGATATTTGGCGGTTGCACTGGAATTGTTGGCAAATTTGGAACATTCGGAACTGTTGGCGTTATTGGTTCTGCTGGAACATTTGGCGGTTCTTCAATGTTTTCGTTATTTGCGTTATTTTCAAAAATAACGATTCCGTCGTTTGTGATTATGGAAAAAACATTCGGCACGGTATCTAAAATGTCGGCAGTTACAGCATACAAGCCCGTTGCAGAGGTTTCTGTTTCGGTAAAGCCATCAAAAATTACTATGTTTTGTGTTTCGGAAAAATAATTTTGTTGGCTTGGTTGAGCTGTTTGGGTTTGTTGGGTTTGTTCAAATGTTTCGGTTTCTCCAGTTTGCACAAAAGTTACGGGTTCGAAAGTTGCGCTGGCTATCATGTGCGAAAAATCACGGTTGGGAATATTCCCAAAATTGCGGCTTTGCAAAGAGCCGCCCGCAGAAACACTGAAAAATGTACGTATTTCTTCTCGTTCCAGAATAACTTGTCCGCTTGTTCCGCTTATTATAAGCGAATCCACTCTGCCAGATGGCGAGGTATTTCCTGCGATTATTCCTGTAGCCATTCCTATGTTTCTGCCGCGCGTGTTGAGAACGCTCGTAAGTTCCGAAAGGGTAAAAGTGCGTTCCCAAAAAACGGGATCAAACTCGTATAAATCGGGAACAGCCCGCAAATATGGGCGTGTTTCAACCCAAACATTTTCGGAATTTTCGGTAAATCCACCGCTGGATGCAAAAAATACCGTTTCGGCTAATTGGTTTTGAAAATAAATTAGAAGTCCGCTTGTGGCAAGCACTGCCGCCGTCGAATTGGGATGTTCCCATTCAATGCCGTTGTAAACTTGGCAATGCACCGTATCGCACAAATCGAAACCGTTGTGAGTATTATTGTAAATTGTGGTGTAAATTGCGTAGGTTCGTGCCGCAACGGATTGTGCTTTCAAAGCCTCAAAATGCCAACTTGCGGGCATTTCGGACGGCACAACGCTAAACAAATATTCGTCAACCAGCAAAACGTTGACTGGAGTTATTCCCGAACCTTGCCGCAAAAATTCTATTGTGCCGCGGTATTCTCTGCCGTGAATGCTGATAAATTCGCCGTTTGCCGCTGTTATTGCCGTTGTTTGGTCAAAGGTTGCAACTTGCTCATTTCCGCTAAATAACGCAATTTGGGATTCTCCCTGCGGTTGTGCGGTAAATCCTGTTTCGGATTGCACTAGCGTTTGACCATAAAAAATTGCCGAGTTGTTTATCGTTATGCTTGCTCTGTTGGTTAAACCAATGCGTAAATGCGTGGGAATTTCGGGAATATCTCGTATAACTGTTGCATTTACTGCCGTTGTGAAACTTAATAAAATAATGGTTGTTAAAATTGTCGAAAAAGTCGAAAAAATTTTTTTCATTATGTAAAAAATATCCTTTCTTTTTTTTGTGGTTGTGTTATACTTTTTTGAGTATATTTTATTTTAACATTTTTTCGACAGTTAAAAAAGGAGATGTAAAATTTTATGGATACTTCAATATTTTTGTGGGTTGCACTAATATTGTTGTCAACCAAAATAATGGCTCTTGTGTTTAAGCGGATACATATGCCGCAAGTTGTTGGTGCATTAGTAGCAGGAATTTTACTTGGTCCTGCGGTATTTGGTTGGATGCAGCCAAGCGAAACAATTCGCACATTAGCAGAATTTGGCGTTGTTTTACTGCTATTTTCGGCAGGAATGGAAACCGACTTAAAAGAGTTAAAAAACTCGATAAAAGCGTCCTCAATAATATCGATGTTGGGAATGATAGCTGCTTTAGGCGGCGGATTTTTAGTGGCGTTTTTATTGGGAATGCCGCCGTTTGAGGCGTTTTTTATAAGCATTGCAATAGCATCTTCGTCAACCAGTATAATCGTGGAATCGTTGCACGAGATGGGCAAACTTAAAAGTAAAACAGGCACAGTAATGGTAAATGCGTCCATTATTGACGATATTCTTACAATAATATTGCTGGCGGTTGTAATGGGAATGGGCGAAGCTGGCGAAGTATCTTTTATGGCGATAATTATTGTGCTGTTGCAGATATTGGCGTTTTTCGTGTTTGCGTTTATTATGGGATATATTGTCAACAAGTTATTCGACATAATGTACGAAAGAATGGGCAAACACAACAGATATTCCATTTTTGCGATTGCCTACTGTTTTTTAATGGCATTTTTGGCAGAGGAATTTGGAATAGCCAATATTACAGGTGCATACATTGCAGGAATCGCCTTTTGCACAACTCGTTGTGTAGAATCTCTTGAAACGAACACGCATACGATGTCTTATATGTTTTTTACGCCGATATTTTTGGCAAACATCGGCTTAAGCATGACATTTACTGGAATGACAGGCGAAATATTAGTGTTTACAATGTTGTTGGTGCTTGCGGCAATCTTCTCAAAAATAATCGGCTGCGGACTCGGCGCAAAAATATCCAAGTTTACCAACCGCGAAAGTATGCAAATTGGAATAGGAATGATTGCACGCGGCGAAGTTTCCTTTGTTGTAATTAACAAGGGAATCGTTTTGGGATATATCGGCTCGTTGATTTTCCCAAGCATTATTGTGGTTGTGCTTATTGCTATTTTGGTAACTCCGATATTGCTAAAACCGCTTTATACTTACAAAATTAAACCTAGCTAAATTATTTTTCAACTTGCGTTGCAAAAATCCCAAAATAGGTTTATCATAAAATAAAAGCACAAAAGGATGTGTAAAATGCAAGCGAAAAATACCGTACTTACGTTTCGGCAAGCAAAACAGGAAAACAAAAAGCTGACAATGCTGACAGCTTACGATTATTCCACGGCAAAATTGATTGACGAAAGCGGAATAAATAGCATTTTGGTGGGCGATTCGTTGGGAAACGTTATGTTGGGCTATTCTAGCACAATATCGGTTACAATGGACGACATGATTCACCACGGAAAAGCCGTTACCAGAGCGGTAAAAAATGCTCTGGTTGTTGTTGATATGCCGTTTATGTCGTATCAAACTTCGGTTTACGATTCGGTTGTAAACGCTGGGCGTTTAATAAAGGAAACCAACGCAAACGCAGTAAAATTGGAAAGTGCATTTTTTGAAGAAATTGCGGCAATTACAAAAGCGTCGATTCCTGTGGTTGCACATTTGGGGCTAACTCCGCAATCGGTGAACTCTTTGGGCGGCTATAAAGTTCAAGGAATAACCGAGGAAAGTGCCAAAAAAATTGCTAGCGATGCACAAGCTGTACAAGATGCAGGTGCGTTTGCCGTTGTTTTGGAATGCGTTCCCGCAAAATTGGCAAAATATATAACTCAACAATTAAAAATTCCGACAATCGGCATTGGCGCAGGTAGATATTGCGATGGTCAAGTGCTAGTTTATCACGATATGTTGGGAATGGTTTCCGACTTTAAGCCAAAATTTGTTAAACAATACGCAAATTTGGGCGAAACAATGAAATCGGCATTTAGCAATTTCTCGGAAGAAGTGCAAAACGGCACTTTTCCAACAAAAGAAAACGAATACAATATCTCGGACGAAATCATCGAAAAATTGTACTAAAAAATAAAAAGGAGTGTTTCAAATTGGAAGATAAATATTTTAAGAACGTTATAATCGGGTTTGGAAAAGCAGGACGTGCTTTGGCAAAATTTTTATCTCAGCACGGCGAGGAATCCGTTATAATCGAAAGGGATAAAGCCATGTATGGCGGAACTTGTCCCAATATTGGCTGTGCGCCGTCTAAAACGTTGATTTATGCGGGGCATACAAAAAAGCCGTTTGCCGAGGCGATGGCTACAAAATATAAAGTCCGCGAAATGCTCCACAATGGAGCGTATCACGGTGCAGCAGACGAGCCTCTCGTTTCAGTTTTGGACGGCGTTGCAAGTTTTTTAAGCCCAACGGAAATTGCCGTAAACTTAAACAACAAGTTTACCAAAGTTACAGGCGAGCGTTTCTTTATAAATACGGGCTCAACGCCGATTATCCCAGAAATTCCAGGAATAGATACAGCCAACAATATTTTAACCTCCGAATCGGCAATGGAACTTGACAAGCTACCGCAAAATTTGGTTGTTATCGGTGCAGGTTACATAGGATTAGAATTTGCAGGAATGTTCAACAGTTTTGGCGCAAACGTTACCGTACTAGAATCGAACCCAGTATTTTTGCCCAACGAAGACGATGATATTTCCGCCGCTATTTTAACCGATTTGACAAACAGCGGAATCGCCGTACATTTGTCAACCACTGTCGAGAAAATATCTGATACAGAAGTTATTGCAAACGGCAAAAGCTACAAAGCCGACAAAGTGCTAATTGCCGTGGGTCGCAAGCCAAACATTGACGATTTGCAACTGCAAAACGCAAACATAGAGTTATCCAACGGGTACATTAAGGTTGACGAAACTTTGCAAACGAATGTTCCCAATATTTGGGCAATGGGAGATGTTCGCGGTGGCCCGCAATTTTATTATTTGTCAACGGACGATTTTCGCATAATTAGCAACCAACTTTTCGGGGATAAATCTCGCAAATTATCCGATAGAAACCCTGTACCTTACAGTATTTTCACTAATCCAACGTTATCTCATATAGGATTAACCGAAAAATCGGCAAAGGAGCAGAATATAAAATATCGGCTGTTCAAAATGGCGGCAGCACCGATAGTTCGCACAAAAGTAACACAAGATATGCGAGGTATGTTAAAAGCATTGGTTGATCCCCAAACAGAGCAAATTTTGGGCGTTACGTTATATCATATTGACTCTCACGAAGTGATAAATCTTATTAGTTTAGCAATGGAATTAAAACTGCC
Organism: Bacillota bacterium; assembly: GCA_009778185.1. GTDB lineage: Bacteria > Bacillota > Clostridia > Lachnospirales > WQUN01 > WRKG01. The sequence goes on from WRKG01000294.1 coordinate 33,993, forward strand.
GTATACCGCTCTTCGCGACCGCATTTATACGCATCCTACAGCAACCGAGGGGCTAAATGATTTGTTTAATAACGAGATAAAATAATATTGAAAGTGTTTTGCAAATGGGCAACTTTTGTGGTTGTCTTTTTGCGTTGGGTTATTCCTCGTCTTCATTAGGAATATACACTTCTTGATAATTGTTTTCCGCATCAAAAAAATAATTGTACTTATCGGAAACTTCATTAAAAATACATTTCATTTGTACCAGAATCTAAACAAAATTGCCAATTTTTCAGCACGCTTGCTCCTAATAGCAAATTTCGCTCTAAAACGCCCTGATATTCCGCCGCCATAACAGGCAAATTGCGAATGCACAAATCTCCAAAATGCACATAATTGATAGTGTAAAGAGTTGCATCGTATTTGTGGTTGCCAATTATAATTTCTTGCGTGTGGTTTTTTTCTTTTCCCCATTTTTCAGCCATTGTTGTAGTCCACAAAGTATTTTGGCTACCTGTGTCGATGATTGTTGGCAAAGGTTTTGGCGTAACAAAAGGCAACTTAATTCCAATTCCTAAATCCGCCTTGTATCTGTGTTGGACAATTTGCAACGGAATTTTATACTTAAAAGTAATTTCTTTCATTTATAATTCCACCTATCCGCTTTCGTTGAGGGATATGTTCCAGTTCTTAGATATTGATAAATATAGCCCTCTTCCTCTTCTCTTTTTTGAGTGTAATCTTCAATAATGCTGTAAGCACCTTTGCCTTCTGGGATAGCCGCCGCTAAAAACCCAACATATCCTGGATATTTCCTATCAAAATATTGTTCCCAACGCAACATAACATAATGATGCTCAAACCTATCAAACATCTCGTCTTCGGTTAATAACTCTGTGCCTGGATAAATTAGCAAATCTTTCTCGGTTACTTTATTTTCCATATTGTGTTCCTCCTTTTATTTTATACTTAAAAATAATTTCTTTCATTTATAATTCCACCTATCAGCCTTCGTTGAGGGATATGTTCCTGTGTGCAAATATTCATATGTGAACCCCTCTTCTGCATCCCTTTTAAGTGAATAATCAGCAAAAATACTATAAGCAACCTTTCCACCTACAGGAATAGCCGCCGCAAGCCAACCCTCATATCCAGGATATTCTTTGTAAAAATTTTCAGTTTGCCTTAACAACACATGATGATGCTCAAACCTATCAAACATCTCGTCCTCGGTTAATAACTCTGTGCCTGGATAAATTAGCAAATCTTTCTCGGTTACTTTATTTTCCATATTATGTTCCTCCTATGATTATATAATAAACTTCGTGCACTTTGCATATTTAATTTTACCACAAACATCGACAAAAACAAAATTGCAAATAGATTTTTTCAAAATTTATTTGCATGATACACCCATTTTTTATTATAATAACATTAAATAGGTAAACTAAAATATGCGTTTGAAATACTCGCCAAAAAATAAAAAATATTTATCTAAAAAGGAGGCAAAAAAATGACCTGCAAAAAATGCAA
>WRKG01000295.1 GCA_009778185.1 Bacillota bacterium
CTGCTCTGCTCTGCTCTGCTCTGCTCTGCTCTGCTCTGCTCATTATGCTAAAATCACAAATTTGCATATTTGTCAAGTCCTTTCAAAAATATTTTAATTACGGTTAATTGTAGCACAATAAAAAAATAATTTCAATGGTTACAAAAAATTTCCAAATAATATTAAAAAATTTTATTCAACATCACTATATTATAAATGCGAATCAAAATTTTTTCAAAACGTAGGGGCGGATATTATCCGCCCGTTTTTTCAAATCCGCAATATTTCAATATAATTTGGATTATCTCAACATAACTGAAATATCTCAACATAATTTGAATTATTTCAACATTACCTGTAATAATTCAACATTTTTCATGCAATAAAACGAATGAACGACCCGCTTGTTAGAAGACAAGTCGACCATCCACTTATCTAAAACAACTGCTCAATGTCAATAACTATCCGAACTTTGCCCTGCCAAAACCTTTATAGCAGAACTTGTTCCTAGACGGCTGCAACCCTCATTTATGAAAGAAACAAAATCGTTGCGAGTACGCATTCCGCCTGCGGCTTTTATTTTTACGTTTTTGCCAATATGCTCCTTAAAGAGCCAAATATCTTGTATAGTTGCGCCGCCAGTGCCGAATCCTGTTGAAGTTTTAATGTAATCTGCACCGCTGTCGGTTACGCATTTGCACAGCGAAATTTTTTCCGTTGTGTTAAGATAGCAACATTCAATTATAACTTTAAGAATCTTCCCGCCTATTGCCTTTTTTAAGGTGGTCAATTCTTGTGTAATTTTGTCAAAATGTTGCTCTTTTGCGTCGCCTAAATTTATTACAACGTCAAATTCGGCGGCTCCGTCCTTTAATGCTTGCTCGGTTTCGGCTAATTTTGCGGCGGTAGAGTTATATCCCAAAGGAAAGCCTATAACTGTGCAAATATTCACAGTCGAACCATATTTTTCGTGAACCCGCTTTACAAAAGACGGCGGAATGCAAATAGATGCTGTTTCGTAGCGAATAGATTCCTCGCATATTTGGACAATTTGTTGCCAAGTTGCAGTTGGCGAAAGTAGCGTGTGATCAACTACTGAATAAATTTTGTCATCGTTCATAATTATTCTCCATTTTTATCTGCTGAAATAAGATTTTTTAATGCTTGTATTGCTACTTTTGTTGGAATTTCTGTATCGTGGCTTATTGGATTACTTAAACCTTGCGATTCTCGCTCCTGGTTGCCGCAAACTAGCAAAACACTGCCTGTTCGCACTCGCAAGTAACTTCCTACAATAAATAATGTGGAAGATTCCATTTCGGATGCAAGCGCGCCCATTTTTATGTACGCTTGCCAGCTGTTCGCCAAATTGTGAGATATTGGCATTCTTTCTGGGCTGTGCTGTCCATAAAATGAATCCTTGCACTGGACAACTCCAACATGAAAATTTTGGTTTAGCAATTTTGCCGCCGCAACCAACGAGGAAACCACTTCAAAATCGGCTACAGCGGGATATTCCAAAGGTGCGTACTCGTTGCCCGTTCCGTCCAAGCGGATTGCACCTGTTGCAATAACCACATCGCCACCGAGTGCATTTGTCGCCATTCCGCCAGATGTTCCCACGCGGATAAAAGTATCTGCACCTATCATAACAAGCTCTTCCAAAGCTATTGCTGTGCTTGGACCGCCGATTCCTGTCGATGTTACGCTAACTTTTTCGCCGTCTAAAAATCCTGTATAAGTTGTGTATTCGCGCAAATCCGCCACCAGCTTGGGATTATCAAAATGCTCGGCTATGCTTTTGCACCGCTTGGGATCGCCTGGCATAATAACGTATTTTCCAACATCGCCTTTTTGCATTCCTATGTGATACATATGTGAACCCTTAATATGACCTGTTTCCATAAAAATCACCTCGCTTTTTATTTTATTGTACCCTAAATTTTGGATTTTAGCAAAGCAGATTTTTTACAATTTTGTAAATTCAAAAAATTTTTTTCGCAAATACTTGACAGCTTTTTTACATTGTGTTATAACTTAAATAGGAATTTAATTTTGTCCTAAAATGAATGATATTACTTTGAAAAAGGGTAGTTATTAGCACTGAAAAATAACTTGTAAAAAATTATGAACAGGGGGTGAAAACCGTTGTTGAAATTTTTTGTGTTCTATGATATTATCAATATGGTAACATTGAGAACTGAATTTTGCCGTTTCAAGAAGAAAGAAAAAGCAAGGCGAAAACCAAGCCGTTACCTTTCTTGTGTAAAATATTCAAGGTATAATGTTAATTTGTCCGCTAAATACGCACCTTTCAAGGCGTTACCCGCCTGCTGGACGGGCAGGGCAGATGTGTACCGTACGTTGAACGGGAATTTAAGCCCTTGGAGCATCACACTAAACGAGAGTAGTTGCTTTTTAACCAAATCGGATGCGTTGAATTGGGAATGGAACATAGAAAATTATAACTTCTTGTAAGTTTTCAGCAACGGAATTGGCTATGAGTCATTATGATAAAAGAAAAACTGTTATTCGGCGAACTATTTTGTTTGTTCCTTTAATTACCGTTTTTTTGTTAGTAGGTTGCGGCGATGATTTAGATGTTGGTGGACTTGTTGACGGTTTAACTGAAGGAATCACTGGTTTAACTGACGACCTTACTGGAGCATTTGCAGACGGCAGTGGCGGTGGAAACACTGGCGGTGGCGGTTCTGGCGGTGGTGGTAGCACTGGAGGCGGTGGTGGTGGCGGTGGCGGCGGAAGTACTGGCGGCGGCGGTGGTGGAAACACTGGCGGTGGCGGCGGTTTGAATGCTGCTGGCAACGACAACGTAGATCCATCCATGTTGCGCACACCAGTGCAACCTGGCAACGTTAGAATGCCGTCTGGACCTGGCGAAAACTATGTTCAAGAGGGTTCAGTAACATTGGATATATCTAATGTTTCGGGCGGATATTTTATGGTGCGTTACGATGGAACCGCTCCTCGTGTAGCTATGCGGGTTTCCAAACCTGGTGCTAGTGATATTTACGATTTTAATATATCCACTGATGGCCAATGGAACGTATTTACTTTCTCTAGGGGAAACGGCACTTACGAGGTTCAAATACTGGAGAACGTACAAGACCAAATGTTTGCTTTGGTTTTAACTCAAACGATTGAGGTCTCGTTAAGCAACCAGCACTTGCCATTTTTATTGCCCAATCAGTTTGTAAACTTTAACCGAAATTCAAACGCTGTTGCTTTGGCGGCACAACTTGCACAAGGTGCAACTAACGAAATTGACGTTATAAACGCCATTTACGACTATATTATTAGTAATATAGAATACGATTTTGCCTTAGCAGAGCAAATTATTGGCGGTCAAGTTGTAACCTATGTACCCGATATTGACCGCACTTTGCAAATACGTCGCGGAATCTGCTTTGATTACGCCTCGTTAATGGCTGCTATGTTACGCTCGCAAGGTATTCCAACTCGCTTGGAAATCGGCTTTGTTTCGGGCGGTATTTTCCACGCTTGGGTTTCTGTGTATTCCCCTGATGAAGGTTGGGTTCGTATTGCTCATTTTGCTGGAGATGGTCAATTTACACGACTAGATCCTACTTTTTCGGCTAGTGGCGCAGACGATACTTTCATTGGCGATGGCACTAACTACAGCACAATGTTTATCCATTAAAAAAATCAAAAATTTTGTCAACTGTATTGATGTCTGTTGATGTCAATGCAGTTGATTTAATTATATTTAACTACACGAGAGGAGGACGGCGGTTTTCTATAACTTATTTGGTTGTAGATTTCCTTGCCGAAGTTTTTATGAGTGAAAAAACTAAACGCAAAGATACTTTGTCTTTTTCCGAAATATCAGCGTTTTGTGCGCAAATGTCCATGATATTAAAATCTGGAATATCTCTTGCGGAGGGAATTGGCATTATGCGTGATGATGCCGAAAACCCTGACGGAAAGGGTATTTTGGCTAGTATACACGAAGATGTTGAAATTGGCGCTCCGCTTTATACTGCCCTGGAAAAAACGGGCAAATTTCCCGATTATATGCTGACTATGATTGAAATTGGTGAGGCAACTGGTAAACTTGACAACGTAATGGAATCTCTCACGAACTATTATGAACGTGAAGAGGCGATTGCCCGAACTATTCGCAGTGCAGTTGCTTATCCGCTAGTTATGATTGCGATGATGTTAGCTGTTATCATTATTTTGATTGTGCAAGTAATGCCGATATTTAGCGAAGTTTTCCAAGGATTAGGCGCACAAATGACGGGTTTTCCGTTGGCTGTTATGAACTTTGGACAAACTTTATCTAACTATGGCGTTGTTATCGTTATTGTTGTTGCTGTTATTGCGGTTGCTTTTTTGGTTTTGCGAGCTACTCCCGCTGGCAGCGATTTGCTTAACAGGTTCAAAGAAGGTTTCTTTTTGACACGTGGCTTGTATGCAAAAATTGCATCGGGCAAATTTGCATCGGCAATGGCGCTGATGTTGGCAAGCGGAATGGACACTGACAAAAGCCTAGAAATGGTACATAAATTAGTGGCAACTCCATCTATACGTAGCAAAATAGCTAAATGTCAAGCGTTGTTAGCCGACGGCACAAACTTTTCCGATTCGCTTGTTCACGTGGGAATGTTTTCGGGCGTTTACGCTAGAATGGTTAGCGTTGCCTTCAAAACTGGCTCTATGGACAACATAATGGAAAAATTAGCAATTCGTTACGAGGAAGAAACAAACGCACAAATTAACAATATCATTTCTATTGTAGAGCCATCGCTTGTAGCGGTTTTATCCGTTATTGTTGGCGTTATCTTGTTATCCGTTATGTTACCTTTAATGGGAATTATGGCTGCAATAGGATAAGAGGTGTTTTATGGGCAGAAAAAATAGATTCGGCGGGCAGGGCAAACGCCGCGGCGGAATATCGGGAATGTTGTTGCCTTTAGCTTTTTTTGTGGCTATTGTGGCTATGTTTAATATGGGCATTAGCCAACTTACACAAGCCAACGAAGAAGAGGCGCTTAATTCTACCAGACAAGCGGTTGTTAGGGCTGCTGTCCAGTTTTATGCACTCGAGGGCAGGTATCCGCCAACTTTGGATTATCTTGTAGATCGTTTTGGCTTGCAACTAGATACTGACCGCTTTATTGTGCATTACAACGCATTTGCATCTAATGTAATGCCGCAAATTACGGTTTTACCAAGAGATTTTTGACGGAAATTAAATTGAAAAAATTTACATCTGTTTTAGCATCAAAATTGGTGCTAAAACAGGGTTGAAGGGGATTTTTATATGAATACAGGAGGTGGACGAAACCGCCGCCATATTGTTGATGTTTTATTTACTTTAGCATTGTTTTGTGTGTTTGCAGCAGCTTCTTTAATTGTTGTGTTTATTGGTGCAGAGGTTTACCGAAATGCGGTCAACCGCATCGACACGGGCTTTGAAGTAAACACAACTTTAATGTTCGTATCTACCAATATAAGACAACGAGATTCCTATAACGCCGTACGCATCGATGAAATTGAAGGACACCACGCATTAGTTTTGCAACAAGATATAGGCGAACAAACCTTTGAAACTTGGATATTCCATTATGATGGTGCATTACGCGAAATTTTTATAAATGCCGAAAATCGAACCGTTTTAGCGTTAGCAGCTGGGCAGCATCTAGTAAATGTGTATTATTTTGACATCGAATTAGTTGAAGATAGGCTTGTTGCAATAACGGTCGGCAGCGAAAGTGGCTATTCTGCACAAATGTTGGTCGGCTTGCGTAGCGGCTATAACGGAGGTGGCATTTAATGGCAAAATCTAAATCGGGATTATTTTTGATGGAACTTATTATTGCTATTGCGTTTTTTTCGGTATCTAGTGCTATTTGTATTCAACTTTTTGCGTTGGCACATACTTTAACTGCAAGTAGCGTAAATATGCAAATGGCGGTTATTAACGCACAAAGTGCCGCCGAAACTTTCAAAGTTGCTGGCGATGACGTTGATTATTTGCGGCAACTGTTACAAGCCGATATTGTTGACGGCAACGTTGTTGCAAATTTTGACGAGGATTGGAACAGAATTAGCGCCGCCGAAGAAGTTCGCTACAGATTGCTTATAAATTCTGATGTAGTTAGCAATATGGCAACGGCAGTAATTACTATTTCCGATTTCATGGACGGCTCGGAGGTTTATTCTTTGACGGTTCATAAATATTTGGGATTGTAGCCTAAAAGGGGGAACAAAATGCGAGCTTCAATAGGCAGTGTTAATATAGGCGGCTCTTCTATATTGGTTATTTTTGTTTTGTTGTGTTTAACTACTTTTGCGACTTTAGCAATGGTTTCGGCAACTGCCAACCATAGAATTGCCCTACGAACCGTCGAGGCTTCGAATGCCTACTATTTGGCGGATTCGCAAGCCGAGGAAATTTTGGCACAAATAAATTTTATTGTAACATCCGAAAATGACGACAATATTGTACAACAACGATTATTAGCTTTAGGTGCAGTTTTGGAGGAAAATATTATTTCGTACAGCGTACCTATTGACGATGTTCTAAGAATAGATGTAAAATTAGAAATGATTAACGATAATTTGCGAATTGTTTCGTGGATTATGGTTGCCGATTACGATCCAAGCGAGTTCGGCACTGGCGGCTTAAACGTATGGCCAGGTTAATCGAAGAATAAAGGGAGTGTTTTTGTGGATATAATGGATATTTTATCCGAGGCAGTTAGTAACAATTCATCTGATATATTTATCATTGCTGGTATGCCTATAACATATAAAATTAACGAGAAATTTGTTGCGACTAAAACAAAACCTCTTGGTTTAGCCGATACCGAGGCTTTGGTTGCCCGAATTTACGATAATGTTACTGTTTCTAGTTTAGATAAAGTAAAAAAATTGGGCGACGATGACTTTTCTTTTGCGTTGCCTGGGTTAAGCCGTTTTAGAGTTAATGTTTACAAGCAACGTGGTTCTTTGGCTGCTGTTATTCGGGTTATTCGTTTCGATTTGCCTAATCCCGAAACTGTCGGCATTCCAAAAACGGTAATGGATTTAGCCGACCGCCGAAAGGGCTTAATTTTGGTAACTGGCACTGCTGGCAGTGGCAAATCTACAACATTAGCTTGTATGATTGACAAAATCAACAAAACTAGAACGGATCACATAGTTACACTAGAAGATCCGCTGGAATATTTGCACCGCCATGACAAAAGTATAATTAGTCAACGAGAAGTGCATACTGACACGGAAAGTTATGTTAAGGCTTTGCGGGCTTCGTTGCGACAAGCCCCCGATGTTGTTTTGCTAGGCGAAATGCGCGACCACGAAACAATTTCGGTTGCAATGACAGCCGCCGAAACTGGGCATTTAGTTTTTTCTACACTACATACCGTGGGAGCCGCCAATACAATCGACCGTATAATTGACGCTTTTGGTGCAAATCAGCAAAACCAAATAAGAATACAATTAGCAATGGTTTTGCAAGCGGTTATATCGCAACAACTGTTGCCCACCGAGGACGGCAAATTAACGCCCGCCTTTGAAGTTATGATTGTCAACAACGCCGTTCGCACAATGATACGTGATGCAAAAATACATCAAATTGACTCGGTAATCCATTCGTCTTCCGCAGAGGGCATGATTACTTTGGATTCGTACCTAATAAATTTGCTAAAGGCTGGCAAAATATCTTCCAAAACAGCAATCGCCTACAGCACAAATCCAGAGTTAATGTCTAAAAAAATCTAATAAAATAATCATAAAAAGTGGCAAAATCAAACAGACCGAAAATGTTCGGTCTGTTTTGGGTTTTTTAGGGTTATTGTAAAATATTGAAATATTACGGATTTGGAAAAAACGAGCGGATAATATCCGCCCCTACAAAAAGCCAACCGCCCGATATTGCTACATAAAATTTTTTTGAAATTGGTTAAAAACAAATCAAACAGACCGAAAATGTTCGGTCTGTTTGATTTGTTTTTTGTGAAAATTCAAATTTACGGTTTTAATATTTTGAAACATTTTTTTATTTTGCGTAATCCGTTACTCGGGTTTCGCGGATTAAATTTACCTTAACTTGCCCAGGATATTGTACTTCGTCTTCGATTCTTTTTGCGACATCTCTGGCTAGCAAGGTCATTCCAACATCGTCAATCATTTCGGGTATTACAATTATTCGCAATTCTCTTCCAGCCTGCATAGCAAAAGATTTTTCCACGCCGTCAAAACTTTCGGCGATGGTTTCTAGTTTTTGTAGACGTTTAACGTAAATTTCCAAAGTTTCGCGGCGTGCACCAGGGCGCGCACCAGAAATTGCATCGGCAGTTTGGGTTATAACGGCTATGATACTTTTCGGGTCAACATCGCCATGATGTGCCTCAACAGCGTTGACAATCGTGTCCGATTCCTTGTACTTGCGACACAAGCCAACGCCAATCGAAACATGAGAGCCGTCCATATCGTGGCTAACAGATTTTCCGATGTCGTGCAGTAAGCCAGCGCGTTTTGCCAAGGTAACATCAACGCCAAGTTCGCCAGCCAACAGACCGCATAAATATGCGACTTCTATCGAGTGCTTTAGCATATTTTGCCCATAACTTGTGCGAAACTTCATTTTGCCCAAAAGCCTAATCAATTCGGGATGTATCCCGTGTACACCAACTTCGAAAGTGGCGGCTTCGCCCTCTTCTCGGATTATTACTTCAACATCTTTTTTGGCTTTTTCGACCATTTCTTCAATCCGCGCAGGATGAACCCTGCCATCGACAATTAACTTTTCGAGGGCAATGCGGGCAATTTCGCGGCGCATGGGATCGAAGCCCGATAAAATAACGGCTTCGGGCGTATCGTCAATTATTAAATCGATGCCAGTGAGTGCTTCTAAGGCACGTATATTGCGACCTTCTCTACCGATAATGCGGCCTTTCATGTCGTCATTGGGCAACTGCACAACAGATACAGTGGTTTCGGCAACGTGGTCAACGGCGCAACGCTGTATTGCCATTCCCAAAATGTTTTTTGCTTTTTTGTCTGCCTCGGCTTTGGTTTTCTGCTCAATATCTCGGATAAGTTTAGCCGCCTCAAACCGTGTTTCGCTTTCAATAGCCGAAATTAAGGTAGTTTTGGCTTGTTCTTTGGTCAACCCAGAAATACGTTCAAGTTCGTTTTGGTGTTTAGCAAGTGCTTGTGCCACCTCTTCTTTTTGTAAATCTAGTTGTTCAGTTTTTTTACGTAGCTGTTCGTCTTTTTTCTCTTGGTTATCCAGCTTACGATCTAGGGTCTCTTCTTTTTGAAGTAGACGTTTTTCTAAACGCTGCAACTCGTTTCGACGCTCTTTTGATTCTTTTTCCGCCTCATTCTTTGTTTTTATGCTTTCTTCTTTAGCTTCCAAAAGCATTTCTTTAGAACGTGCTTCGGCAGTCCTTTTTGCGTCTTCCAGAATGTTTTCCGCCTCAATTTCGGCAGATCCCAATTTAGATTCAGCAACTTTTTTTCTATACAAAATTCCTGCAAAAAATGCTACAAAAATGCCAAAAACGGCTACAACACCCATAATTATTAGTTCCATGGGTGGATAATGCACCTCCAGTCAATAATGCTTTATAATTATAGCCTTTTTTTACGGACTTGTCAAATATAAAAATGCTGAATAATTGAAAATTTGTTGATAAATTGTATTTTTTTGTTATTTGTAATATAAGTGTAATATAAATGCGAATAATTTCAAAATAAATTGCTGCAGGGAAAAATTTTAATCAATTTCAAAATAAATTGCTGTAGGGAAACATTTCAAGCAATTTCAAAACAAATTGCTGTGCGATAAAACGGGCAGGCGGGTCCGCCCGTATTTCTACAACATACCATTTTTATTAGGTTAAAAAATTTTTTGGGATTTATTGCAAATTTCTTTCAAAATGTTTGAATCGGCTACCTTGAAAAGTTAGATTACCAAAATCGTTTTCCGCTAGCAATCCAAAATCTTTGTCCGATATTCTAAATTCCATGCGATCGCCGCTTTCAACTTGAAAAGTTGCAAAATATATGGTTACATTGTTAAATTGGTTTATGTTGCCGTCATTTAGATTATGATTGGCATTATTTAAGGTTTGTCGGTGGTTGACAGCCATCCGTTTTGTTACAAGATGTGCAGAAACAGTTAGCAACGGCGAATTATTGTTATTGCTCCATTCTGCAAGGTTTTGAGCAGTGCGAATAATCAAAATTATTGCAAATATCACAAACATCACAAACATTATTATTGCCAAAATTGGAACAATATTGAAAATCGGCGTTACAGGAAAAGGTGTTGGCATAAGATACCTCCTTTAATAGGCTAAATCTCGCAAATCGAAAGTGATTCCCTTTTGAGGGGACAATAAATTTTTTAGGGATTGGTCGGCTATATTAACAAATAATAAAAAATATTTTTTCATAAAATGAGCAACACAAAAAAACGTTATAATGGAAAAAGTAGCAATAATATACAGGATTTTTCCTATACCTGCATATCTTCGTCAATCATTTTTAGTCTGTCGGTGTGGCGACCGCCCTCAAATTCAGCGTTTAGCCAAACTTCAACAATCATTTTGGCAAGCTCAACGCCAACAACACGAGCTCCCAAAGCAAGAGCATTTGCGTTGTTGTGTCGCCGCGAAAGTAGTGCGGTATATGTATCCGAGCAGTTTGCGCAGCGGATTCCTGGCATTCTGTTTGCTGCCAACGATATTCCAAAACCTGTACCGCAAATTAAAATTGCCCTTTCGCATTCGCCAGACAAAACCTTTTCGGCTGCCAAACGCCCAAATACAGGATAATCTGCCGAAACGGAACTATGTGTTCCAACGTCAATTATTTCGTGTCCCAAAGAACGTGCCAAGTCGGCTATTTCTAATTTTAATGAATAGCCTGTATGGTCGTTTCCCATTGCTATCTTCAAAAAAACACCTCCAGTTTTAGCTATATGGCTAAATACGTTAAATCAAATTCTATTCCGTTTTGCGTTCGCAACGGATTTAATAATGATAAATCTTCCAATTTTTTGTCGCCCAAATATCGTTCTACTTGGTTGGAATCTTGCGTTAAATACCAGTGTTCGGTTTTGGGGGATTTTGAGTATAAATGTTGCTTGAATTTTCGATGTAGTTTTGTGTTGCCTTTTGACCAAACTTCTACAATCAAATCGGGCGAACCGTACAGTTGGGAATTTTGCTCGATAAATTTATTTTCGTGAAATAGAAGAAAATCGGGCATAACATACTCTGCAACATCATACTCTTCTTCATGGTAATTTTCGTTGTCCAAATCGTAAAGTCTTAATCCATCAAAATCAAGTATCAGATTACCCAAATAACACAATCGGATATTTTCATGAAAAATTTCCAAATTGCCTTGCCTTATTAACGTATCATGTTGGGTAAATATTCCGCCAACAAAGCCACTAACTAGTCTTCCGTGTCGTGGTTTGTTGGACATTGTCGTTATAAAATCTTCAAAAAGAGCGTCCATAATATCCTCCAAATTAACCCTGCTATGCCGAAAAATCAGCATAGCAGAGTCGCATTTCAAATTTATAAAATTAGCTACGACGATTTACCATCGAGATAAACCGCAACAGCTGCAACAGCGAAACCAAAGCGGCGGCGACGTAAGTTAATGCAGCGGCGTTTAATACTTTTTTTGCAGGAACTATCTCAATATCGCTCAAAAACCGCTGTTCTTCAAGCAATGCGAGAGCCCTAGATGATGCGTTAAATTCTACGGGCAAAGTTACCACTTGAAACAAAGTTGCAAACGAAAACAAGGCGATTCCAGCGTATAACATCCATATCCCAAAAATTTGAGTGGACAATATCATTCCAGCTATAAGTAGCGGCATTGCCATTTTTGAGCCAATGTTCGCTACTGGGAAAAGTCCCGTGCGAAAACTAAGTGGTGCGTAACCTTCATCGTGTTGAATTGCGTGTCCAACTTCGTGTGCAGCGACACTTAACGCCGCAAGGGAAGTTTGGTTGTAAACCGCTTCTGACAATCTAACGGTTTTGTCGCGCGGATCGTAATGGTCGGTCAACTGTCCAGAAATTCCCTCAACGGAAACATCGCGAATACCAGATGCCGCTAACAATTTTTCGGCAACTTCTCGTCCAGTCATTCCCTTTGCAGAGCCGACTTGTGCAAATTTGTGAAACGTACTATTTACCTTGTGTTGCGCATAAAACGACAATAAAATTGCGGGCAACAACAATATCAAACTAGGATCGAACACCATTACGCTTTACCTGTCGAGCCGAACAAGTCCATTTTTTCTTCAACCGTGGCGATAATTGCCTTAAAACCAGGGTCGAGCAACTTGCGTGGGTCGAAACCTTTGCCTTGCTTATCTTTGCCAGCTTCGATGTATGCGCGAGTTGCGGCGGCAAAAGATAGTTGACATTCTGTGTTTACGTTGATTTTTGTTACGCCCAAATTGATTGCCGTTTTTATCATTTCTTCGGGGATTCCTGTTCCGCCGTGCAGAACTAGAGGAATGCCGTTTGTTGCCTTTTGTACTTTTTCTAAAGTTCCGAAATCTAAGCCGCGCCAATTTTCGGGATAAACGCCGTGAATATTGCCGATTCCTGCTGCCAAAAAGTCAACGCCAAGTTCGGCAATTTGTCGGCACCATTCGGGATCGGCTATTTCGCCGTTTCCAACAACGCCGTCTTCTTCGCCGCCAATAGAGCCAACTTCGGCTTCGATGGATTTGCCGTTATCGTGAGCAAGTTTAACCATTTCTTTTGTTTTTTGAACGTTTTCGTCAATGTCGAAGTGGCTACCATCGAACATAATGCTGCTAAATCCTGCATCTACGCAGTCAATACAGCCTTGATACGAGCCGTGATCTAAATGAGTTGCGATTGGAACGGTAATTCCCAAAAAGTCGTGAAGTTCGCGAACCATTGCAACGACGGTCTTAAAGCCGCCCATGTACTTGCCAGCACCTTCCGAAACGCCCAAAATTGCGGGGCTGTTCTTCGCTTGAGCTGCCGTTAAAATTGCCTTTGTCCACTCTAAATTATTGATGTTAAATTGTCCTACAGCGTAATGTCCTTTTAGAGCCTTTTGCATCATTTCAGTTGCATTTACAATCATCTGAAATTCCTCCTGTTAAATTAAATTTAATATATCTTGATAGGCTATAAAAACAGCCAATATCATCAAAATTACAAAGCCCGCAAGGTGGATAATTCCCTCACGTTCGGGCGAAATTGGTTTGCGGCGCACCGCTTCGACCGTCAAAAATAGCAGACGGCCGCCGTCCAAAGCTGGCAACGGTAGCAGGTTCATAACGCCGAGATTGGCACTGATTAACGCGCCAAAACTTGCCATATTAAGGAAAATGGATAATGCCAAAATTCCAAAACTAACTTGTGCATTTGTGGCGGCTTGCACGGTGGCTTGATATTGCCCATGAATCATATTGCCGATTCCGATTGGGCCCGCAATTTGGTCAACCACGGTTGACGGAGCAGTAACAAGGCGAACGAGCGTAAATACGATACTTCGCACAACAAATCCGATACGCATAAAGCCGTCCGTTAGCGTTTCGCCGATTGTTGCGGTTTGCAAGCCTTCAGTTGGAGCATTGAAAGGGCTAAGCAAGCCAGCACGCGGCGTTGAGTAAATTCCGATTGCGTATCTTCCGTCCATATTTTGCGGAGTTATTATTACGTTGTGGCTAAATCCGTCGCGAATATAGCCAATTTCTATTGGACGACCGCCGCCTGTAGCGGTTTCAAAAGCAATGTCGTCCCAAAGAAAAATTCGGTTGCCGTTAAGGTGCGTAATGCGATCACCAGCGTTAAGCCCAACAAGCTGTGCAGGGGATTCATCCACTGTACCGCCAACAATAGTAGTGTTGATTCCTGCAATGCTTGCCACAAGCGAAAACAGGACAAAAGCCAAAACAAAGTTCATAAACGAACCTGCAACCATAACCATTGCTCGCTGCGGGATAGTTTTGTTGCAATAGGCTTTTTCGGATAAAGTTGGATCGGCTTGCAGCTTTTCGTCGCTTTCTTCCTTGCTAGTGAGAGCATCAGCATCATCGGCGTACAGTTTGCAAAATCCGCCCAACGGGAGCAATCTAATAGTATAAAGCGTTTCGCCACTTTGAATGCCCACTAATTTTGGGCCCATTCCTATTGCAAACTCTTCTACCCAAATTCCGACTTTACGTGCCGCTATAAAATGTCCCCATTCGTGGACAAGCACTACAATTCCAAATACAAGTATTGCCATTAAAATTGACATTTTTACCTCCTGTATACAAAAAATTAAATTATTGACCATTTGTAAATTGATTTTTTAGGTTAAATTTTGGTACTTTAATTATTGTAACATTAAAATTTGTTTTTGTCTAATTTGTTGTTAGGAAATTTTTTGAAATTTTTTGAAATCAAAAAGGACGGGGAAATTCCGCCCTTTTTGGCAATATTTGATATTACAACCGTCAATTCCCGCTTTCGGCGGCTCGCCGCGCGGCATCCATAGCTAAAGCATTTTGCATATCAAACTCCAGCAACTGCTCCAAGCCTAAACCGTAGGCACGTTCTCGCATTTCGTCTAGCAATGCGTCAAATTCGGCTGCATCATTGGCGTAAACCATTCGCCACGATAGCGGAGTTACTATTCCGCCAATCATGCCGCGCAAGGTTGACAACTCCGATGGTTCTTCTGGGACGATAAATCCATTCCCAGGAGCTACCATTAGTTTGTTGTTGTTCCGCAAAAATTCCATTGTGTTTAAGGCGTTCATTTGATTTCGCCAATCTTCTGTTAGCGGATTCGTCATAAAATCACGTTGAACCGATGGCCACATCTCGTATAAAAATGGGAAACCTGTCCGTGGATTTATATCCGTGCCGATTACCGTCGGAAAATTTAGCTGATTCATTCCATCACGGAGGTTGCCGCCGCCCCATTCTTCAGGCACGGGAACTGTTTCGCCATTTAACAGCGTTCTTATGCCAAAATCCGTTAAAACTGGCTCGCCGTCTATCATTTCCCAGGTTAAACCTTCTGGTCCTGGCGAAGTTGAAGTATCTCCGCCGCTTGCGTCAACTCCCTCTGGAGAATACAGCCAATCTATGAAATCCACCAAACGTTGCGGATCAGCCGCTCGAGGTCCAACTCCGATAAATGTATCGCTGCCGTATGGATTCGCTCCGTACGAAAATACTTGCATCTCATTGAACGGTGCAAACATGAAGCCTCTTCCCGCTTGCACGTTCTCGGTTGTGTTGAACGCCGATTGTCCCAACCATGGCCAAAATGAGAACAAAACTTGTCCGTTTTGATATTTTGTGAAAATGTCGCTCCATGATTGCGTTGCCGATTCTGGATCTAGCAAGCCGCGCCGAAATGCTTCGTTGTAAAATCGTAGCGTTTCCATGTACCACGAATCCACATCTAATATTCCTTGAATATTGCCGCCGTCCGCTGCAACAGCAAATATCCCACGTTGTCGCCGTATCCGAAAAATGCCGCTGGTTGCCGTGCCGCCATCATAATCTCGCTATCCCAATCAGGAAACAGCGAAATCGCATAAACTGGCAATCCGTCGTCTGTCGTTGGATTCATATTTTGCATTTGTTCCAAAACGTCCAATAAATCGTCTAGCGAATTCATTTCTGGATAACCCAATTCTGCATACAAATCCCAGCGAAGATAGGGCCCGAATGTTGGTTCAAGCCCCTCCATTGTGTTTGTCGCTGGCTGTGAGGAAACCTCCATTGGCGTGCCGAAAATTCCGTCTTGCGTTATCGGGCTGTTTAGACTTTCGATTGCTCGCATGAAATTGTTCAAATTTTGCGAATTTCCCATGTGCGGCGAAATATCCAATAAAAGCCCGCCTGTTACCATTTCTTGCATAACTCCGCCGCCTGCTCCAACGATTATTAAATCGCCAATATGCCCTGCAGCCGATCTTGTTTGAAACAACATATCTCCGCCGCCAGCAACGTTCGGCGCTATTATGTTCAACTCAATGTTGAATTGCTCTCTTATCAGATGCGCGAAGAATCCCGATTGTATGCCCTGATAATTGGCTCTAGCACTGAAAACTTCCACTGTTAGCAAATCGTTGCTGGCTGTTCCAGCGGTTGCGGATTCATTCGCTTCGCCTGTCGTTGTGCCAGTTGGTGCATTTTCTGCACACGCCGTTATTGCCAAAATTAGCAACATTGTTAATAATATCTTTTTCATTTTTACAAATCCTCCTAAAAATCCCAAATTTAGCCCTTCACAGAGCCTATCATTATCCCTTTTACAAAAAACCGCTGTAAAAATGGATAAACCATCAAAATTGGCAACGTTACTATTACCGAAATTGTCATTTGCACGGAAAGCGGCGTTTGCTGCATTGCCGCGGCGATTGCGCCCGCTCCTCCAACTCCAGTTTGCTGAATTAACGCTGCCAACGATGCCGCTTGATTTAGATACGTAAACAGCAAAAATTGCAACGACCACAAACCTTGATCGGTTATAAACAGCAGCGTATCTTGAAATGCCGACCATTGACCAACTGCCGCGAAAATTGCCACCGTTGCCAAAATTGGCGTACTTATCGGCAAAATTACTCTGAAGAAGATTGTGATTATGCCCGCGCCGTCTATTTCGGCGGCTTCTTGCAAGGACGGCGGCAACGATTCGATGTACGTTTTTACCAAAATAATGTTGAACGGCTGCACAACCGCCGGCAAAATGTAAACCCAAAAACTGTTAGTTAAGCCTAACGTTCGCATTGTCATAAAAATGGGCAAAAGTCCTGCGTTAAAGTACATTGTTATTACAACCGCTCTGTACCAAAAACTGCGTCCCCACATTTTTTGCTGTGTGAACATGAATCCCAAAAAGCCCGATGCAAGCACTGTAAACGCCGTGCCGATTACTGTTCTGGCAAGCGAAATTGTCGCCGCTTGCGAAAGCCCTGGCAACCGCAAAATCTCAATGTAATTTTGCAAGTGAATCTCGCGCGGAAACAGGTTGATTTGTCGCAATGCACTCAAATTGTTCGCACTAATCGAGTTTATCAGCAAATACCAAAACGGATAAACGCAAGCCAAAGTAAACAGCACGAAAAATACATATACAAATCCCATGAAAATTCTATCTTTTAGCATTTTTATCCTCCTAAATTATCGATTCGCCACGTATTTTTTTGGATATAAAGTTGACCGTGAACAGCAAAACCACGCTAACAATACTTTTTAGCATACTTACGGCTGTTCCCAGCGAAAGGTTGCCAGAGGCGATTCCTACATTATAAATGTATAAATCTAGCACCTCGATGTTGGCTCGGTTGAATGCGTTTTGAAACACAAAAAATTGCTCTAAGCCGTTGTTGAGAAAGCCCGCCGTTGCAAGCAAAAATAGCACAAGATACGTCGGCAAAAGGCTAGGAAAAGTTATGTGCCGCATTAAATGAAACCGATTTGCGCCGTCCACTCGCGCGGCTTCGTAAAGTTCCTGGTCGATGCCAGCGATTGCCGCCAAATAGATAATACAGCCCCAACCAAGCCCTTTCCAGATTCCCCAACCGAGCATTTGCAACCACGTAAAACGGTGCGTATCCAAAAAGCGGATTGGCGTTGTGATTAGGTCTAAATCTTGCAAAAGCGTGTTGACCATTCCAGTTGTGGAAAACAGCATAAACGCCATAGAATAAACCAAAATCCAGCTAATAAAATTGGGTAAAGTGGTAAGCACTTGCACATATTTTTTGAACCTTGTAAAGCGAATCTCGTTTAGCAAAATTGCGACAAACATGGGCAACATGGACGTTCCAAGCGTGAGAAAGCTCATTGCAAAAGTGTTTGTCATAACGCGCCGCAGCTCTTGCACTTGTGCGGGATTTCCGAAAAGCATTACAAACCAGTTTAGCCCAACAAAATTGCTGCCAGCCAAGCCTAAAGCAGGTCGATAATCCCAAAATGAGTAAATCCAGCCATGTAGAGGAAAATATGCAAATGCGAACGTAAGCAATAAAAAAGGCAAAATTAACAAAAAATAGCGGAATCCTTTATCTTTTTTGGTAGATATGCTAGTTTTAGTTGAACCAATAATATTTTTTTGCAAAATAATCTTCCTTTCTAGTAGTATGTATTGTGAAAATATTACCAAAATTGGATAAAAACGGCTTGCATAATTCTAACTTTTGGTTGCACTATTCTGACATTTCGATTATTATATATTAAAGGTAGAGAGGAATTTCACAATGACAGCATACAAAGAGGGCAGGCACGGAACGCCGTATTTACCGATAGCGGCATACGAAACGTATCCAGGTTTTGCGGACGAATTTAATAACAGCCACATAGATTGCCATTATCACGACGAATGGGAGTTTTTTTTGGTGGAAACGGGAAGTGCATATTATGGTTTGAACGGCTTTATGCAAGTGGTTTCGGCGGGCGATGTAATATTTATACCGGCGGGCAATTTGCATTTGTTTAATGCAGTTGACAGCCAACCGTGGCAATTTAAGGCGGTTGTATTTAGCCAAGATATAATAATGCCGCTGCACAAAGATTTAGTAGAAACGAAATATATCCGACCGTTGATAGATGGCGAATTTACGCTACCGATAGCAATAAATGCGGCGGATATTTTGGCAAAATTTAGCAAGTTGCACAATTTGGTAACAAACAAGCCGCCAATTTACGAGATTCGCATAAAAGCGGTTATTTGGGATTTATTAGCACATTGGCTAGAAAACGCACATAAAACGTCGCAAAAGTTTTCGGGGGATAAAGTTGACAGTTTTGCACAAATAAAATCTACTTTAGAGTATATTCATGTACATTATAACCAAAAAATTTGCGTTGACGAATTAGCCAAAATTGCACACATGAGCGCGGGATATTTTGCGAGAATGTTCAAATATTATACAACCAAAAGCCCGATGGATTATGTTATAAAAATAAGGTTGTCAAAAGCGGCGGCTTTGCTAGAGAATAGCGACGACAAGTTGTTGAAAATTGCGTTGGATACTGGGTTTAATAATTTGAGTTATTTTATTCGGATTTTTGCTAGGAATTTTGGGTGCAGTCCTAGTGAGTATCGTAGGCGGCTTGAACTTGCAGAATGAGGGGAAATATATGCAGCAATTAGCGGAAATAGCGGGTTTATCGCGAACACAAATAATAGTAATACCAACATTGCTTGTTTTGGCAATAATAATTTTGTCCAAAACGCCATTTTTTAATGGGATAAATTTGTTAAAGTTGCAAAAATGGACACAAAAATCATTTTTAATTATGATTATCGTACCTTTTTTGCTGTTTACTCTGCTTGCGTTTATTGTTATGATTACAGCTGATTTATTCGATATACGTGAATGGTTGACAGAAATTATAGCAACAATATTTTTTGGATATATGTTTCGTTTGTTGGTTTATGGAACAGGAGCAATGTTTTCAGCTTGGATTTTGCCAATTTTTATTTTTTTCAGCACGAAAGATAAGGTGGCTCGGCTGAAAATGTGGAGTTTGACTTTTTTGGTTTATTCTGCGTTTGTTAGTTTAATTTTGGTGAGTGCGGTTTTTATGGGATTGGGGGTTTTGTTGGGTTGAAAGTTTGGTTTTGTGCAAAGTTTACAAAAATTTTTAATATAACGAGGTAGTTTTGGTGGTTTTTTCTAAAATTGTGATGTTTTTTAATTGAAAGGTTTTTAGTTAGAAAATAGCACGATATATTGGTTGACAAAAATGGCAAAGTACAGGCAAGCGAACTGTTAAAAATATTACAGTAATTCGGTCGCCCAAAATTTACCACTTTTACAAACCCCTCAAACCTCACCAAGCCCAGTAGGAATCCTCACAAAAACCCTTGTACCTTGATTTTTCGCACTTTCCAATTCGATAGTACCTTTGTGATACCGCACAATGTGCTTAACAATGGAAAGTCCCAAGCCTGCGCCGCCTGTGTTTTGGTTGCGCGATTGCTCTACTCGGTAAAACCTTTCAAAAACTCGGCGCTCTTCTTCTTTTGGAATGCCGATTCCTGTGTCGGTTACGTTTATGTACGCAAACCTTTTTTTGGCGGAAACCGCTATTTTTACCTCGCCGCCAACTTTGTTATATCTTATTGCATTAGAAATTAAGTTGACAAGTAACATATAAATTAAATGGCGATTTCCCTGTACCATTGCCACAGAATCCACTAAAATCAAGTTTATTTGCATTTTGTCTGCCAGGGCTTGCAATGTGCTAATTGCCTCTGTTGCAGGTTGACATAAATCAAACTCGGAATATGCCTCTCTGCCGTCCATTTCGTCCAATTTGGATAGCAGCAAAATGTTCTCAATCATATCAATCATGCGGCGCGATTCGTTGCCTATCTTGTTCGAAAAATATAGTACATCGTTGGGTGCTATGTTTCCCTTGCTGATAATGTCTGCAAAGCCCATTATGCAAGTTAGCGGCGTGTTTAACTCGTGTGATACATTTGCCGAAAATTCGCGCCGCATTTTTTCTGCCAACTGCCGCTCGGTTACGTCCGCTATCAAAATTATTGCGCCCTTGTCAGAAGACGGAACAAACGAAACTTGATAAATGTTTTCGGTTTCCATTAACATTTGCCCGCTATGTCCTTGCAAAGCCGCTTTTACTTTGTTGAGAAAAATTGTATCTCGTGTTAAAAAATTTATGTTGTTGCCCTCGCAATTTTCCACGGCAAATAATTTTACTGCAAAGTGGTTAATTGCAACAACCGTGCTAGAGCTATCCAACATAACAAGCCCTTCTTGCATATTGTCAAATATCGAGCGAATTGTATTTGCCTGTTCGGAAATCTCTTGCATATTGCTTTCAATTTGCTTTTGCTGACGTAAAATTGTGCGAACAAAAGCCGAAAGTTCGTCATAAATTTCGATATTATCTGGCGAAGTAAAATCTATTTTGTTGATAGAATTGGTAATTTGTTTGGCTGTGTTAAGTGCAAAAAGATAGCTAACAGTGCAAGCGACAAGCACCAAAATAACGCCTGAAACCACCGCAACAACAGCATTTTCGGAAAACGCGGCTGCTAAGTTGCCAATTTGCGAAGTTGGAACAAGCACAGTAATTGTTGCAAGAGCGGCTGTTCCCAAAGCAATAACCGTTGACAGGCATATAACCTTAAAAAGTATTTTCCTCACAAAATCACCTACAAACTTATTTTATAGCCCACTCCACGAACGGTTTTTATCATATCGCCGCAACTGCCCAATTTTTTGCGGAGTGCTCTAATTTGCATATCAACATTGCGATCGGCTGGACCGCCGTCATCGCCAGGTCGCCAAACCAAGTCCAGCAGCTGATCGCGAGACATTACCAAATGTTTATGTTTTAACAAGCAATAAAGCAGTTCAAATTCCAGATATGTTAAATTTACCTCGTTATTTTCTGTCCAAACTAGCCTAGTTTGGGTATCTAATACAATATTTCCCAAAACTAAACTTGTGTCCTCTTTGGAATTTTTGCTATCGGTGCGGCGCAAAACGGCGCGAACCCGTGCCAATAGTTCGTCAACCAAAAATGGCTTGGTAATATAATCGTCTGCACCAGAATTTAGCCCTTCGACACTTTTTAAGCTATCTCGGACAGCGGTTAAAATTACAACGGGAATTTTATCTGTATCTTTTGACTGTTTCAAACTTGCCAAAATTTCGAAACCATTTTCGCCAGGCAGCATAATATCCAACAAAATTAACGAGGGTTTTTCTAGCCGCATATGTTTCCAAAACGGTTTGGCTCCCTCAAAAGTAGTTACTTTGTAACCATCCGATTTTAGTGCGTAATACACCAATTCGCGGATGTTCTCTTCATCTTCTATAACAAATATACTCGCCATTCGTTCCTCCAAACATAAAAGATAACACGGTTTTACGTTGTTGCTTTAGCTGGTTTGGGTGCTGATAATTTTTTGTATTTGCCAGTTATGGAAAACTCTACCCATTCGGCTATATTTTCGGCATGATCGCCTATTCGTTCAAAATATTTTGCAATCATCAGCAAGTCAACCGCTTGTCCTATATTATTGGGATCCAAATGGATTAGAGCGGTTAAATCTTTTTTTACTAACAAGAAAAGGCGATCTACTTCGTCGTCATCGCGGCGGACTTTTCTTGCTAATTTTAGGTCTTTTTTAATGTAGGCATCTATTGCGTTTGTTACCATTTTGGATGCCGCTTCTGCCATTTTGGGAATATCCTCTAGGTCTTTTATGTAAACCTGACCAGCCATTATAATTATTATTTCGGATATATCGGCACATTGATCGCCGATACGTTCCATATCGGTAATCATTTTCATTGCGGCAGAAATCATTCGCAAGTCGCGAGCAACGGGAGTGTGCAACAGCAGTAATTTTAAGCATAAATCTTCAATTTCTTTTTCCAGGTCGTCAATTTCTTGATCGCATTTTATGGCATCTTCGGCAAATTCAATGTTTTGCGTTATCATGCCTTTGTGAGTGAGGTCTATTGCTTTTTCAACCAAAGTTCCCATTTCGATTAAATATTGGTTTAGATCGTGCAATTTTTCCTCAAAACCCTTTCTCATTTTATCACCTCTTAACCAAACCGCCCTGTAATGTAATCTTCGGTGGCTTGTTCTTTTGGATTACCGAAAATTTCTTCGGTTTTGTTGCATTCTACTACTTTTCCTAGCAAGAAAAACGCTGTACGGTGGCTTATACGAGCCGCTTGTTGCATATTGTGCGTTACCATTACTATGCTGTACTTTTCGCTTAACTGCACAGCTAAATCTTCAATTTTTCCTGTAGATATGGGATCTAATGCAGAAGTTGGTTCGTCCATCAGCAAAATTTCGGGAGAAACCGCCAACGCACGGGCTATACAAAGCCGTTGTTGTTGTCCGCCAGATAAACCGAGTGCCGATTTTTTTAATCTATCTTTTACTTCGTCCCAAATTGCGGAATCCTTTAGTGCTTTTTCGACGATTTCGTCTAATTCGTGTTTTTTGCGGATTCCGTGCGTTATTGGACCAAACGCAATATTATCGTAAACGCTCATAGGAAACGGATTCGGCTTTTGAAAGACCATTCCAACTCGTTTGCGAAGACTGTTTACATCGATATTTTTGTAAATGTCAACGCCATCTAGCAAAATTTCGCCCGTTATGCGGCAACCGTCAATTAAATCGTTCATGCGATTTAGCGATTTTAGCAAGGTAGATTTTCCGCAGCCAGAAGGTCCAATTAACGCCAAAATTTCGTTTTGTCCAACGGTTAAATTTATATCGTGCAAAGCGTGAAAATCTACATAATAGAGGTTCACGTTTTTAATATCAAAAATGTTCATAATTTATTTTATCCTTTCGTAAGTTTTTTTGCAAGAAATGCCGAAAAAGTATTTATTAACAACACAACCAACAGCAAAACCACGCCAGTTGCGTACGCTTCATTAAGATGCAACGCTTCGCTAGTTAATACCCACATATGCACGGTTAAGGTTCGCACCGAGCTGCTTAAGCCCTCTGGAATTTGCGCGACTGTGCCAGCCGTAAAAATAAGAGCCGCCGATTCGCCAATAATACGACCGATTGCCAAAATTACTCCTGCGAAAATGCCAGGAATTGCAGACGGCAAAACAATTTTGAAAACGGCACGCAATTTTCCTGCACCTAAAGCGAACGCGCCTTCGCGAAAGCCGTCAGGCACGGCTTTTAAGGCTTCTTCGGTGGTACGTATTACCATTGGCAAAATCATAATAGAAAGCGTTAAACTGCCAGCCAGCAAAGAAAATCCCATTCCCAAAAAAACCACAAAAAACAGCATTCCAAACAAACCGTAAACTATCGACGGGATTCCTGCCAAAAGTTCCGTTGTAGAGCGAATGAAAATTACAAGGCGATTTCCCCGCTTTACATATTCGACAAGGTAGATTCCTGTGAAAATGCCAAGCGGCACGGCAAACGCAAGCGTTAAAGCAACCACAATTATTGTCGAAACTATTGACGGAAACATAGAAACATTCTCGGTTGTAAACTGTGTTTCGAAAAGCGATGGATTAAGATGCGGAATGCCGTTGATTAAAATATAAAAGATAATCGAAAGCAGTGCGAGCAAAGTAACGCCTGCAAACAGCCAAGTAAGCACAAACAGGGCTGTATCAATGATTTTTGTACGCATAATTATACACTCTTTCTAGTAAGCAGGGTAAAAGTTATGTTAATAATGAGAATAAACACAAACAGCACAACAGCAGTTGCAATAAGAGCATTTCGGTGCAATCCGGCGGCGTATCCCATTTCGATGACGATGTTGGCAGTAAGCGAACGCGCGCCGCGCAACAAATGAATGGGCATTCTAGCGTGATTTCCCGCAACCATAACAACAGCCATTGTTTCGCCGATTGCACGACCAACGCCAAGCACAACCGATGCGAGGATTCCCGATTTTGCGGCAGGAACCATTACAAAAAATACACTTCGCGTATGGCTTGCTCCCAAAGCTAAAGCGCCCTCATAATAATTTTTGGGAACAGCCCGCATAGCCGCTTCCGAGATAGCAATAACGGTTGGCAAAATCATAATTCCCAAAATAATTGCGGCGGCTAAAATGGACATTCCTGTAGCACCGCCAGGCAAATGCGTTGTAAACCGCATAGCCAAAGTACGCACAATAGGAACAATCATAACCATTCCAAAAAATCCGTAAACTACCGATGGGATTCCCGCAAGCAAATTGACAACTGGTTTTAAGAAAGTATACATCTTTTTGGGGCACATATGTGCAAAAAATATTGCAGTGAAAATTCCGATAGGTACGCCAATAATTATAGCGCCTAACATAAAATAAACGCTACCAACAATCATTGGTAAAATTCCAAATTGTGGGCCAATTTCGCCGCCTTGCATTGGTGTCCAGTTTGTACCTAGCAGGAAATTTGCCGCACCAATTTCGAATATAGCAGGGATTCCGTTGGCAAATAAAAACCAACAAATCAGCAAAATAGCCAAAATAGAAGTACAGGCACACAACAGGAAAATTTTTTCCATTATAAATTCTTTTACGTTGTACATTTGTTTCCTCCTTGTATTAACAAGTCTTTTTTGTGTAACATAGGAAGTATAATTCCTGTAGATAAAGGTTATACTAAGTTTTTATAAAGTTTTGATAAAAATTGTACACAATCAAAAAAATATGTTATAATAAAACTGTAAGCAGTTGTTTGAAATTTTAGAAACGAGGTATGAAATGGCAAAAATTGCTAAAAGTTTAACAGATTTAATAGGAAAAACTCCGCTACTTGAAGTAGTAAATTTTAATGCAAACAATAATGTTAATGCACGATTATTGGTAAAAATAGAATATTTTAATCCAATGAGCAGCGTAAAAGACAGAATCGGCTACGCAATGATAGCAGATGCCGAAAAAACAGGAAAATTACAAAAAGACACAACAATTATCGAGGCAACCAGCGGAAACACAGGAATAGCTTTAGCATTCGTAGCGGCAGCAAGAGGTTACAAGCTAATTTTAACAATGCCCGAAACCATGAGCTTGGAGCGTCGCAATATGTTAAAAGCACTCGGTGCAGAGTTAATTTTAACCGAAGGTGCAAAAGGCATGAAAGGTGCAATGGCAAAAGCAAAAGAAATACATCAAAGCATACCAAACTCTATAATATTAAAGCAATTTGCAAATTTGGCAAATCCCGAAATTCACCGCAACACAACCGCATTAGAAATATGGGAAGACACAGACGGCGAAGTAGATATTTTTGTAAGTGGAGTAGGTACAGGCGGTACAGTTACAGGCGTTGGCGAAATCTTAAAGCAAAAAAAGCCAAGCGTGCAAATTATGGCAGTAGAGCCTGTCGACTCGCCAGTGCTTTCTGGCGGAAACCCAGGACCGCACAAAATACAAGGAATCGGTGCGGGGTTTGTCCCTGATGTTTACAATAAAAATATAGTGGACGAAATTTTGCTAGTAAAAAATGAAGAGGCTTTTGAAGGTTGCCGACAATTAGCCAAAACCGAAGGCTTGTTAGTTGGAATATCCTCGGGAGCGGCTGTTTATGCCGCCGCACAAGTGGCAAAACGTCCCGAAAATAAAGGCAAAACAATAGTAGCGATTCTTCCAGATACTGGCGAAAGATATTTGTCGACTACGTTATTTGCAGAAGAATAGCCAAATTTTACATAGGATTTAGTTTATGCGTTGGTTTGTCGAGCAATTTTTGCAATATAAAATTGCTCGGCAGGTTATCTTAGGAGGAGAATCAAATGCAACCATTATTATCAATAATTATGCCAATATATAACAACGAGCGTACGTTAAAAAAGGCGGTCGATAGTATTTTAGTGCAAAAATTTGACGATTGGGAATTATTGTTAGTTGACGATGGTTCAACGGATTCTTGTGTGCAAATTGTTGACGAATATGCGAAGTTGGATAATCGTATAAGGGCTTTTCATAAGGAGAATGGTGGAACATATTCTGGATTTAATTATGGGTTGGAGGAAACTATCGGAAAATATATTACTTTTTGTTGTGCGGATGATACTTATGAACCAATAGCGTTCGAAATAATAAAAAATCAATTAGATGAGTATGATTATGATATGGTTCTTATTGCTGTAGTTTCGCATGATTGCGATAATGACCAAAATATTATATTAACGCATCCATATAACAATAAAATCAAAAATTCATTCAAAATTATTGATAAAAAATCAATAGAAAGGCAATGGTTTGATTTTTGGGTGGCAGAGTTATTGATGTCTCCAATAAATATATACAAAGCTAGTATAATAAAAAAATACCGTTTTAGAGAACGTTTTTATGCTGATGATAGATTTCTAAATATAGTTATAGCAGATGAAATACATTCGATTTCTTACGATTCCACGGAAATATATAATTCGTATACGTACGTTCATATTATTGATGAAAATGTTAATATAAGCGGCAACAAATACTACGACTACGAAATAGATATGATTTGCGAACAATACTTATATTACACCGCTTTGTTTGATAAATGGGGCTTGTTAGATAAATATTTAGTTAATTTTGCCAATTTAACTGCTCACAATGTACTTTTACATATTAAAAAAATATTTGCTTTTAATAACAAAAATGAACCTACAACAAATATCGATATTTTAACAAATTATTACAACGATATAATATTTGAAATAGCTGCCATAGGTGACAATTTATCAGATATAGATAACGAAATTTTCAAAACGATACACATTATATTTCAACATTATAACGTTTCCACCAATTTTGACAATCCAGTTGTGCAAATGATTGTTGCAATAAACAGTACAACAATATCGATTGATGAAGTTAAATTGGAAATTGCTAACGGTTTGTTAGATTATCGCAATCCATACAGAATCGGTTTTGAAACCTACAAAAATTTATCCGCCAAGTACCCGCAACTATTAAACCGTGAATTACTCGATTATTTAGAAACCGAACAAACGGCAAGAAAATTACTATTTACTGGCAACTTTGAACAATCCCTCGATACAACAATCCGATTATTTAATAGCAAAATTTCCACACCAGAGCAATATGTTATATTAGCCCTTTGTGGCTATCATTTAGACTTAATCGAAGATGCCAAAAATGCAGTTGAAACAGGCCTGCAACTTTTTCCAAATTATTCAAGATTGGAAGAATTGCAAAATGTTATAAACGCCGAAAGGAATGAATCAAATGCAACCATTATTATCAATAATTATGCCAATATATAACAACGAACGTACTCTAAAAAAAGCGGTTGATAGTATTTTAGTGCAAAAATTTGACGATTGGGAATTATTGTTAGTTGACGATGGTTCAACGGATTCTTGTGTGCAAATTGTTGAAGATTATGCGAAAGGGGATAATCGTATAAGGGCTTTTCATAAGGAGAATGGTGGGACTTATTCGGGGCTAAATTATGGGTTGCAGGAAGCTATAGGAAAATATATTACTTTTTGTTGTGCTGATGATACTTATGAGCCTTCGGCTTTCGAAATAATATATAAACAATTAGTCGAATATGATTATGATTTAGTATTTTGCGTTTGTGCTAGCCACTACTGTGACAATAATCAAAATATTATAGAAAAAAATACCTACACAAATGGTGTTACCGATTCTTTCAAATTTATAGGCAAAAAAATTGTTGAACAAAATTGGCTTAATTTTTGCATTGCAGGTATGCCATTTCATCCAATCAATGTATATAAATCTAATATATTAAAAAAATATCGATATAGGGAAGACTTTGTGCTTGCGGATAGATTTTTGAATATAGCAATAGCAGATGAAATAAATTCTGTTTCTTGTAGTAAAACAATATTGTATAACAAATATTTATACCAAACGAGTACATCAGACGAAAATGTCAACTTGAGTAATAACAAATATCATGACAATGAGATAGATATGATTGTTCAACAGTATTTGGATTTTACATCTTTGTTTGATAAATGGGGTTTGTTAGATAAACATTTAATTGATTTTGCTAATTTAACTGTTCAAGGACTAGTTTACGCCTTGAAAAATATATTTGCTTTTAATAATAAAAATAATCCTACAACAAACATCGATATTGTAACAAGTTATTACAACGATATAATATTCGAAACCGCCGCTATAGCCGATAATTTATCAGAAATAGATGACGAAATTTTCAAAACAATACATATTATATTTCAAAATGGCAACGTTTCCGCTAATTTTGACAACCCTGTTGTGCGAATAATTACCGCAATAAATAGCACAACAATGTTGATTGACGAAGTTAAAGTGGAAATAGCTAATGGTTTGCTAGATTATCGAAATCCCTACAGAATTGGCTTTGAAACCTACAAAAATTTATCTGCCAAATATCCGCAAATATTAAACCGTGAATTACTCGATTATTTGGAAACCGAACAAACGGCAAGAAAATTACTTTTTACTGGCAACCTTGAACAATCCCTCGATACAGTAATCCAATTATTTAACAGCAAAATTTCCACACCAGAACAATATGTTATTCTTGCCCTTTGTGGCTATCATTTAGGCTTAGCCGAAGATGCTAAAAATGCAGTTGAAACAGGAATTAAACTTTTCCCAAATTATCCAAGATTGGAAGAATTGCAAAATATTATAAATACCGAAAGGAACGGATAAAATGCAACCTTTGTTATCAATAGTAATAAGTGTATATAACGCCGAAATCACTATCAAAAAAGCAATAACTAGTATATTAACCCAAAAATTTGACGATTGGGAAATTATTTTAGTGAACGATGGCTCAACGGATTCTTGTCCACAAATTATTGACGATTATGCAAAATCGGACACGCGCATAAAGGCTTTTCACAAACAAAATGAAGGTCCATATTCGGGGTTTAACTTGGGAATTGAAAAAGCAATAGGCAAATATATTACTTTCATGGGTGCTGATGATACTTACGAACTCGACGCTTTGCAAATAATAGCCAATCAAGCCACCGAATATGATTATGATATAATATGTATTTTGCTTAATATTCTTCAATCTGAAGATGATGAGCAAAATATTACAAAAATTTTAGAAAGGCAGGTTTTACCACAAAAATGGGAAAATGGTATCAAAATAACAAATAAAAAGGATTTTCAATCTTTTTGGTTAATATTTTTGTATGATAACATTATTTCTAACAATATGAATGTATACAAAGCGAGTATAATAAAAAAATATAAATATAGGGCAATTAAATATGGCGAGGATACTTTATTTAATATAGATTTGGCTGACGATATTTGCTCTGTATCATGCCATCCAAAGCCAATATACAATTATTTTTATTATGTCAACAACGAGAGGCTTAATATAAGTATGAATAAATATCATGCTAATTCGCACACAATATTGAATGAATGTTATATAAAATGCAAGGAATTGCTAATAAAATGGCATCTTAATAATGATACCAATATTACAACGATTTCAGAAAGACGAATAGTTCACAATTTACCAGAGTTAGTACATCGATTATATGCACCAAATAATCCAAACACTCCAGAACAAAATATTGACATTGTTACAGGCTACTATGATGATATAGTTTTTGAAACCGCAAATCATCTGAATTGGTTAGATAAAGTTGACAATCTACTTTTTAGTACGATAGGCGTTATTATAAAGGAAAATCAACTTAAAAATAATTTTGGCAATCCTGTTGTGCGAATGATTGTCGCAATAAACAACAAAACAATTTCAGTTGACGAAATTAAATTAGAAATAGCCAACGGTTTGCTAGATTGTTGTAATCCCTACAGAATTGGCTTTGAAGCCTACAAAACTTTATCCACTAAACATACCCAGATTGCTGATTCTGAATTACTCGCTTACCTAGAAACCGAACAAACGGCAAGAAAATTACTTTTTACTGGCAACCTGGAACAATCCCTCGATACAGTAATCCAATTATTTAACAGCAAAATTTCCACACCCGAACAATATGTCATTCTCGCACTTTGTGGCTATCATTTAGGCTTAACCGAAGATGCTAAAAACGCAGTTGAAACTGGCTTGCAAAATTTTCCAAATTATCCGAGATTGGAAGAATTGCAAAATATTATAAATACCGAAAGGAGAGAATAAAAATGCAACCTTTGTTATCGATAGTAATCCCAATATATAACAACGAACGTACATTAAAAAAAATGGTGGATAGTATTTTAATACAACAATTTGATAATTGGGAATTATTATTGGTCAACGATGGTTCAACTGATTCTTGTGCACAAATTATTGACGATTATGTAAAACTAGATGGACGAATAAAAGCCTTTCACAAAGAAAATGGCGGAACGTACACAGGTTATAATCTCGGATTAAAACGGGCTTGCGGTAAATATATTATTTTTGCAAGTGCCGATGACATTTTTGATATAACAGCATTTGAAACAGTGGCTAATCAGGCTTACGAATACGACTACGATATTATTTTTATGCAACACGCAATATATCATGTTAATAGCGAAAAAAATACTATCGAACCTAAACTTTTGCCAAGCAACAATGCACTAAAATCTATTGGCAAAAAAAATGTAGAAGAATCATGGTATTATTTTAGCTTAATAAGAGCAACTCATTCACCCGTAAATGCCTATAAAATGGATATAATAAAAAAATATTGCTTTCGAGAGGATGTATACGCAGCAGACACATTTATGAATCTAGCTATAGCCGATGAAATACAATCTGTATCTTATAATCCTAAAATATTGTACCATCGTTATATGTACATAAATGTATCCGAAGAAAATAAAAATATAAGTTCTGGCAAATATTATCCGTATAAGCATGATATGTGCAACGTTTTATATAATGAAAGTAAAAATTTGTTTTCAAAATGGCAACAGCTAGATGAATCTTGCTTGTATTTAATTGGCTCAACTAGAGTATTTGAGTTATATAATGAACTTGAAATGATATTTGCTTTTAATAATAAAAATACGCCTATCGAAAATATTGATATTATTACAGGCTATTATAATGACATTACTTTCGAAGCGGCAAATTTTTCTAACGAACTGAATAACATTGACAATCGTATTTTTAGTACAATAGGCATTATTATAAAAGAAAATCAAATTAAAAATAATTTTGGCAATCCCATTGTACGAATGATTACCGCAATAAATAACACCACAATATCAGTTGACGAAATTAAATTAGAAATAGCTAATGGTTTACTAGATTATCGCAACCCTTATAGAATCGGCTTTGAAGCCTACAAACTTTTATCCGAAAAGTATACTCAAATATCCGATTACGAATTACTCAATTACCTAGAAACAGAACGTACCGCACGAAAATTGCTATTTACTGGCAATTTTGAGCAATCCCTCGATACAGTAATCCAATTATTTAACAGCAAAATTTCCACGCCAGAGCAATATGTTATACTTGCCCTTTGCGGCTATCATTTAGACTTAACCGAAGATGCCAAAAATGCAGTTGAAACAGGAATTAAACTTTTCCCCAATTATCCAAGATTGGAAGAATTGCAAAATGTTATAAATACCGAAAGGAATGAATAAAATGCAACCTTTATTGTCAATAATAATGCCCATATATAACAACGAACGTACTCTAAAAAAGGCGGTCGATAGTATTTTGGTGCAAAAATTTGATAACTGGGAATTATTATTAGTTGACGATGGTTCAACTGATTCTTGTGTACAAATTGTTGAGGATTATGCAAAATCGGATATTCGCATAAAGGCTTTTCATAAGAAAAATGGTGGAATGTACTCGGCTTGTAACTGTGGGCTAGAGCAAGCTATAGGAAAATATATTACTTTTTGTTGTGCAGACGACACTTATGAACCAATAGCATTTGAAATAATAAAAGTTCAATTAGATGACTATGATTACGATATGGTTTTTATAGCTTGTTCTTCAAATGATTGTGATAATGATCAAAATATTATATTCACGTATCCTTATGAAAATAAAATTACAAATTCGTTCAAAATCACTGATAAAAAGACAGTAGAAATGCGATGGTTTGATTTTTTGGTAGCAGAGTTATTGATGTCTCCAATAAATGTATACAAATCTAGTATAATAAAAAAATACCGTTTTAGAGAAGATTATTATATTTCTGATAGATTTATGAATAATGCTATAGCAGATGAGATTCATTCTGTTTCTTATAATCCAATAGAACAATATAAACATTACAAATATATAAATATAGTTGACTCAAATGTTAATATAAGTATGAATAAATATTACGATTACGAAATGGATATGCTTATAGACCAATATTTAGACTATACAAACCTTTTTGCAAAATGGGGTTTATTAGACAAAGTATTAATTAATTTTGCCAACTTAACTATACAAGGATTAGCTTATGCACTAACAAAAATATTTGCTTTTAACAACAAAAATGCAACAACAACAAACATCGATATTGTAACCAATTATTACAACGATATAATATTCGAAACCGCCGCTATATCTGATAGTTTGTTAGAAGTAGATAACGAAATTTTCAAAACTATACTCACTATAATTCAAACTGGGAAAGTTCCTGCTAATTTTGACAACCCAGTTGTACGAATGATTACTGCAATAAATAGCACAACAATGTTGATTGACGAAGTTAAACTAGAAATTGCTAATGGTTTGTTAGATTATCGCAATCCCTACAGAATCGGCTTTGAAACCTATAAAAATTTATCCGATAAATATCCGCAATTATCAAACCCCGAATTACTCGCTTATTTACAAACCGAACAAACGGCAAGAAAATTACTTTTTACTGGCAACCTTGAAAAAGCCCTCGATACAGTAATCCAATTATTCAACAGCAAAATTTCCACACCCGAGCAATATGTTATTCTCACCCTTTGTGGCTATCATTTAGGCTTAACCGAATATGCCAAAAATGCAGTTGAAACTGGTTTGAAAAATTTTCCCAATTATCCAAGATTGGAAGAATTGCAAAACATTATAAACGAAAGGAACGATTAAAAATGCAACCTTTAATTTCCGTAATTATGGCTGTGTACAACACCGAAATGACTCTAAAAAAAGCTGTACAAAGTATTTTATCCCAAAATTTTGACGATTGGGAACTTCTTTTAGTTAATGACGGTTCAACTGATTCTTGTCCGCAAATTATCGACGATTATGTAAAATCGGATAACCGCATAAGGGTTTTTCATAAGGAAAACGAAGGTGCTTACTCTTGCTTTAATGTTGCTATTGAAAAGGCAACAGGTAAATACATAACTTTTCTTGATTCGGATGATACATTGGAGTTAGATGCCTTAAAAATAGTGGCTGAACAAGCTGCAGAACATTATTACGATATAATATTTATGTGCGTTAATATATTTGAATGTGATGAAAACCAAAATATTATAAAGTTAGAGCATAAAGATGTTTTGCCTTCCAGTTTAGAAAAAAACTTGCCAATAACAAGTAAAAATGAAGTGGAAAAGTTATGGATAATTTTATTTTATGCTAATTTAATTTCTAATGTAAAAAATGTGTACAAGTCAACTCTAATAAAAAAATATAAATTTAGAAAACTTTTATACGGCGAAGATCGCTTTTTGAATTTGGATTTAGCCGATGATGTTCATTCCGCATCATGCCATCCGAAGCCAATACACAACCATTTTTTATACATTAGCAACGATACCTATAATATAAGCCGTAAATATCACAGCAATGCCTTTGCTATGTTTAGTGAATATTATACAAAATCTAAGCAATTATTTGCAAAGTGGAATTGCTTAGACGAAAGAAGGTTGTACATACTTTCCGAAAACATGACAACCGTTAATTTGCCAGAGGTATTAAAACAAATATTTTCTCCAAACAACAAAAATACTCCAGAAGAAAATATTGACATTGTGGTAAATTACTATAACGATATTATATTTGAAACGGCCGCTATTTCTGATAATTTAGATAAAGTTGACAATCAAATTTTTAATACAATAGGCAATATAATATTGAATAATGAAATATCTGCCGATTTTGATAATCCAGTTTTTAGACTGTTTACAGCTATTAACAATACAACAATTTCAGTTGACGAAATTAAACAGGAAATTATCAATAGCTTATTAGATTATCGAAATCCTTACAGAATCGGTTTCGAAGTCTACAAAACTTTATCCGTACAATTTATCCAAATAGCAAACGCCGAATTACTTGATTATTTACAAACCGAACAAATCGCCCGAAAATTGCTATTTACTGGCAACTTTGAACAAGCCCTCGATACAGTAATCCAATTATTTAACAGCAAAATCTCCACGCCAGAACAATACATTATTCTCGCCCTTTGTGGCTATCATTTAGGCTTAACCGAATATGCCCAAAATGCAGTTGAAACAGGCTTGCAACTTTTTCCAAATTATCCAAGATTGGAAGAACTGCAAAATATTATAAATACCGAAAGGAATGAGTAAAAATGCAACCATTATTATCAATAGTAATTCCAATATATAACAACGAACGTACGCTCAAAAAAATGGTGGATAGTATTTTAGTACAAAAATTTGACGATTGGGAACTATTACTAGTTGACGATGGCTCAACTGATTCCTGTCCACAAATTGTTGACGATTATACAAAATCAGATAATCGCATAAAGGCTTTTCATAAGGAAAATGGCGGAACTTTTACAGCTTGCAACCTTGGGTTACAACAGGTTACAGGAAAATACACAATTTTTGGTTCTGCTGATGATTTTTTTACCGCAAACGCCTTTGAGGTAATAGTTGCTCAAACCAATGAATATGACTATGACATTATTTTAATGAATGTTTTAGGGGTTAAAGTTGATTCAGAACACAAAATATATAAAACGTTTAATATGTATGGATCAAATTTAACAGAGCCTATAAAATTACTAAACAAAAAAGATTTTGAGGTAAAATTTTCCACATTCATACACGACGGACTACTTACTATGTATTTTAATTGTTACAAATCTTCTATAACAAAAAAATTTCCTTATAATCTTGCATATGAATGCGTTGCAGACATAGATATGAATTTAAACATAGCGGATAGTATAAACAGTGTTTCTTACGACCCTACATTTGTATACAACTATACTATATACGATGACTCTAACTATAATTTATCCATTGGAAAATACCGTCAAAACGAGCACAAACAGTTAAATGAAATGTACTTAAAGCAAAGAAATTTATTAAGTACTTGGAATCTTCTAGATAAATTACCTGAAATTGCTATTGTACCAATAATTCTTTTAAGGGAGCGTACACTGCTTTATATATTTAATAACTCAAACGGCACAGCTACTCAAAATATTGATATTGTTACAAGCTATTATGATGACATATTATTGGAATGTGCCATATTTACTGGAAATTTACAAAATGTATGTATCGCAATTTTTAATACTATAAACACTATTGCAGGATGTAACGATCTTCCTTATGATTTTGATAATCCTATTGTACGAATAATTAAAGCACTAAATAATAACAAAATAACATTTGAACAAAAAAATTATGAAATCACTAATGGTCTTTTAGATTATAGGAATCCTTACCGAATAGGTTTTGAAACCTACAAAACTACATTTGACAAAGAACATTTAAATATTGAACTAATAAATTATATAGAAATGGAGCGCATGGCACGAGAATTATTATTTACATCAAACTTTGAAGCATCCCTTGATGCAACAATCCAATTATTCAACAGCAAAATTTCCACACCAGAGCAATACATTATTCTCGCCCTTTGTGGCTATCATTTAGGCTTAACCGAAGATGCCAAAAATGCAGTTGAAACAGGCTTGCAACTTTTTCCAAATTATCCAAGATTGGAAGAACTGCAAAATATTATAAACGAAAGGAATGAGTAAAAATGCAACCATTGTTATCAATAGTAATAAGTGTATATAATGCCGAAATTACCATAAGAAAAGCGATAGCTAGCATATTAACCCAAAAGTTTGACGATTGGGAAATTATTTTAGTGAACGATGGCTCAACGGATTCTTGTCCACAAATTATTGACGATTATGCAAAATCGGACACTCGCATAAAGGCCTTTCATAAAAAAAATGAAGGTCCCTATTCGGGGTTTAACTTGGGAATTGAAAAAGCAATAGGCAAATATATTACTTTCATGGGAGCTGACGATACTTATGAGCAAGATGCTTTGCAAATAATAGCCAATCAAGCCGCCGAATATAATTATGATATGATATTTATTTTACTTAATATTATTGAATGTGATGATGAACAAAATATTATAAAAATTTCAGAAAGACAATCTTTACCGCAAAAGTGGGAAAATGGTATGAAAATAACAAATAAAAAGGATGTTCAATCTTTTTGGATAATATTTTTGTATAATAAAATTATTGCCAACAACACGAATGTATATAAAGCAAGCATAATAAAAAAATATAAATATAGAGCAATTAGATATGGCGAAGATCACTTTTTGAATATAGATTTAGCTGACGAAATTTGCTCTGTATCATGCAATCCAAAACCAATATACAACAATTTTATTTATGTCAACAACAACAGTCTTAATATAAGTATAAACAAATATCATGTTCATGCACACGCAATGTTTAATGAATATTATATAAAATACAAGGAACTGTTAACAAAATGGAATCTTAATAATGACCATACTTATTTTATGATGCTTTCGGAAATTCAAGTACATCACTACTTGATAGCAATACTAAGTCAAATATTTGCACCGAATAATTCACACACTCCAAAAGAGAATATTGATATTGTTACAGGTTATTACGATGATATAATTTTTGAAACGGCAAACAATTTGAATTATTTGGATAAAATTGACAACCAATTTTTTAACATAATTGGTAATATAACTCTACAAAATAAAATATCTAGTGATTTTGATAATCCAATTTATAGGATGTTTACAGCCCTAAACAACACAACAATTTCATTTGATAGAATGAAATCGGAAATAACACACAGTTTATTAGATTATAGTAATCCATACCGAATCGGCTTCGAAGTCTACAAAACTTTATCCACACAATTTATAAAAATAGCAAACGCCGAATTACTTGATTATTTACAAACTGAACAAATCGCCAGAAAATGGCTATTTACTGGCAACTTTGAACAAGCCCTCGATACAACAATCCAATTATTCAACAGCAAAATCTCAACACCCGAACAATACGTTATTCTCGCCCGTTGTGGCTATCATTTAGGCTTAACCGAAGATGCCAAAAACGCAGTTGAAACAGGCTTGCAACTTTTTCCAAATTATCCAAGATTGGAAGAACTGCAAAATATCATAAATACCGAAAGGAATGAATAAAAATGCAACCATTATTATCGATAGTAATCCCAATATATAACAACGAACGTACGCTCAAAAAAATGGTGGATAGTATTTTAATACAAAAATTTGACAACTGGGAACTATTATTAGTCAATGACGGTTCAACCGATTCTTGTCCACAAATTATTGACGATTATGCGAAATCGGATAATCGCATAAAGGCTTTTCACAAACAAAATGGCGGAACATATTCTGGTTACAATCTCGGATTAAAATGTGCTTGTGGCAAATATATTATGTTTGTTGGTGCTGACGATACTTTCGAACCAATAGCATTCGAAACAATATACGAACAAACACAAGAATATGATTATGATATTATTTTTATAGATACAAATATAATTGCTTGCGATAATGATTATAATACATTAAATAACATTCGTATAATTCCTTTAATGGAATCTCCACTTAAAATCATATCAAAAGTTTTAGTACAAAAACATTGGCTATCATTTACAAAATCAAATTTTGTTCAATATTTGTACAAATTAGATATATTAAAAGACTACCAATATAGGGAAGACATACATAATGCAGATATGTTTATGATTGTAGAAACGGCAGATAAAATTCATTCAGTTTCCGTTTCACATAAAAGTTTGTATAATTGGTATTTATATTATCAACCTCAACAAGAACACACAAATATAAGTCAAAATAAATATTACCCCTATTTGCACGATGTACATAACGAAATATATATACAGTACAAGCAATTACATATAAAATGGAAAAATTTAGATAACGACACTTTAACTTTACTTAAAGAAATTAGGCTACAACGCTTTATTGAAGAAATAAATTTGATTTTTGCACCAAACAACAAAAATACACCTAGCGAAAACGCAAACGAACTTCTAAATATGATGGATGATACAATTTTTGAAGCAGCCGTTTTTGGAGACTACATGCCTGAGATTGACAATCGTATTTTTAGCACGATAGGCGTTATTATAAAAGAAAATCAAATTAAAAATAATTTTGGAAATCCTATTGTGAGAATAATTACCGCAATAAACAACACAACAATATCAGTTGACGAAATCAAATTAGAAATAACTAATGGTTTACTAGATTATCGCAATCCTTACAGAATCGGTTTCGAAACCTACAAAACTTTATCCGAAAACAATACTCAAATAGCTGATTTTGAATTACTCAATTACCTAGAAACCGAACTCACCGCAAGAAAACAACTATTTACTGGCAACCTTGAACAAGCCCTCGATACAACAATCCAATTATTTAACAGCAAAATCTCAACGCCAGAGCAATACGTTATTCTCGCCCTTTGCGGCTATCATTTAGGCTTAACCGAAGATGCCCAAAATGCAGTTGAAACTGGCTTGCAACTTTTTCCCAATTATCCAAGATTGGAAGAACTGCAAAATATTATAAATACTGAAAGGAATGAATAAAAATGCAACCATTATTATCAATAGTAATTCCAATATATAACAACGAACGTACACTCAAAAAAATGGTGGATAGTATTTTAGTGCAAAAATTTGACGATTGGGAAGTATTGTTAGTTGACGATGGTGCAACTGATTCTTGTCCACAAATTATTGACGATTATGCAAAATCGGATAATCGCATAAAGGCTTTTCACAAACAAAATGGCGGTGCGTATTCGGGTTTTAATTTTGGGCTAAAAAAGGCAAATGGAAAATACATTACATTCGGAGCGGCTGACGATACTTACGAACCTACAGCTTTTGCAACAATAGCTGAACAAGCAGCGGAGTGCGATTACGATATAATATTTATGTCTATGAATTGTTATGAATGCGACAACAACCAAGAAAATAAAAAACTCTTGTCATCGCATACTCTAAAAAATCCTCTAAAATTGACTGATAAAAAAAGTGTGCAACTAGAATGTATAAATTTTTTGAAAATAGGTTGTATGGATTCGGTTATGCAAGTTTACAAGGCAAATATAATAAAAAAATATACATATAGAGAAGACATTATTGCTGCGGATTTATTTGTAAATTTACAAGTGTTAGAAGACATTAACTCGGCATCATATTATAACAAACCTTTGTACAATCACTATATATATATATATATATATATACGATATAGATACCAATATTGGAACTGGAAAATATCATTCGTATCAACATGATAGTTCTAATGAACTATACGTCAAATACAAAAATTTGTTTACAAAATGGAATCTTTTGACTAATGAAAATTTATTGTTTCATTGTAACCGACGGCTCGAACACTTGACTTTGAACTTGTCATTGATATTTGCTTTTAACAATAAAAATACTCCTACACAAAATATTGAAGAAATTATAGGTTACTATGACGATATAATTGTTGAGACAGCTTC
>WRKG01000296.1 GCA_009778185.1 Bacillota bacterium
TGTAAGCAGGAATGCCCAACCGCTCCACCGCTGGGGATTTGTAGTTTAGCTGTGATGCTCGCTCTTCTAATGTCATTTCGGCAACTAGTGCCTCGGCGCGTTCTTGCGCCGATAAAGTTTTGTCTTCGTATTTTTTCATATAATATCCTCCGTAAATATTAAAACATTA
Source organism: Bacillota bacterium (assembly GCA_009778185.1). Taxonomy (GTDB): domain Bacteria; phylum Bacillota; class Clostridia; order Lachnospirales; family WQUN01; genus WRKG01. The sequence continues at coordinate 170 of WRKG01000296.1, forward strand.
AAATTATGGGATTGTAGGGGCGAACGTCCCCGTTCGCCCGTTTCTTCAACGTTTGCAATTTCTTCAACGTTCGCAATTTTTCAACATTCACAATTATTGAACATTCCCAAAACTGCAAAAATCCCAAATTAAAATTTATAGAATTTTCCAATTTGCAAAAAATCCCAAATTACAATTACTCTTTAACAGCACCCAACGAAATCCCAGTAACAATATACTTAGAAAACGCCAAATAAACAATGATTATCGGAATCAACGTAAACGCCATTCCAAAATAAATTGCGCCCAAATCTCGGCGGAAAACGTCGCCTTGCATACGGCTCATTAAAATTGGCAGCGTGTGCAATTCGGTATTTGCGCCCAACAGGAACAGCGGTCCCATGAATGCGTTCCACGAGCCTACGAACGAGAAAATTCCCATGGTGAACGCTCCAGGAGCGGCTAACGGCAGTCCGATTGAGTTGAATATTCTAAACTCGGATGCGCCGTCAATGCGTGCCGCTTCGATTAACTCTAGCGAAACGCTGCTGTCCAAATATTGCTTGAAGAAAAATACCGCGCCAGGTGCCGCTATTGCGGGAATTATCAACGGCGCGAACGTTCCCAACAATCCCAACGTGTTCATATATTGAAAATAGCCGATTAGGTAAAGTTGCCCAGGAATCATCGTCATCGCAATGATAAAGGCGAACATTGCCCGCTTAAAGCGGAACTGGTACACAACAACCGCCCAAGCCGTCAACATTGAAAAATATATCGTCAAAAATGTGCTAGAAAACGCCACGATTGCCGAGTTGCGTATGCCAAGCCAAACATCAACGCCGAGCGTTGTTAGCGTGCTCCAGTTTGTGAAAAACTCCGTGCCTGGCAACAGCGACGGGCCCGCATTTATCTGCACCGTGCTGCGCGTCGAATTTATCAACAGCATATAAACAGGCACTATACAAACCAACAGCAGAAAAATCAACAGCGCATAGCACAAACCCTTTGTAACTCGCTGTTTCATAACATATGAATTAGTTTTTTGTGCATAATTCACATTTGCAGTTTTCATAATTTAACCTCCTCAATTAGGATTCCCGTTTTTCGGCGGGATCGCGGAATAAGCGGAACACAACCAACGCAACAAAGCTAGACATAAAGAACAGCAAAACGGAAATTGCGGCGGAATTGCCCAACAACAGCGATGGCGCGCCACGGCGATTGTTCATCAACATATTTACCGTTAAAACGGAGTTTCCTGGGTTGCCGAACGAGCCAGCCAAAAGGTGCGGAATATCAAACATATGAAGTCCGCCAACAAGGCTTGTTACAAGCACAAACAGCAAAATCGGTTTAAGCAACGGGATAGTAATTTTGAAGAACATTTTTGCTTGGGATGCTCCGTCAATCATGGCGGATTCGTATAGCGAGGGCGAAATTGCGGTCATTCCAGCCACAAGCACGATTGCTGTTTGACCAAACCACATCCACGTTTGCAGAAAAATAACGGTAATCCGCACATCTGTTGCATTTTGCAGGAAGTTACGCGCGGTGTCCCAAATTCCCAAAGTGCCAACCATAACCTGGTTTACAGGCCCAAGAAGTCCCAAAAAAGATTGGAACAGCGCGGCAATCGTAACAGGCATTAGCAAATTGGGCAAATAATAAGCCGCCTTAAAAAAGCCAGTTCCCTTTAATTTGAACGTTGTGCTTGTGAACATTGCGGCAAGCACCAAAGCCAAAATCATTTGCGGAACAAAGTTAAACAGCCAAAGCATCCAAGTATTGCGAACCGCCAACTGGAACATCGGTTCGCCAAGCAGTTCGATAAAGTTGGCAATACCAACAAAATCGCCGCCCCATGTGCCTGGTCTAATTCGTGCGTCTGTCAAACTCAAATAAAATGTATTAAATATCGGTATCATTATAAACGCTAAAAAGATTATTATAAACGGTGCCATAAAAATATAGCCATAATAATCCTTTGAAATAGCCGATTTTCTCTTATTCAAAAAAAACACCACCTTTTACAAAATTCAAAACCGTGGGGAGCGCTGCCCCCCACACCCCCCGCAAGGAGCTTCGCCCCTTGACCCGTTAAAAATTTTTGGGAGGTCTGTATAATAAATTCCCTGGGCGTGTAGGTTTCGCAGAGGTAATTACACCCAGGGAATTTCGTCAGTTTGTTTAATTTAGTTTACAGAAATTTGTGGAATAGCCATACCAACATCGCCACGGAACGAGGCAATCGCCTCATCTCGTGTCATAATGCCGCTTATGTACATATCCACGGCATCGATGAACGCATCGCCAATAGTTTGGTCAGTTCCTTGTTGCAAGCCAAAACTAACATCCAAAGCGGCATCGCCGAAAATCTCATAAGGATTTTGTCCGCCGATAAACGCCGCCGCAGGAGATTGAGCAATAGTTGGTCCCAGTTCGCGAATTAACAACGCGCTAGAAACCAAATCGCCAGCATCCTGGCTTAAGCCGTCTGGAATGTTGGGGTTAATGTTTGACAAGAAAGCGTTTGTATACACGCCAGTTGCCCAGTTACGCAAGTGATCTTCGTCCAAAGTAGCAAAGCGGACAAATTCGATAGCGTTTTCGGGGTTATTAGCAAGTTCGGTAACGCCAAGCCAAGTTCCGCCCCATTGGAAAGGCAACGGTCCAGGAATGATTCCCCAGTCGCCAGCGGTATCGGGAGCGTTTGTCATTAAAACGAAAGGCAAGCCCCAAGTTGGCAAGAAGAACGAGAATATTTCGAGAGGATTTCCAGCGGCATCAACAACATCGCCGCGCATACCGTCAAACCATGGGCTATCCCATTGTCCAATTTCGGCATCCAAGCCCTCTTGACGGAGGTTGAATGCGAAAGTCATGTATTCCTCCATAAGTGGATCGATAGTTAGCGTATCGTTGACAACCCAAGGGTTTGTTCTGTTTGGCAAGAACGCTCTAAAAACTTCGGTTGGGCTTGCGACAACTCTGGTCGAGCCGCCCGATTGAGCGTGCATAAGCCGAGCGTTTTCGACAAATCCGTCCAAAGTAGCGAACATAGGCTCGAGAGTAGCTGGATCGTCCGTGCCGAAATAGCGTTGTGCTAAACTACGTCTGTAGAACATAGCACCAGGAGTAGCTTGATAGGATAAAGCGCGAACAACGCCGGCATCGTCCGTACCTGCTTGGATAGTGAACGGAATCGTTTCAACAGAAGCAGCCTCGCCCATGATAGCTGTGAGTGGTTGCAGCATATTAGGCTCTAGCACGAAACTTCTTACAAAGTCGGCCTCCATGAAAACGATGTCAGGCACATTTCCGCCAACCGCAAGAGATGTCCAAACCCATTCAAGGTACATTCCGTCTTCCATGGGCGTAATTTGGAAATCCAAATTTACGTTAGGGTTTGCGCCTTGGAAAGCGGTTGCAATAACTTGTGCCTCGGTGGTAAAGCTCCAAACGGTCAAATCGCCAGAGGCTTGCCCAGGAGCGACAGGTTGCACATAAGCATCGCCGCCACCGCCGCCGCCAGCTGTTCCACCGCCGCCGCCGTTACAGGCAGCAAGTGCAAACATTGCAACTGCTAACATCAATAAAATTGGTACTTTTTTCATAAAAAGTCCCCCTTTTCAAAAAAATTGATTAAATGCGTGAATTTCTATCACGTGTTTATAGTAACATATTAACAAAAAAATTGCAAACTTTTTTTATAAATTTGTGGGAATTGGCATAAAAAAAATTTTTTTGGGGGTTTTTGGGGAAAAATGCCGTGAATATTTTTGCTTTATGGTCGAATATTATTCGCTCCATCCGCTCCATAGATGTCCTGTTGTTAAATGCACCCAAAGTTGCACCATGTCAACCAATTCTGTAAACAATTCTTCATCAATGGTAAACCACATTGTAGGCTCGTCTTCGATTTCAACTGATACAAAGCCTTCTCTGCCTGGTGGCGCGAAAATCATTGTAACTGGGATTTCGCTTTCTGTGCGTATCACAACCCAAAAACCGCCAAATACAGTATCTCTAGTTTCCCAAGGCGAAGTGTACAATCCGCCCTCGTATACTTCGAGAGTATTCAGCAAATTGTAAATTATTTCTAATTCCGCTGCGGTAAATTCTGTTTTTGACGGAAATCCATTTGCTTCATTCCAAAACTCAGTAAGGGAAAAATTATCGTGCATTGTTATTGGTAAATATTCGGAAAATCTGCCGCTTGGCAAATGGGATAAATCGGGCGGTTGGTTATCTAATTGTTGTGCAAAAACAGCTATAGCTATATATATAATTATTGCAGTAAGGATATATTTGGTTTTTTTGGTCATGTTATTCTCCGTTTCTGTGTAAATTTGTTTGGATTATGTTATCCTAGTTTATTGTAAATTTTACCGTGTTTTTTGTGAATATGCAAGTTTTTCCACAAAACAACAGTCGCAAATATTTTGTATTTGCGGCTGTTGTTGATTTTATAACAATTTTATTTTTTATTTACCTTATATGGACATTATCCGTCCCTATTTCAAATATTCTCATTTTTTACCTCCATTTTCGCCCAAAAACCAAAACAAAAATAAATTTTTTTATTCTTGCTATTGACAAATCATTTTTTCTAGTATATACTGTATTTATTCTAGTTTGGGCTAGGGTATGCAATCATATTTACTTCTTACACTATATCACATTCGCATTTTACACTTGGCTATTTTAGCAAGGTATTGGAGAACATAGTCGATATTGGCTTTGTTCATGTTATGGGCTGATTTTACAGCCTTTGGTTAGTTCTTGTGAAGGAGGACTTTTGAATGCAAAAATTGATATTAAGTTTAGTAATGGCGATTATACTTTCGCTTAGCACCGTTTCTGCTACTTTTGCAGCAGATTACAGCGTTAATGATTCAGATGAGATTGTTGGTGTACTTGTAGAACCTTATGAGATATTGCAACAATTTGCACCACGTACTTCCAATGGGCGTAATATTTCGCTCGAAAATTTAGATACACTAAATCAAATGGCATTAGATGCCGTTTTGAGAGACGAACTTCTATACACAGCTGTTTTTTATGTTGACCATGAAGGCAATTTTCTTGGACAAGGCGATATTTTTTCTAGACAAGTGTTTTTTGCTAATGTTCTAAGAATAACTATGGTTGGCAGTCAATCAATTAATAATGCTATTTGGTTAGTTGAAAATATTGGCTCTTCAAGCATTATAGTAAATGCCTCAGCGGCTATATTCCCTTCCTCCCCTATGAGTTCTACTAGTGCAAGCAGACAATTAGCATCGTTTGGTCGTTTTGAGATGACAACTATCACAGCTTCGAGTACCTGGACTCACTCTACATTTTCAGCTGGTATAAATGCTGTTGGTACTTCCGTTGGCACAATTAATGTTGGACCTTTCACTGTCCGCAGATAGTTAATAATCACTAATTAAAACTAGCCCAAACTAGAATTTAATTTTATGTGAATACTAGGAGGACTCTATGAAAATATATAAACTAAAAAAATTGAAGTTATTGCTATGTGCTTTAACAATTCCATTTATATCAGCCTGTGCAGTGCAAGCCGCCGAAGAAACAGTCGTTACACAATCAGAAGAAGTAATAGTAATAGAAGAAACAGCCGTTGCACAATCAGAAGAAGTAATAGCAATAGAAGAAACAGCCGTTGCACAATCAGAAGAAATAATAGTAATATATGATGCTGAAACACCTAGGCTTCGTACACGTGCTGAAGTTGAACGGGCTTCACGAACTGAACCGCAACGCCCTGCAACGGAAGACGAAATAGCTTGGATTGTAGAAGGCATGGAGGAAACTTTATTAGAACTGCTCGCAAACGGCGACTACGACAGAGCCGAACTACAACAACAAATGATAGATGATATTCTTTCGGGCGTGGTACCCATAACTTTCTTTGAATCATTTGACCGTAACGAGGAGATTGATTTTGGTAATATGATTCCGCCATTTTGGTAATATGATTCCGCCAAATGCAAACTAACATAAACAAGATTATTGTAAATTTTACTGCATTTTCTGCAAATACGCAAATTTTCCACAAAACAACAGCCGCAAATATTTTACATTTGCGGCTGTTTTTCATTCATTTACATTTTGGTAAACGTTCCCAAATCCCAAACTCAACCAAAAAAAATATTAGCAGAATCAACAAACTCCGCAACAAAAACAACCAAGCTAATCGCCCAAACAACAACCGCCGCAATCAACGGCTTTTTGGCTGTTTTTGGTGGCGGCAATATTTTATTTTTGCGACCAACCACCAAATAAACAATCAAACCCAACCAACTAAACAAAAACACTACAAAACTCCACAAAATCGGCGGTTGCTGTGATTTCACTTTTGCATCTTTGTAAACCCAAATTGCTAGCAAAATTGCAACCGCTAGCGAAATCAGCAAAAACGCTACCATTGCCGCAAACCAGTTGCCGCCGCCCATGAAAATTGTAACTTCTGGAATATTCATAGCATTCGGCTAATTTATAGCAAACGCTGTTTCGTTGCCCTCGCAAACCGCCAAATAATCCCCTTTTGTGCCAACAACAGAGACGTTTCCGTTGCCGTCGGCGGTTATTGTTTGCGGTGCTGTCCACCAATCGCCCTTGATTAGCTTGTGCAATGCTGTGTACACTGGCTTTATGTTGCTTTCTTTGTCAACCAAACCTGCTGGCGCGTTCAGCCATAAGCCGTCATTGAAATTCCACCATGTAATCGATTCCAATAGCGGATGCTCGTATAATTTTGTGTAAAATGCGGCGGCTTGCTCGGCTTGTCTTGTCAAGCCCTCTTCGGTGGACGGCCATTCTTTAGGGGCAAAATCGTTTAAGTCGCCAATGTGAGCTGGCATTAAATCCCCCGAAATCAAGGTTATCTCGGTGAAGTGAATCGGCAAATTGAACCGTGAAAAACGGTGCAAAACTTCTTCCAATTTCTCCATTTCCCAAACGCCTTGGTGCATATGCGATTGAATGCCGATTGTTTTGATTGGCACGCCAGATTCTAGCAAGCCTTCGATGAGAATATCGTACGCCTCGGATGTGTCAAAATCGTTTATCAAAAATGTTGCGTTGGGATTTGTTTCCCAAGCGACTTTGAACAGCTTGCGAACGAGATCGATTCGCCCGTATTGCTGGCATATTCTCGTGATTGCGTTGTCGTAACGGTCAAAAATGGGCATTATTACGGTTTCGTTGATAACATCCCAAATGTCGATTATTCCTGCGAACGCCGAAATTTCTCGTTTTAGGCGATTTAGCTGAATTTCCAGGATTTTCTCGTTGGGATATTGCATTAGCCAATCGGCGCAAACCGTGTGCCAGCACAGCGGATGCCCTTTTAGCGTTATGCCCCGCTCTTTTAGCCATTTTGCACCCTTTAGAGTGTCCTCAAAATGCGGCTTGCCTTCTTCTTGCTCGTAACGTCCCCAATAAAAGGGCAATGTTACGGCGTTGAAAATTTCCACAAGATGGTCAAAGCGGCGTTTTGCGATTTCGGCTTGCTGTGGCGGCATATTTCCGCTTAAATAATGCGGCACGGTAAACTCGGATGTGCCGAATAAAAATTTGTGCCGTGTTTGCTTGATTTCTACAGGCTTGTTGGCGAAATTTGCGCCAAGCGATATTGTCGCTGTGCCTTTGCGATGCTGTAAATCTTTCATATTATGTGAATCTCCAATCGTAAAACCGTTTGCCGTTGATAGGCTATCGGTTGGTTATAAATTTTAATTTTGCCTACCGATAATTTGCTCAATTTCGGCGATGTCAACGCTGTAAAAAACGTTGTCGCCAACCACAAATAATGCCGCTCCTCTCGGAGTAAACTCTCCTGCGGTGCGTTCGGCTTGCAGTTGCTCTTCTATAAAATCGAGATAGGCTTGATAGTTAATGGCAACCTCAAACAGCAGATTTCCGTAAACATCTCTGTGAATGCGGTTGACGTTTTGTTGCAAAAATTGGGAAATATCGTTGTCTTCGATGAAAACATTTGCGGTGGAAAATTTCCATTGCTGTAAATCCAGTAAATACAGGGTTTGATCGTTGAAATTCCAAAATAAAATTAAACCGTTTCCGTCAAAATCAAAGGAATTTCCAATAATATTCGCCGCACCAAGCCGTTGCAACGAAGCAGGAATGTCAACCTCGATTAGCGAATTGCCCACAATGGCGTACATTAAAATTCTGTTGTGCAGCGTTTGCAAAATTACAAGATTGTCGGTTATGAAAAGTTGCATAACGGAATCCTCCGCACTGACTTCTGGCATATACAAAGCGTTTTCGATGTCCAAGTTTAGGCGATTGACAAAATTTCCCGCAAAATCGTATTCTTCTATGTAGAAATTTCTTGTGCCGTTTTGCGAGATTTCCACGCGGTACAAAAATATGCTCGCATTTTGGACAAAAATATTTGCGATAATTTCGCCAAAGTTGGTAACGGTGGAAAATTCCCTTGCTATTATAACATTTTCGGAATTTTCCTGCAAGTTGCGGTTGATAATTTGGTAGATAAAAATTTCGCTTTCGTCCTCAAAAATTGGTTCAAAAATTATCATGTTGTCGCCGTCCACAAAAAAATTTATATAGGAAACTTGCGGCATTTCTCGGATAATTGTTGCTTGACGTTGCGTATTTTCACCGAGAATCATCGGCGGAACAGCAGAATTTAGCTTGACAATTTTTTGTGTTTCGACAAGTTCGCCTTTTTCGCCAGGTTCACCAAAATTTTCCGAAAATACCAACGGAATATAAAAATAATCGTCCGATATTGAAACAGTGGGAAATTGCACAGTTGCGTTTTCGATTGTGTACAATTCGGGCATTCCAAAACCGCCGAAAATTTCTTCGAACCTGTGAATATTCAACTCGCCAAATTGCGAAGTTCGCTCGTGGGACGACATAAATATATTGCCGTCTATTCCCATGAAAACTACGGTTGACGGGCTTAGCAAATAGCGGTTTTCGCTTGATAGCGTTATTTTGTGAAGTTCGCTGTTTTGGGTAATTGGAGGATTTTCGGTGGTTGTGCAAGTTGTTGATAAAAATAATACTAATAGCGAAAATACGATTGACAGTGGTTTTGCAAATTTTTTTGGCATGGTTTTTTCCTGTAATGTTAATAAATTTTTTGAAAACGGGTGGATTTTGGGAACAACGGGCGAATATTAGGAAAACGGGCGATTTTGGGAAAACGGGCGATGTTGGGAAAACAGGCGATGTTAGGAAAACGGGCGGATAATATCCGCCCCTACGGTTGCGGGTTGTAGGGGCGGATATTATCCGCCCGTATTTTCACGACATTGATTTAATATTTGTTCAACATTTATCCAAAATCTGTTCAACATCTATCCAAAATTTGTCAAAATCAACCAAAAATCCCAATTTCAAATTACAAATCCCCCAAAAAATCATATGGGCGGATTTTCGGAAACTCCGCCCAATACAATTTTATGGTTTACGGGCGAAAAATATCTGCCCGTACAAATCTATTGAAATCTCAAAACTACTCTTTAACGCCGCCCAACTGAATACCATGCACAAAATAATTTTGCAAGAACGGATAAACAATCAAAATCGGCACAGATGCCACAACCGTAATAGCCGCACGAATAGCTTGCGGAGTTACCATTGTTATGCCAACTGCGGCTTGCGCTGCCATTGCTCCAGGAGCGGCTTGTCCCGCTTGCATTGCCGAGGCAAGCAACCGTTGCAGCTCAAATTGCAAAACGGATAAATGTTGCGCACCAATATTGAAAATAAACGTATCAAACCAAGTGTTCCAAGCGCCAACGGCTACGAAAAGGGCGATTGTCGCCAAAGTTGGCTTACACAACGGCATGATAATTTGTGCATAAATGCGGAAATCACTTGCACCGTCCAGCCGCGCCGATTCTACCAGCGATTCCGAAACGCTCTTCATGTATGTGCGGATAATAATTAGGTTAAACGCCGAAATCATGGTTGGCACCCAATAAACCGCAAACGTGTTTATCATTCCCAAATTTTGAATTAACAAGAAATACGGGATAAGTCCAACGTTGAGATACATTGTAATAACGAAAACTATCGAGATAGGCTTTCTCAAAATAAATTCTGGTCGGCTTAATGCAAACGCCAACATTGACGTTACGAGAATGTTCGTAACAACCTGCACAACAGTGCGGTAAACAGACATCCAAAACGCCGCAAAAATTGTGTGCATTCCCAAAACAGTTTGGAAATTTTGCAAAGTAAATTGTCGTGGCCAAATATGGATTCCGCCACGAATTGTGTCAAGCCCTTCGTTAAAGGCGATTGCAACCGTGTTTAACATTGGGAACATCATTATAATGCACAAAATAGCCAAGAAAAAATAATTTATCGAGTGGAAGATGATTGGCTCTAGTGAAACTACTTTTTTGCCTACTTTTGCATTTTTAGTGGTACTTAAACTCGCCATAATTCTTCCTCCTTAAAATAGTGTTTCTTGACCAAGCAATTTTGCAATAAAGTTAGCGGCGGTCAACATAAGAATCGCCACGCCAGTACGCAAAATGCCCGCTGCAGTTGCCAAACCAAAGTTGTTCATTTCAAGACCATAACGCAAAACGAAAATGTCGATATTTTCGGAACGTGTGATATTTACGCCGTGTCCCAAGAACCATTGAATTTCAAAGCCGCTAGTGAGCAGCCAGCCGACGTTCATAATAAGCAAAATTACGATTGTCGAGCGAATGCTAGGCAACGTAACGTGCCAAGCCTTGTGATAGCGGTTAGCGCCGTCAATAGATGCCGCCTCGTACAGCGCGGGATCGATTGCCGTCATTGCCGCCATGTAGATAATCGTGTTCCAACCGAGATTTTTCCACAACATACTGCCAGCTACAATTCCCCAAAAATAATTGGGATTAGCCAAAAAGTGGATAGGCTCGTGGATAATGCCGACAGCGAGTAATGCGTTATTGATAAACCCGCCAGAATCGGGCAAAGCAAGTGCGGTCGAAACCAAACCTGCAACGATAACCCAACTTAAAAAGTGGGGCAAATACAAAAAGTTTTGGATAATGCGTTTTACGCCAATTTGCCGCACTTCGTTAAGCATTAACGAAAGCAAAATTGTAAAGAAAAATCCTAACGCAAGCGAAAGAATACTTTGCCCTAAAGTGTTGACAACGGCTCGCATAAAGCGTTGTCCGATAAGGGCGCTTGTGTCTAACAGCGTGATAAAGTGTCCAAAGCCAACCCACTCGCTAGTTGCAACCTGCTGAAAAATGTTTGCACCAACCCGTGGGCGAAAGTTTTGAAACGCCATAACCCAGCCTAATAAAGGCACATAGGCAAATACGATAATATACAAAAACATTGGCACGCTCATCATTAGCAGTTGCCATTGTGCAAGTATTGCCTTAAGTTTGCCGCCTTTTTTTTCTTGTTTGTTGCTTTTTGTTGTTACTGCACTCATAAAAATACCACCTTTCAATAGGTATAAAGGCTAGGCTACCCGTTTTTCGAGTATTTAAGCCAAACTAGGTTATTTTTAATGTAACGTTAATCCCAATGTGTTCAATATTAAATCTGCTCTTACGTACCAACCGATATTAGGATTAGCTTCATTCCGAGCAACTATCATTCCAGAAACAGGATGCGTACTTCCAGCGGATTCAGTGTAAACAAGTCCTCCGCTATCGCCTTGTTGAACAGTCCTAGAAAAGGTAACAGGTACTGCAAGAATGGTAACACCATGTATATTTATATTGCTACCCAAAGAATTTATTCTTCCCACGTTAATCCCAGACCGTGATAAACTAACAACTGCATTCCCTACCACTGGTGTAGCAACGAATGTTCCTAGTGAGCCAGAAGGTAACCAATTAGTAACCGAAGCACCTGAAAGCGTTACAAACGCAGCATCTCGTATATGAGATATGTCAGTGGCACTTTGTATCAAACCCACAAGCTGAGTAGTAGTATTACCAGCATATACCCTAGTGTTTGAGGTGAAAAAACTTCCTCCTGAATGTGCTGCTGTAACAAAACCATTTACACTACCTCTTCTAGCTCTAAACCCTAGTGATCTGGTGCCACTTGATGTAGAGATAGAATTTCCAGAATTTAGCTGTACATTAAGTGGAGAAATGATGTTTTCGTCTTCGTTGTAAAATTCTGATTCTTGAGGAATTAACTCGTAATCTTCTTCGTCGTAAAATATGAAATCTTCAGGTATAAAGTCAGGTATTGGTTCAACCGTAAAGGTTGATTCAACAAAATGTAGCGTAGGCGAGTCTAAAACAGTAGACCTAAACAACTCAATTTGCTCTGGAGTATATTCGTGTAGATAAATAACTACTCTATTTTGAATAATGTCCAAAGAAAATACATTTGCTATACTAAAAACCCTCTGAACATCTGCAGCAGCAATTCGTTGAATGTACTCCATATCAGCGACAAGTTCGTTGTAAGAAAATTCCACAAATCTAAAAAGCGAGCCTAATTCAGAAAATGTGCGAGCGTTAAAAGAATCGGTAAAAGTATCGGTTTCTACGAGCAAAGTAACTAATATACCAGCATCATTGATATATACTCCACCAAAAAAATCGGGGTGTACTGTTTCTCCTGCTCTATTTTGCGGGAAAGTTGCCATTATTTCGTCATGAATTTTTAGCGATTCGTTTTGGTTTTGCATAAATTCCACTCCAAACGCTTCAACAAGGTAATTTTGGACATCTGCCAAAAAATCCTCATTTTGGAAATAGTCTTCGGGAAAAATCACGTTATCGTATTCCGCCGAAACAGTAGACATCATTGCTAAGTTAAAAATCATTGTAAATGATAATAAAATCGCAATAAATTTACTTTTTGTTAAGTTTGTATTCATTTGATTACCCCCTTTCAATAGGTATAAAAGGTTGGGATTTTTTAGGTCGATTTCACATTTCAAACCATAAAAACCTCAAAATCAACCATAAAAATCCCAACCCAGCTAGGTTATAAAATTCATAAAACTGAAATTTACCGATTAGTTACCAAACAAAGCAATACGCTCTTGTATACCTTCGGTGATAACAGCCTCAAAAGCGGCAACATCGATTAGGTCAAATTGAGCAATATAGGCTGCCCAGTTTGCATCAAATTGGTCTACAGGACCCATTATAGCAGGTGGTAAAAATTGCATAGCGGCATCGTCCATTTGGGAGGCTGCAACTTGTGCTGCAGATCCGTCTGGAGGAGAAATTTGCCATGCTGGGAAGTAAGGTGGGTTATCTGGCGGATCGTTAAGGAATTCGCGCCAAGTGTTTTTGCCCATTTGCTCTAGGAAGAAACGGTTGTAATCGCTAAGTCCAACTTGGAACTCTTCAGGTTGGTCGCCAGGCGAGAAAGCGTTTCCATCTGGCAATGTACCTTGAATTTTAGGAAGTTGGTCAAACAAAGCCATTAAACGGTTGCTTGTACGCCAGTTAAGATCGTTAGCGTTTGCACGTTGCTCGTCGTTGCGGTAGAATCTGCCATTTGCGTCAACAAAGTAGTCGATTCCTTCTTCGCCCCAGCTAAGGATAATTTGCCATTCTGGGCTAATCAAAGTTTCAAGGAAAGTCATTAACATTTCGGGATCTTCAGCATTAACGCCGATTCCGAAACCTTGGTTAATGTTCATAACATCACGGTCAGCGTACCAAGGCTCGATGCCGTCAAATGTAGGCACAGTAGCAAACCAAGTGCGTTCAAATTGCTCGTTGGCAACCAAAGCGTCGTAAGCAACGCCAAATCCCCAACGTTGATCGTGCATTCCCAAAACACGACCAGATGCTAATTTAGCAAAATATTGGTCAAGTGTTTGAGTAAAAGTTTCGGGATCAAGCAATCCGCGAGCGTTTACATCGTTAAGAATGCGGAAGTAACGCTCTGCCCATTCACTGTTTGCGTAAATTTGGGCTTGTCCGTCAAATACCATAACACCGCCGTTGTTGGGGTGTCCTGCAAGGAATAACGGAGGATTAAGCAATCCCCAAATACGTCCAGAAACTGGGAAAGTAAAGCCGATAGTAGGCATTCCGTCGATTGTTGGATTTGCAAGCATATATTCTTCAATCATGTCGAAGTAGCGGTATAAATCCAAGTTATCCATGTTAGGAAAGCCGTGCCATTCAGCAACAGCCTTTTGCATCCAAAAAGCTGTTCCCCACCAAGTTGGGCCCATTATAGGAGGATCGCCGTAAAAACGGTTGTAGTTAGGAAATTGATAGAAACCGTCTTCAACGCCGCCGCCGTTCCAGGAAAGGCGAGTTCTGTAAGGAGCGATATGTTGGTAGAGAAGTGGGAAGTCGCCGCTATCAAGGAAAGGATCGAGACGGAGCAAAGCACCGCCTTGCACAAGACGAGCCTGTGCATCGGTCGAGCCGACTAATTCTGGGATGTCGCCGCCAGCTAGCATAACGCCGACTTGTTGATCTTGCTGTTCGGGAGTAACCAACATATAGTTGATAGTAACGCCCAATCTGTCCGCTAATAAAGCGGAGATTCTGTTATCGGGAGCAGGAGCCATTTCTTGAGTAACAATCCAAGCGTTGATAGTGCGAGGGTTGTCAGGAGAAAGAACAGCACCGCCGCCAGCAGCTCCAGTATCGGTAGTAGCGGCAGTTCCGCCAGTTGCACCACCAGCAGCGCCAGTGCCAGCACCAGCCGCAGGAGCGTCATCTTGTCCGCAAGCGGTAATAACCAACGCCAAAGTAGCGATTGCGGCAAGGATAAAAATTTTCTTTAGATTTTTCACATTGCACCTCCATGGCAATTTGCACGAACGGGATTGTGGGCTTTTGTGGAATATGACAGTTGCGAAATCGGGAAAGCGGTGGAAAGTAGGGCAAAAAAGCGATAAATCCGTTCTAGCAGTAAATAATCACGTGTTTACATTATACGTGAAGTGATAAATTGGATAAATTTAACAAGCATGAAAAATTTTTTAGGGTAAAATGGATAGCTGTTGTGAAAATTCACATGGTTTGCTAAAAAATATCTGTTAATATTGTATATTATAAACAAGGGATTTTTATTTGTCAAGTGGTTTGGGAAATTTTTTTTGTAAATATTTTTATGTTTTTTTATAATTGAGATGTTTTAATTGTAATAAATAACTACAAGCCTGTCAACAGCATGAGAAATTGCACCGTTCACGGAATACGAGCGAATAATATCCGCCCCTACAAAACATCTAAAATTTGAATATCAAATATCAGCAAAAAAACCCCCAACAAAATCCCAAAAATAAAAATCCCTTGACAAACCCAACTCAACTATTATAAAATAATAAAATACCAAATTTTACCATTTTTTAAGCAAGGAGAAAATTTTATGCGAAAGAATATTTATCTAAAATCAATGTTGCGGCAACCTGGACGTACTTTTTTAATTATGTTGCTTATTGCGATTGTGGTTTTTGCGGTTGTTTTGCGGGTTTCCGAGTTTATAAACTTAAATTCGCATATTTCGCAAATTGCCGAAACGTACACATCTATTGGGCTTTTGCAGGCGGATTCGCAACTTGCCGACGTTAGCCCATGGGCAGATATTGTCGCAAATAGCCAATTTGTCGGCTTTGACGACCGCCGCCGATTTGCCGAAGGTATCTTGGAAGATTTTTTTAGTGCAGATATGTCTGGAATGGACAACGGCTTTTTTTGGAACGGAATAATCAATTATGACAATCAACCTAGAATCACTGAAACCTTGTTTGTCGGATATTTGTGGAATATCGAAGAAATGGACGAAGATAATTCTTGGATGCAATTTTGGGTTTCGTGGCTTGGTGCAGGAATGCCCGAGCATATTCAGCAGGGAAATTCCGTTTCGGTTGCCGTGCATCACAACGTAATGCTAAACGGCGAAATGGTTCGCATAAATCCAACCGATTTTTTGCAACCCGAAAATAATTATCTTGTGCGCGCGTATTTTCGCGAACCTGTTGGACCTGCCGCTGCTACGTGGTTTCCCAATGCTAACAGCGTCGGGCTTGCAAGTTGGGGCGGTCCAACTGTACAAGATTTAACTCTGCTTCCGCTAAACGAAAATTTGAATGATTTTGACGAAATTTTTTGGGTTTTGCCCGTCGAATGGGTTTCCACCGAAACGGGCGAATTGGTGCAATCTACTTTGGATTACGTGGAATTAGACGATTTTCAACCCTTATTTGATAATTTGGAAAAAATTAACCGAAATCAACGAGCGGTATTTTTGCAAACTACTCGCAATATGTATCTTATGCCGCAAATGCTTGTAAATAGCCATTTGCGCATGATAAACGATTTTAATAATCCTGGAAGACTAATAAATTTTGACGATTACATAAATCAAAATCCTGTAGCGGTTGTAAATGCCGATTTTGCCCGAATCCGCCAGCTTTCGCTAGGAGATACTTTTGTTGTTAATGTTTCGCCGAATCAATTTGTCAGCGGAGTAAATTCTCGTGCGACTGGCTGGGGAATTTTTAACGATTTTGTTATACGTAGCGAAAATTTGGAAAATGCCGAAAATGCCGAAAATTCCCAAGATTCAGATATTAGGTTGGAATTGGAAATTATCGGAATTGTCGAAAACGGTTTGCCAGGTTTTCGTACGCAAGCACCTCGATATATTTATATTCCCGATTCGCTGTTGCCTGCCGATTTTGCTATCACGGGAATCGAAAACACTTTACCCGCCGATAGATTCAGTTTTATGTTGACCAGTTCGCGCCACGAGCAAACTTTTTATAATGAATATAATCATCTTTTGGAAGAAATGGGCGTAAATTTAACTTTGCTTTGGACAGGTAGCGTTGGCTTTTGGATTGCCGCGGATTCTATTTTGACAATGGCAGGATTTAATGCGATTGCCATGATTATTGCTTTGGTGCTTGTTTTTGTTATATCGTCTGCAATTTTGTTGCAACAGCGCCGAAAAGATTTTGCTATATTGCGGGCTTTGGGCGTTTCTTCTGCTAAAATTTTTATGCAGCTTTTTGCTTGTGTAATTATAATTATTGCTCCTGCAATTTTGGTTGGCAGTTTTGCCGCTTGGCAATTTACGCAATCCGAAATTTTTTACGTAAATTTGGACGAAATTTTATCGCAAGTTGCGCCGCAAAATATCCCAGGAGCAGGAGTAGAACGCCACTTTTTGCAAATAGTTCCGCCGATGGATATAACCGCAGGATTGCCAATTTATCTTATTTTGGGAATGTCGGGAATATTTTTTGCAATAATATTCATTATGATTGCATTTGGCGCAATTTATATGTTAAAACGCTCAACTTTAGCAATGTTGCAGGGAACAGTCCCAAAAATGCGATTGGTCGAAACTGTTCCAATCAGCAAAAAATTTGAAATGCCCAATCTGCAAGAGGTTTTCGCAACCACAAAAAAATGGGAAATCTCAAATAAAATGCAGTATATTTACAAAAATATTGTGAGAGCGCCGTTGCAATCGGTTTTGTGCCTAATTGTTGCGTTGGCTTTTATGCTGTTGCTTGGCTGGTTGCAGCAATCCATTTTTTTAACGGAACTAGAAATAGCGACAATTCACGATACAACGCCCGTTGAAATTGAAGTATTTGCAGGTTCGGATGCACGTGCCTTAAGTGCAGGATCATCTTTGCCCATGCCATTTGACAGACGAATGGACGACTTTATCGCCACAAATACAATTAACCGAATCCGCGAATCGGATTATTTTCACGAAGTTTATTATGTTGGCGCGCATTTTATTTCATTTTTGGTTAATTCTCCAACGGGAGTTTTGCCTGTAAATTGGCGGCAAAATGTTGGATTTGACGAATCGTGGGGAATTTGGGATTTTTCAATAAATCAAATAATAAATCCCATGATTGGCGTTCACAATTTGGAGCAATTTGTACAGCGAAGTGAAAGCATTTTTGTTGACGGCGTTGTCGGAGATTTAGCCATAACTTTTGCGGACGGCTTTGGTTATTCCGATTTTGCCAATCCGCAAGCCGATTTTTTGCCAATAATCGTTTCGCAAAGTACGTTAAACGCTCGCAATTTGCAACTGGGAGATGTTGCATCTATTAGCTACAGGCTAGTTTTGCCACGCGTTTGGTACGACAAACCAGCGATAATAATCGGAGTACATAACGATCACATTTCTGGCTCTGCATCACAGCAAGCGATGATTGTTCCGTTGCAATTTTTGGAAGAAAACATTGGCAGTTGGCTAGGTTACACAACGTTATCGTTCGAAGTTACGCCAGAATACAGCAATACCGAAAGTTTAGCCCAAGTTCGCCAAACGGTTGATGAGATAATTCGCCGCGGCGACGGCACTTTTTGGATTTTAGATTTTTTTATGTGGGATGAAGAACTCCGCAATTTGAGCGGTGCATTAGAACAAGTGCTTATTTTGCTAAATTTGCTTTATCCGATTGTTGTGGCTATTGCGGTTGCGGTTGCAATATTTTTGTCCATTTTGCTGATGTTGCAAAATGCGAAAATGGTCGCAATAATGAGCGTTTTGGGTTCTAGCAAGCCAAAAATAGCGTTAATGCTTTGCATAAAACAACTAGCTGTATTTTTGGGCGGAATAATTTTAGGATTACTATTAACGCTAATTCTCGGTTGGAATTTTTCGCTAATTTTGCCGCTTTCGTTAAATTATTTTGTCGGTGCAATAATCGGCTCAATTTTCGGTGCAATTTTAGTTACAAAAAAATCGCCAATCGATATGTTGCAAGTACGAGAATAAAAAATGCGATATTTCACACACCGTAGGGGCGGATATTATCCGCCCGTTATACTAAACCAATCGATATGTTGCACGAGAATAAAAATATAACAATCCAAATTAAGAAAAAATGCGGGTCAAGGGCGCGCGCGTCCTTGCGGGTGTGGGCAGCGCCCACGGTTTTGAATTAAGCCACGGAGGAATTTATGGATAATTTATTGATAAAAGATGTAATTTACAAATACAAAAATGGCGACCGTGAAGTTTTGAAAAGTGTAAACGCCTTTTTTGAACCAGGATATATGTACTCGGTTGTTGGACCTTCTGGCAGCGGAAAAACTACGCTGTTATCCATTATGGCAGGATTAGATTTGCCGACCAGCGGCGAAGTTTACATTGGCGGCGAAAATGTTAAATTGTTAAACCTAAACGAGTACAGAAGTAAGCGAATTTCGGTTATATTTCAAGCGTTTCAGTTGTTTCCATTGCTTACAACTGTAGAAAATGTTTCGTATCCGCTAGAATTTATGGGAACAAACCGCAAAAATGCCACCGAGCGAGCAAAAATATTGCTAAACAGCGTTGGAATTGACGAAAACAAACACAAGCGTTATCCTGCGAACCTTTCGGGCGGCGAACAGCAACGTGTTGCAATAGCCCGCGCGCTTTCCACAGGAGCAAAAATAATTTTGGCAGATGAACCAACTGGCAACCTCGATTTGGAAAACGGCAGAGCAGTAATTTCTATTTTGCAAAAACTTGCACACGAAGAAAAATATTGCGTTATTGTTGTAACTCACAACCAGGAAATAGCCGATATTTCCGATACAGTTTACAAAATGTCGGACGGAATTTTAACCGAAGTTGCCAATTAAATTTTATTGTGCAATGCAAATTTTTATGTTATAATATTTTTATGACAATAAATTTAGGGGGAAATTTTCCATGAATAAAGAAACAAGATGCAGTTTTACCTATAAAGCCTGGCTTGGCAACATCGAAAACAAGACGCAAACGTTCAAAGTTACAGGCGAAAATTCTAATGCAGATTTTGCAATAGCAGAATGTAAACACGGATTAGGCAATTTGGCAACCGATAACGGAAATATTGCGGTTAATTTGAAAATCTCGGAAAACCTGCCAACCGAAGGTTTTTCTATTGTTGGAAAAACGGACAACGTCGAAATAACGGGCGGCGATAAAATTGGCTTGCTGTACGGAGTTTACAAATTTTTAACCTTGTTACGCCAAAATATTGACGTTACAAATATTTCGTTAAACGACCAGCCAACCGTTGCCAACCGCATTCTCAATCACTGGGATAATATCGACGGTTCGGTTGAACGTGGCTATGCAGGAAAATCCATATTTTTCCGCAATAATCAGCTGCATTACGATGCCGACCGTCTGCAAGATTACGCTCGGCTGTTGGCAAGCGTTGGCATAAATCAAATTTGCCTTAACAATGTCAATGTATATTTTGAAAGTGCAAAACTCATTACCGAGGAAAAATTGCCAGATTTAGCTAAAGTTGCCGATATTTTTCGTCCGTTTGGCATTCGTTTAATTATTGCGGTGCATTTTGAAAGCCCTGTTTTACTGGGCGGAATCCAAACAGCCGATCCGTTGGACGAAAAAGTGGCGGAATGGTGGCAAAACGCAACAAAATTGGTTTACAAATATATTCCCGATTTAGTGGGCTTTTTAATGAAAGCGGATTCCGAGTTTCGTAGCGGGCCCGCCGCAATGGGTCGCACGCAAGCCGAAGGGGCTCGTCCGATTGCAAAAGCCTTGCAGCTTTTTGGCGGCATAATTTACTGGCGTTGTTTCATTTACAACTGTATGCAGGATTGGCGCGACACAAAAACCGATCGTCCAAAAGCCGCATACGATTATTTTTATCCGCTGGACGGCAAATTTGAAGA
Source organism: Bacillota bacterium (assembly GCA_009778185.1). Taxonomy (GTDB): domain Bacteria; phylum Bacillota; class Clostridia; order Lachnospirales; family WQUN01; genus WRKG01. The sequence goes on from WRKG01000296.1 coordinate 20,779, forward strand.
TAACGTTATTTTGCAAATTAAACATGGACCTTCCGATTTTCAGGTTCGCGAGCCAAATTCACCACTTTTGGGAGCAATGCAACACACGCCCCAAAACATGGAATTGCAAATTACGCAAGAATACACTGGTCAGCAAAAAGATTTGTACACGCTTGCGGTGCAATGGGACGAAGTTTTGGAGCATCCCATAAACGAAAAGCAAACTACACGAGATATTATCGGTGCGGACAACAAAATAATTGCACTTTCGGCAGTGGCAAATGTCGGCGACGACGAAAACTGGACAGGGCATTTATTGGCACAAGCCAATTTGTACGCTTTCGCGCGCCTTGCGTGGAATCCCAAGCAAACGCCAAAGCAGCTTACACAAGAATGGATTGCTTGCACTTTTGGCAATAATCCTAAATTGTTGCAGCCGCTAACCGAAATGATGTTAAAATCGCGGGCGGTTTACGAACAATATAACGCTCCTTTGGGAATCGGCTGGATGGTCAATATACATCATCATTATGGTCCAAGCGTTGACGGCTACGAGTACATGAAATGGGGAACATATCACCGTGCAGATACAAAAGAAATCGGCGTAAATCGCACCGCCGCAGGAACTGGCTACACAACGCAATATCAACCGTATGTTCGGGATATGTACGAAAATTTGGAAACTTGTCCACAAGATATGTTGCTGTATTTCCACCGTTTACCGTACAATTTTATGCTAAAAAGTGGCAAAACGTTAATTCAACATATTTACGATACCCATTTTGAGGGCGTTGAGGGCGTTGAAGAATTTATAAAAACATGGGATTCTTTGAAAGAATTTATGCCGCAAGTTGCCCACGAATCAGTAAAAGAGCGTTTTGCAATGCAATTAGAAAATGCCAAAGAATGGCGCGATGTTGTTAATAGTTATTTTTATCGTAAAACGGGGATTGATGATGCAAAAGGGCGGAAGATTTATGTTTAGGGTTGGGATTATACTAAATCTGACAAACAAAAAAGACCAAATAAAGGTCTTTTTTGTTTTTTCAAAATTTGTAAATTTTAGAAAAGTTGATTTATGCGGTCGAACATTGTGTCGGTTGGCAAGTTTTCAATATTTCGTGTGCCTATAGCATCGTCTATGCTGTTCATAAAGTCGAAAGTAAACCCATTTTCGCTAGGTTCGGCATTTTGCAAGTGATTTAACAAACTTAATTGTTGCTCTTCGGAGGAAACTAAACCGTTTTGCATTACAAAATCTTTTACAATGTTGGTAAAATGGTTTAGAGATTCTCGTATACCATTGGAAATTTTATCGATTAGCTGTAACATATCGTTAATTTTTTCTTCGCTAATCTCTATTTTACCCATGTTAAAATTGCCAACTCTGCCATCTGCAACTGCTTGGTTGTGGTAGAACATTTGAGACATTTCGAAGTGCATCCTCATGAAAGTTTGCATTTCTCTATCTCCAGCATAAAGATTCGCAGTCAAATCAAAAGCACGGTCAAGGTTAGATATTTGAGTTTCTAACTCTTCTCCAGTAAACTGTTCTTCTAGCGATTGGCGCATTTCGGCGTATTTATTGGCTAAATCGGTCATATTTTGTACATCGGAATTATTATAGTTGAGTACAGTCATAAGTTGGGCACCCAATTCAGCCATTGGGATATTGTCGATTGAAAAATGTTGTATTTGTTTATCTATATCAGTAACCTTGGTTGTTTGTGTACGATTAAGAAAATGAGCGGCTTCTGCAGAAATACCAAATTTTTGTTGATCTTGCTCACCTAACCAAAAACTAGCCCAGTCTGCCTTGGACAATTCGTCCATTCTAGCGTTTGACAAATGCGAAAGCATAGTATTTTTTGAGCGAGTAAAGTAATCGTTTTCAGGTGGAATAACTTCGGTAAATTCTTTTTGTTTTAACTGGTTAGGATTTTCTTTCTGTATAGCTTGGAACATTTGGCGAGCCTCATTACTAATATCTAAAGTTGCGTTTTCTGATAACGTAAAAGTTTGCGATTTTAGGGTTTTAGCAAGGTTAAAAGGGTTTGATGATGGCTTGTTTATAGTCAAAGCACCGTTGTTTATAGTTGTAATTTGCATATTTTTCACTCCTTTCGTTATCGTAATATTGGGGCACCATTCATATAAGGAGTATGACCATATCGCCTATAAAGCACGTTTATCTCTGGAAAATCGATTACTTGACCAGTTGCAATATCTACAACCATAGGTGTATACGGAGGTCCCCCTATTGTAACGCCAGGAGATTCAAAATCTTCGGCGTACCAAATATCGAGATGTGTATTGAAATATTGAAAATATTGATATAATGCACCTATTCCCGAAACGAGAACAATTATAGCTCTATCAGAACTTATATCCGTCCAAACAGGGTCTGACAGTACAGCTCCTGTGTAAGGACCTATTGCATTCGGCACTTTAGCTACTACAACTGTGTTTCCTGTAGAAAAAATGCTTTCTTGTCTTGAGGTATAACTATTATTTGAAGTTGGAAATGTGCGAGCGGTACGATGTATATACAATCCATTAAAATTAAGTGCTACACCATCAATATAAAGTTTACCATTTTTGACTTCGGGTTCGGGCAAAGCCAAATTCTCCTCAACTACCGACAACGAATAACTACTAGTTGCACTATATCCACCGTTAAGGCTACGTACTTCAATATAAAAAGTAGTATTTTGCGGCAACTGCCAAATTCTCGTTTCCTCGTTTGCACTTGCAAATGCTGCTAACAAATTTAAGTTGTAATCGTACAAATAAACAGCATAAGTTGCACCGTTCGGCACGTTTGACAAAGTAACGTTTAATAAATCGGAATCGCCTGTTGTAAATGCAAACCAATCAACATCCAAAGGACTGTCGAGCGTTTGGTTGGCGGTAAATGGCAAAGTGTGTTCTCGTGCATCTAATGCGTTGTCGTCAAATTCGGAGTTGTCAAAATCTGTAGATGTATGGATTATAAAATTGTACAATCCGTTTACAGGTGCTAATGGAACAAGTTGCAGAAAATACATATTTGTTGTAGGCACAAGATAACTAACCTGTTGCAAGACATCTGTAGTATAATATGCGGAAATTGCAACCGCATTAAGCATATTGCCATCGAGTCTGTATAAAACTACTGCGTAAACTCCGTACATTGGTTGCTCTAATGCTACTGTTAGCTTGGTGTTTTCGGGAGCAACAAATGCGTACCAACTTTCGTCAGCACTAGATATGTTTGTCAACCACAATCCAAACAGAGAGTTATCCACAATGTAAGCATTATTTGGATTTGTATTAAAACGCACCGTTCTTGTTGATGTTTCGAAAGGATATGTTACAGAATTTTGTGGGATTGTTACATCTTCAAAGGTGTTTCCAAGCAAGTTGTCAACATTTATAGCAACAGGAGCATTTTCGCCGTTTAGTTCGTCAACTAAAATGTCAACCTCTAAAGTTGCGTTTGCGGCAAATGGTGCAACAACGTTTTCTATGTTTAATTCGCGATGTTGTAGTTCCATTGGAACAGATTCTACTTGCTCGGTAATTTCTTCCGAAAGTTGATTTTCAACAGTTTCTTCGGTTTCGTATTCTATGTAATTTTGGTCAACCGTTGTTTCTGGTTCTTCAAGTTCGGTAATTTCTTCCAAAATAGGCTTTTCAAAAATTTCTTCGGTTTCGTATTCTATGTAATTTTCGTCAACCGTTGTTTCGGTTTCTTCCAGTTCGGTAACTTCTTCCAAAACGGGATTTTCCAAGAAATCGTCCGCATTTGCAAAAGTTACAGTCGGCAATATCATTGTAAAAACTAGCATTAAAGCCATTATTGCCGTAAAAAATTTTTTTCCATTCATAATTACTTTCCTCTCATATTTTATTATTTTTGGATATTTTTCCTAAAAACCAACCTCCTTTTTAATATTTGCCAAATTACAAATATTATACCACACAAAATTTTTTCCGTCAACAAAATTACTTTGAACTTCCCTCTCTACCCAAAAATTGACATCCCCAAAAAATCATGTTAAAATAAAATACAATCCACCATAAAAAGGAGTTCCCCATGATTTTCCTACAAATTCGCTTAAAAAATACCTGTACCAAAATTTTTTGGATAACCGCTGCGTTAATTCCAATTATGATTATTGGATTATCGTTGATTTTTGGCTATTCTAGCGGATTAGCTATACAAGTTGGAATTTACGGCAACACAACCATAAACGGCGGCGATGACATTACCATTATAAATTATGACAACCTAGAAAATTTGCACCGTGATGTTGCCAACCGCCGATTAGAACTAGCTTACGTAATATCTAATGAAAATCCGCCAACCGTTACCGTTTACACTTCTCCCGTAACTTTAACCGAGCGAGTTGTCAATTTGCTATTAGCGGCAACTTTATTAGAGCCACGTACTGGCGAAGTCGGCGCGGAATCGTTGCCCTTTGATGCCGATGCCGCCGCTATTCAAGCCCGTGTAAATGAATTTTTGGCGGACGGCGTTTTAATGGAACGCAACGTTATCAGCATTAACGAAACCGCAACGCCAACCGTGCCATTTAGAAGGCTCTTTCACGGCTTGCTTGCTCTATTTGCACAGCTTACGGCAATGTTATGCGCAACCGAGTTTACAAAGCAGAAAATAATAGCAAACCGCATAAAAATCATAAGCAACCGCAAATATGTTTCCTATACTTTGGCGGGCTGGCTTGCGATATTTATGTTGACGGCGACAATTATGTCTACCGCAATTTTGCCTGTTGCCTTGCTATTACCTGGCGTTTGGATTTTTAGTGATTTTTACATATTTACTTTGTATATGCTCATTATTAGTGGGTTGACATTGCTGCTTACAAAACTGCCACAAGCGGCATATTCAAGCGTTTTGGTGGTTGGCTTTATTTTTACGGCACTTATGGGCGGAATAATTTTTGATTTACGGGAAATGTTACAAGAATTTGCATTTTTGCGGTTGATATTTCCAAGCACTTATTACATGGAGTTGTTAAATTTATGAGCATTTTTATTGCCAACGATTGGCTTGATTACAAAATTTTAGATGCAGGACAAGGCGAAAAGCTAGAAAACTGGGGAAATATCACCACAATAAGACCCGATCCGCAAGTTATTTGGGAACGCAATAATCCAAAAATATGGCAAAATTATCATATGCACTATCATCGCAGTAAATCGGGCGGTGGTAGCTGGCAAACCGCCAAACAAGCACCTTCGCACTGGAAAATTAACTACAATAACTTAACTTTTAGCATAAAACCAACCGATTTCAAGCACATGGGATTATTCCCAGAGCAGGCGAGTAATTGGAACTGGCTTATGAACACCATAAAATTGCACAAAAAACCTGTTAGGATTCTTAATCTTTTTGGTTATACTGGCGGTGCAACGGTTGCTTGCATTAGTGCAGGAGCAAAAGTTACTCATGTAGATGCCGCAAAGGGCATGAATCAATGGGCAAAGGAAAACATTCGCCTATCTTCACTGCACGAAATGCCGTATCGCATTTTTACAGACGATGTTCACAAATTTGTTAAACGAGAACAGCGGCGCGAAAGTTTTTACGAGGGAATTATCCTAGATCCGCCATCGTACGGTCGCGGCCCATCTGGCGAAATTTGGAAACTGGAAGAGCGTTTATATAATTTAATCGAAAATTGTATTGCTCTTTTGTCGGAAAATCCTCTGTTTGTGCTGTTAAACACTTATACAACAGGCTTTACGGCAATCGCCGCTGAAAATGTGCTAAAAATGGCAGTTGCAAAAGCGGGCAAAAAAATCTCGCAAGCCGCCATAAATAGCGGAACTTTGGCTTTGCCAATCGCAAATAGCAACCTTATTTTGCCTTGCGGCAACTCTGTTCGCTGGACAATACAAAAATCTTAATTACAATATTTTTAACTTTTTTGGAGGATTTATATAAATATGAAAATACTTAATATATTCGGCACAAGACCAGAAGCGGTAAAAATGGTGCCTGTAATTCAGGCATTATCGGCGGTTGACGAGGTTGACAATCTTGTTTGCGTAACGGCGCAACATCGCGAACTTTTGGACGAAGTTTTAACTCCGTTTAATATTGTGCCAAATTACGACCTAAATTTAATGAAAGAACGGCAAACTTTAACCGAATTAACCGCCGCAGCTTTGGTTGGCATTGGACAAGTTATTCAGCAATCCAAGCCAGATTGGGTTTTGGTTCACGGAGATACTGCAACCACGTTATCGGCATCCTTGGCGGCTTTTTACAACAAAGTTAAAGTTGGACATATCGAGGCTGGCTTGCGTTCCTATGATAAATATCAGCCTTTTCCCGAGGAAATCAACCGAAAAGTTGCCACAGCTATTGCCGATTACCATTTTGCTCCAACGGAACTTGCGAAAAACCAGTTGATAAACGAAAATATTCCGCAAAATACTATCTTTGTAACGGGAAACACAGGCATCGATATAATTTCAACCACCGTAAAAACTGGCTATCAATTCCGCAATAAAGATATTCAAAATGTCAACGGAAAAATTTTGCTAATGACCGCACATCGCCGCGAAAATTGGGGCGAACCTTTAGAAAACATTTGCAAAGCCGTCAAACAGCTTGCTCTCGATTTCCCCGATATAACGGTCGTTTATCCTGTGCATCCCAATCCAGTTGTAAAGGAAACGGTGTTTTCGATACTAGCAAATTGCACAAATATTATACTAACAGAGCCACTAAATATATTCGATATGCACAATTTAATGGCAAAATCTTATTTAGTGTTGACAGATTCGGGCGGCTTGCAAGAAGAAGCTCCCGCCCTTGACAAGCCCGTTGTCGTTCTGCGCGAAGTTACCGAACGTCCCGAGGGCGAAACCGCTGGAACTCTACTACTTGCTGGCACAAACCAACAAAAAATTTACAACTCCGTCAAAATTTTATTAACCGACCAAGAAAAATACAACCAAATGTCAACTGCGAAAAACCCGTTCGGCGACGGCAAAGCAGCAAAAAGAATAGTAGAAATCTTGTTAAAAAAGTAAAAAATTTACAAAAATAGAAAGGTAAAAAAATGATAGCTTTAATTTCGGATATACACGGAAATATTCACGCACTAAATGCGGTTTTGGCGGATATGCCAAAAGTTGAGGAAGTTTGGGTTTTGGGCGATCTTGTTGGCGGATTTTCGTTTAACAACGAGGTGCTTGACAGAATCACAAACCTGCAAAATACAAAAATTATTATGGGCAACTGGGACGAGTTTTTTTTGCGAATAAACAGCAATCGCAAAGAAAAATATTGGCAAAGTCCGCGGTACGGCACGGTTTCTTATTTGGTTGACACCTTGCAGCCGCATAATGCTAAATTTTTAGAAAATATGGCACGAGAAATAATTGTCGAAAGTAAAAATGCGTTGCTATATCACGGCAGCCCAACGGATATTGAGGGCGTTATTTTATCTCACGAAACGGCACAAGCAACGGTACAAAACCATTCGCAAACCCTGCTTGTCGGCGGGCATAGCCACAAAGCACGCTATTTTACAATAAATGGCAAAACGCTCATCGGAATCGGCTCGGTTGGCTTGTCATTTGACGAATTGCCAGGAACTGCCTGTTACACGCTAATTGATTTTGATGAAAATTCCCAACTTAAAAATGTGGTTTTTCGGCACGTTGCGTACGATTTAACGGCGGCATTGCTGGCTCTAAAAAATAGCGAATTGCCCGAACGCAGTCCATATTTTACAAAATCGTTTGCTTTAACGGCTGTAACGGGGCAAAATTACACAAAAGGAGCGGACGGAATTTGGACTTTTATAGACAATTACGCCGAAAAACACGGTTACAGTCCCGATAATATCCCAGACGATTTTTGGGAAAACGCCGCAAAACTGTGGAAACCCAACGTAAGCCCATATTTACTAGAAAAAATAGGGTGGTAACGTATGATAACATCAGAAATAATTTTAGGAGTTGACGAAACGGCAATCGAATCCCTTAACAAAGCCAAAAAAATTAGATACGCCGTTTTCTGCGAAGAACAACAAATATCTCAAGCAATCGAAGATGACGGCTTGGATACCGCCGCCGTTCATGTAATAACCAGCATGAACGGCGAACCTGTCGCAACGGGCAGGTTATTAGTGGGCGAAGATTTTACCATAAGCCGAGTCGCTGTTTTGCCGCAACATCGCAAATTGGGCTTGGGAGATTTGGTCGTACGTATTTTAATACGTGTCGCCTTTGATATGGGCGCAACCGAGCAGATTGTGCATTCCCAGCTATCAGCAAAGCAATTTTACGAAAAACTCAACTTTACGGCAATCGGCGAACCGTACACCGAAGCGGGAATTTCTCATATAACAATGGTGCATAAAGGCGATGTTTTCGGTAAATGTGCGGAATAATTGTTAAATTACATATCGCCAATTTTTAAGTTGTTCGAATATATACTCGAACAACTTAAAAATTTACCGTTTCGAAAATACTAAACTGTTCCCAAAAATGGTTGATGCTTTTTGAAAATGGCAACATCTTTGACAAAATCAAAATTAAGCGGTATGTTTAACTCATTCATTACGATTTGAGAGGAGCCAATAATTATGAGCAAAAGTAAGGCAAAGATTTACCTAGAAAATGATTTAGAAAAAACGAGCAACAAAATAAATAAAAGAGTTAAGTTTGACGACCTGTACGATACATACCCTGGAAAATGGGTATTATTTGTAAATTCAGAGTATATAGGCAACAAAAGGGATACTTGCGAAGTTTACGGGGTTTATGATACTGATGATGATGGGTATCTTGCAGCAAGAAACATTAAAGGTGGTTCTGGGCTATATTATATGGTTAGAGAGGAAGAGGAAATTGGATACAGTTTATCCTCAGTACCCATTGAAGAAGAGTTCGAATGATAGCGTTCTTCTATCTTTTGACGTTAAAAGCAAGACAACGTTCAAGATAGAATGTAAGTTGTATTCTTCTGACGGCAAAGATTATAAAGAAATCTCATTACTTATCGATACAGGAGCATCTCAAACAGCTATAGTGCGTAATGTTTTGACAGAATTTGGATATATCAAATTTACTAAAAGCAAGTATGAAAAACAGACTGCTACAGGAAGAAAGACGTTCGATATTACTAAAATATCTCAGTTGCACATGATAGGGATATACAAACGAAAGAATTTTGAGGTTGAAGTTTTGGATTGGAAAAAGTATTCGTATCATGGAATTATTGGAATGGATATATTATCAAGACTACATTTTCGTTCTGATACTAAACTATTTGAACTACAAAACAAACCTTTTGATTTTCAACCTATTCAACTTGCACAAACTTCTCCTCTTATGAAGAGAGGTGTAAAAGGAGTAGCTTTGGAGTTCCCTACACAATATTCTATTGTTACCGAAACCGAATGGGTTGACAATATGCTAATTGGCAGTTTACACAGTATACACGACTCTTTAGAGCAAGCTGAAGATGTAATTACAGAGTTAAAAGACAAAGCAGAAAATGTTGTGGTTACTAATTTAGATAGGGCGACCAAAAACACTGTGTTGTGGTTATTAGAACTCAATCAATTAAAAGAAAAAGATAATAAAGAACAACCACAACCCGAAGAGAACGAAAAGTTGCCAAAAACTAATTTCGTCACGCAAAAAGAACCGTAAAAATATAAAACAGAAGATGTTGTAAATACACAAAATTTCCCAATCTCCCCTAAAAAGCATCCTCAATATGGCTTATTTCCAACCGATTACCTATTTCCAAAACTTCGACAACATCAAAACGCATGGCTGGCTCGATGGCTGTTTTTGTGAGCACAAATTTCTCCAAATAGTGCATTGCGGTTAATTTAATGCGTTGCTGTTTTTGTGGCGTTACCGATTCGCGCGGTAAACCGTAATTTACGCTCCGCCGATATTTTACCTCTACAAAAACGAAACAATCGTTATCCTGCATAATAAGGTCAATTTCGCCACCGATAATTTTGAAATTGCTTGCAAGCAATTTCAACCCTTTTTTACATAAAAATTCTAGGGCTTTATTTTGTCCGTATTGCCCCAATTTTGTTTTATTCATGTTTTTTTTGCGTTTTATCTAATTCGCTGATAAAAATTAAAATTTGAGCAACTACATCGTATAAATCTGGCGGAATATGCTCGCCTAAATCCATTTTGGTAAGTTCTTCCACCAAACTTGCATCTTGATAAACGGCAATTTCGGATTCTTTGGCTTGCTCCAGGATTTTTTCGGCGACCGTGCCTGCACCTTTTGCCATAACTTTTGGAGCGTGCTCATCTGGGTTATATTGCAAAGCAACGGCTTTTTGGCGAGGTTTTGGAGTTTCTTTTTTGTTATCCATAAAATTCACACTCTCATATCAAAAGTATAGCGTTTATTGCTATTAGTGGCTTGCTGGGAATCATCGGCTTTTTCGCAGTTTAGCAAATTTGTTGGGCTTTCGGCACTTTTATAAGATATTTCCGTTACCGCAAAACCTTTTTTTGCCAAATTTGCCGTTAATTGCGGACTTTTCGCTTGTATCAAATTTATTGTTTTTTCTTCGCAAGCGAAATTAAATTTTACGTTGCGATTGGTTTTTGTGGTTAAAATTTCAACTCTGCCTATGTTTTGTGTATCTAAAGCAATAATTGCGGTTGACTGCTCGTTAGATTTAGCTTGATTTTTTTTGTTGCCAAAAATAAATAATTCGGCTTGTCCAGGTTGCTTTTTGAACGCAAACGGAATCTGATAATAAGCTATTTTTCCGTTTTTTTGGGATTGCTGCTCCATAAATGCCATAAACGCCAAATTTTGCAATACTTGAAACGAAATTTTTGGGTTGGCAACGAGATTTTTATAATATTGCTGTAACGATTTTTGCGTTAAATTTTGCAAACTTGACAAATTGAGCAAATCCGACAAATAATCGGCATTTTTCGCATTTGTCAACATTTGAGTTAAATGTTGACTTAACACGCCGTTTAACATTTTTATGCTATTTTCGTTTTCGGGAAATTCATTTTGCATTAAAAATAGCGTTTTTTGCAAAGTTGCGGCATTTTGATGTTGAAAAAACATAGCTTTTTGCAAAGTTGTTTCGTCCAAAGGTAGGTTGTCATTTAATATTGCTCTGCCGATGTCCATGTTTTGGTCGGCGGCGATAATTCCCGATTTTTGCAACATTTCCTTTACCAATTTATCTTGGCTGTGCTGCGGAGAACTTCGCAACATTTCAAGCTGTATCAAGCCATCGAGATTGTTCGATTTCACTAAAAAATAGCTTTCTTCGCCAATGCGAGCATCGGGCAAAACCATTGTACGGGCTGTAAAACTGCTTTCGTCATTTAATTTAATTGTAATTTTCCCAGGTTGAATATCCAAAATTAGCGCCTTAAAACGCGTTCCTGGCGGAAAAGCATAAAAATTGTTGGTGTTATAAGCATATCCGCCGCCCATTTGCGAAGTTCCCGCCGATTGTGCATTGGATGTGCTTCTTGTAGTTGCTGCTGTTCTCATTTGTCAAGTCCTTTCTGATTTATTTTCGTTATTTTCCAATATTTTAGTCAAAAAAGTTTGGCGGTGCAAAGGACAAATCCCGTATTTTTTGATTGCGTCAACGTGTTTTTTTGTGCCGTAACCTTTGTTTTTGTCAAATCCATATTGCGGATATTTTTCGTGGCATTTTTGCATATAGGAATCTCGTGCGGTTTTGGCTATAATGCTAGCGGCAGCAATGGAATGGCTCAATTTATCGCCTTTTTTTATAAATTTGTGCGGAATATTTGGTCGCCAAGTTCCTTGCAAGCCGTCAATTAAAATGTATTGCGGCGGATTTTTCAAATTTGTCAACGCAATGTGCATTGCCTTATAAGTTGCTTGCAAAATGTTGATTTTATCGATTAGCGATTCGTCAACCCAACCTACAGAATAATCTATTGCAGCAAGTTTTATTTCTGATGCAAGCAAATCACGTTTTTTTGCAGAAAGTGCTTTGGAATCATTTACGCCAGTAATTTGTACATTTGCTGGCAAAATAACGGCACAAGCCACAACGGGCCCTGCCAACGAACCTCTGCCAACTTCGTCAATGCCAGCAATTTTGCTAATTCCAACGGAATATAATTCTCGTTCATATTCTAAAAGATGCACAAAATACCTCCATCATTTTGCTGTTTACAACAAGCGGATTCCCTTTTCCTTGCAAATTTGCTTGGTTTTGTCATCCCACAAACTTGCTTGCACTTGACCTATATGAATTTTATTCAAAAAGTACATACACAGGCGACTTTGACCTATTCCTCCGCCGATTGTCAAGGGTAATTCTCCTGATAACAGCTTGTTGTGATAATCTAATTTTTGGGATTTTAGCTGTCGGTTGAGAGCATTTTTGTCAACTCTAATTCCCATGGAACTTACTTCCATTGGCATATTAAGCTGTTCAAACCAAAAAATAATATCGCCGTTAAGTTGCCAATCGTCATAATCGGGTGCGCGCAAATCGTGCGGAGAGCCACTTTGCAGGGTTTCGCCGATTCCCATAATAAAGACGGCTTTATGCTGTTTTGTAATTTCATGCTCGCGCTGTTTTGGCGTTAAATTGGGATATTTATTTTCCAGGTTTTGGCTTGAAATAAACGTAATATCGGCGGGTAAAGTGGCGGGCAACCACGGATAACGCCGAACAGCTAAATCTTGTATATGCTTAAACGATTGATAAATTTTGCGGACGGTATTTTGCAAAAAGTCGATATTGCGGTCTTTTTCCTCGATGATTAGTTCCCAATCCCATTGATCAACGTAGATAGAATGCAGGTTGTCGAGGGTTTCGTCTTTGCGGATTGCGTTCATGTCGGTGTAAAGTCCTTCGCCTGGCAAAAGCTGATAATCCGCAAGGGCTTGTCGTTTCCATTTTGCCAAAGAATGCACAACTTCCACGGTTTTATTGGGAATCTCTTGCGAGGTAAAATTTACGGCTTGCTCAATTCCGTTTAGATTGTCGTTTAATCCTGTGTCAACCGTAACAAATAACGGCGCTGTAACTCGCATTAAATTTAGCTCGGACGACAAAAACGCCTCAAAGCTGTCTTTTAGTAGCTTTATTGCAATTTGCGTTTCTTTTAAGTTCATGTAACTTGTGTAATCTTGTGCTTCAAAAAAGTTCATATTTTTACCTCTTTAATTTTATGATTTGGCAAAGGCTAAAATGCGGGCGGATAATATCCGCCCCTACGGTTTGGTGGTTTGTAGGGGCGGATATTATCCGCCCGTTTTCCAAATCCGCAATATTTCACACTTTGCGACAATACACCCATTGTGAATAAGCGTAATATTTCAAATGCTGATTTACCTCTTATAATGTGGAATTTTCCTCTGTTTCCTCTGTTTCTTCTAAAATTATTTGCGGATTTTCCGATTCTTCCGTGATTTTTGGCAATTCGTTTAACAAATCCTCTAAATATTGAAAATTGCTGTTTTCGTCAGTAATTTGCTCAAAGCCAAACAATTTTGCAGTAACTGCTCCTGGGAAATTGCTTATGTAGCGATTATATTTGTCCACCGCTTTTTGATAGGCAGTTTGCAACTTTTGTATTTTTTCTGGTTGACTAAAATCGCTGGTTTCTAGCAGGTTGGTTAATTCTTTCAAAATGCTTTCGGTTTTGCCAAGTTTGGATGTTAAGCTGGTAACCAAAAAGGTGATTCCCAGCGAAACCGCAATTACAGCCACAAAAAACAATGTGATAGACATAACTAAATTTTGAACAGTGCATCAAATTTAGTTAGCAACACAAAATTTCCGCGCACTTTTATTCTGCCAATCATAAAGGCTTTTTGGGCTGTATGAGTGCCTTTTAGCACATCGTGCCAATTTTTTGATTCGGCAATTATGTTAATTTCGGGATTTTCGGCAACGCCTTCAGTGTATTCACATTCGCTGTTGACAATCGTGAGATAGCCATTAAATGCGTCTGTTCCAGTTATTGTAAACTGGATTACCGCACGTAATCCCGCCGATATTTGCGGTTGAAAATAATGCGGTAAATTTTGCGTAAGCTGTTTTACTGTTTTTTGTGCTGGCAGTTCTGGTTTTTTTGCCTCTTTCGGCGGTTTTTCGGTTGACAATTCCTGATTTTTGGGAAATTGCGGTTTGGTTGGCGTTCTTTTGGCTAGCTGTTCGCTTGGAGCATAATTTTGCAAAAATTGTGGCGGTTGTGGTGCTTTTGGCGAAAAAGTTGGCTCTTTGGGTTGGCTGTAATTTTGTGGCTCTTGCGGTTGGCTGTAATTTTGTGGCTGTTGCGGTTGAACATAATTTTGTGGATTTTGCGGATTATAATTTTGCGGTTGATAATTATACGGCTGATTGTAATTTACTGGCTCGTGATAATTATAATCCTGCGGATTTTGCGAATTTGGCAAAACTGGCGAATGCGTAGAAACTGGCGAAAAATTTTGATTTTGTGGATGTTGCGAACCTTGCAAAACAGGCGAATTTTGCGAACCTGCCGAATTTACCGAATTTTGCGAACCTGTCGAACTTGTCGAACCTGTCGAAAAAGGCAAATTTTGCTGAACAGGAGGAGCGTGATGAATCGGCGGTTGTGTTGGTGGTTGCTGATAATTCTGTTGATAATTTTGTTGATTTTGAAAATTTACAACAGGCGGTGGAGAATTTTGTGCATCCGTATATTTTTGCGTAAAAAATTGCGTAAGTTCGTGAGTAGCTTGTTCGTTGCGTTCGGCTTGCTCAATTTGCGGGGCTTTTTCGTACGGAGTATTGTGCATATTTGGCTGTTGTATGTACGCAGTTGGAATGCTAGGATTTACCTGGGCAATTACAGTAATCGAGTTATCCAAAGGTACAATATATTTGCGATTTTGTCGAACCGAACGGTACAAATCTTCCGCAATTTTTTCGACAATATCCCGCACAGAGCCGGGTTCAACGTCAACGCCGCCTTCGATAGTCATTGCATAATTTTCTTGCAAGCCAATGCGGCCGCTTTCGAAGCCGCCAAAATAGCAAATTGTTCTTCCCAAATAATCCAAAGCGGTACGTTCGCCGCCATTTTTGGACACAACTATTGGTAGACAATATTTTTCGAATAAAACATCATTATATTCGTTGCATTCTAAAAATTCCAAAAAAGTTTGCAAAATAGAACTTGGTGCAAACAGTTGCGAAGTACAAGCCAAAATAATACCTTTAGAGTTACGCAACCGCAAAATAATGTCGTCCATAACGCGGGCGCGCAATCCGTCAAAATAAGACATTTGTGCAAAGCCTAAATTTATTTGATCAACTTCCATATCTAACTCGGTTAATGCGGCGGCAACAATGGAAATAACTCGGTTAAGTCCAAAATCGTAATGCGGAATGCTGCCGTTGACAATAGCAATTCTCATAGTATCCATAATTTTCTCCTTTTAACTTGGCAAATCGGGCAATCTAATTGTATTTAACCAATAACTAAAAAAACTTGATAGCGGTCTGCCGTCAATTTCTTGGGCTAGCGCGATAAAATCGGCAGAGTTTGTCCGCGAAAATGCGTAACGAGAATAATATTCTCGCAAAAGTTGCCTAAAATTTTCTTCGCCAATCTCGTGAAACAGCGAATAAAACATTAGTTGCGATTTTCTGTGCTGTATTCTAAAATAATCCATCCAATTTTGGTAGACATTTATTCTATTATTCAAACGCCGCAAATTGGAATCCTCCACTGTGCCTTGACGACCTAGCAAATAGTTGTGTTCTCGTTCCATTGCGGTGCGTAGTTCGGCGGGCTGTTCCAAAAGCCCTTCGTGCAAAAACATTACTAAACCGCCGCTTAACCATGCTTCTTCGATGGGATTTGTGCCAACAACTACCGAAAACCATTGATGACCTATCTCGTTTCGCAAGCTGGTTAGTGTTTGAGATGTTCGCAAATGGTTGCTATCCATAAATATTGTGGCAGAAAAATTTTCGGCGTTGCGAAACATATCGGTTTCGACAATATTAAGCTGGTGATACGGCAACGATCCAAGCGTTTCCTCAAAAAATGCGACGCTTTCGCTAGCTATTTCCAAAATATGCTCGGTGTTAATATCGGCGGTATAATGGTACAAAGCAATTTCTTGACCAGACAAAGTTGTAGTGGTTGCCCGTTGAAAATGCGGCGAAATTGCAAAGGCAAAATCTCGTATCATAGGAGCGTTAAAGCTAGTTATAGTACGCTGTTCGTCTTCAAGCTGAAGTTGCGTTTTTGTGCCAGCGCCAACCACAACATAATTTATCGGCGTATTTATATCGATAATATAATTTACTGTGTTTAATACAAACGGGTTTCCTATCGGATAAAATGAATCCGTTTGCCAACCGTTTGCTCCAAAAACCGCCTCGAACGGAAGAAACGCACCGCCCCAAATTGCTAGATTATTGCTACCAGTACGATGCGCCATCGCTGGAATTTGCGCCTCAAATTGTAGCATAATTTGCACCGTTTCGTTGGGATATAATGTCAAGGGCAAATCTATTGTTAAAATTGTGCCGTTTAGCTGAAAATTTAGCACTTCGTTTCCTTGCGAAACTAGCAAAATATCCATATTTGCGTAGGTTTTGTCGTTGCGAAAAATTCGGTTAAAAAATTCGTCTGGGTACGGTTGAATCGGCTCGGATTGCCGCCAAGCATTAAGCGGCACTCTAAAAACTAACTCGTTCAAGGGAAAATCGGTACGATTACTATAAGTAACCGTTTGCATACCGCTAATAGTGCGTTCGGTTTCGTCAAAAAATAGCGAAACAGAATATTCATTAAAAAGCGGAACAACCACATTTTCAATGGGAGTAGCGGGTTCTAGCAAGGTTAAAGCAACCTCTTGTAAATGCGGCGGCGTATTTGTAATTATAACGGGCGGTGCAGGAATATCTAAACTTTCAAGCGGAGCAACATCTTCACAAGCAACCAAAAACAAGCATAATAAAAAAATTGGCAATATTTTTTTTTGCATACGAAATTCCCCCTTTTGTGTTAAAATAGATATGTAAATATTATATCATGTATTTGTAAGTTTGTCATTTATTATTGTATAAAAAGGATGTTATTTGTGAAAATTAGCAAAAATACCAATAAAAATAGGCTTGACAATTTTTCAATATTTTTCAAATTGTCAATCCTAAAATATTTCAAAGCTAAAAAATATCGTTATAAAGTTTGTGCCACGGTTCGGATTTGTTTAATGTCAACCGGTATTTTGCAAAAATTTGCTCGTATTCGTACATTTTAAGTTGCATTGCAGGCACTTGCGATGCCAACGAATGTATTAGAAAAAAATATTCTTGCAACTCGTTTTTGCAAAGTAGCAAGGAAAAATGTTTAACGAAAGTTAATTCTAACCTAAAAAACAAGGTTTCTTCGGTTGCATTTTGCGAGATTGTTTCGTAGGCATTTTGTAAGGTTATGTCTGTCAATGTTGCTCCTAAATTGGACTTTATAAGAAAAACAGCTAATTGCAAATATTTTCGCAAAATATCGTCTTGCCAATCGTAAAAGTTTGTGTCTATTTCGGCGGTTGCTGGAATTTCTTGTAGATACAATTCGTTAAATTGTAAAATTGTGCTATCTAGCCAAGCGTGTTTGTTTGCGTAAGTCCATTTTAGCATACGAGTGTAGTTTGTTGAAAAAGTATCCATTTTTATTCCTCCCATTTGCCTATTTGCTCCGCTTTGGAGGATAAATTCCAACGTTCCACAAACAGAGGTTCGTATTTGGATAAATCCACTTTTGGCGAGACAATTTTGCTTATCATCGAAAAATATTCTTTCAAGGCGAAATTACTCAACAGTAAAAATGATTCCTTGATTAGCAATAATGGCAACCTAATATTTTGCAATTCTTCCTGTGTAGAGTTTGCCACAACCGAATCATACGCCGTTTGCAAAGTTACAGCTATTGCAGTTGGCACAATCCCGCACGATTGCACAAGAAAAGCAAATTGCAAATATTTGTCAACTTTATCGGTTGTCCAAGAATTAAAGTCAACATCAATTTGCTCAATTAAATCGTCTACATAGCCAGTTTCAAATTGAAAATTTTTGTATTTTTCATATAAATATAATTCTGTTATGTTTATTATTGTTTTATCGATAATATTTTGACTAGTTTGCGTTAAATTTAGAAGTTTGGCGTAATGACTTAAAGGTTGGTTATCCAAAATTTTCATCTCCTTTCTAATAATTTTTTCGTAATTGTGTTAAAATAGATATGTAAATATTATATCATGTATTTGTAAGTTTGTCATTTATTATTGTATAAAAAGGATGTTATTTGTGAAAATTGTTTTAACAGGCGGCGGAACAGCAGGACACGTTACGCCAAACATTGCTTTATTGCCAACTTTGGCAAAATTGGGCTATCAAGTAGAATATATCGGCAGCCACAACGGAATCGAGCGCGGCTTGATAAATCTTTGTGAAATACCTTATCACAGTATATCTAGCGGAAAATTGCGCCGTTATTTTGACCTAAAAAATTTTACCGATATTTTTCGCATTATAAAAGGCTTTTTTGATGCGTTGCTAATTTTGCGAAAAATTAGACCCAACATTATTTTCAGCAAAGGCGGATTTGTGGCTGTTCCTGTTGCGTTGGCAGGGCATATTTTGAAAATTCCGATAGTTATTCACGAATCGGATATAACTCCAGGTTTGGCAACCAAAATTATTATGCCGTTTGCAAAAGTTGTGTGTGCAAGTTTTCCCGAAACGGTAAAACACACAACAAAAGGCATTTTAACAGGAAGTCCAATACGAGAAGAGTTAATTTTGGGCGACAAAACAATCGCAATGCAGTTATGCGGGTTTGACAAGTTTGACAAAAAATCGCAAAAGCCGATTATTTTGGTCATCGGCGGCAGTTTAGGAGCAACCACAATTAACAAGCACATCTTCGAACTTTTGCCAACTTTATTGGAAGATTTTCACGTGATTCACGTTTGCGGAAAAGGCAATATTTCTGTGGATGCTTGCCCAGGATATGCTCCTTTTGAGTACGTACAAGAGGAACTTCCGCATATTTTTGCGGCTGCCGATTTGATTATTTCGCGAGCGGGTGCAAATACCTTGTTCGAACTTTTGGCATTAAAAAAGCCGCATTTGCTTATCCCGCTAACACGAGCAGCCAGCCGCGGCGACCAAATTTTGAATGCAGAATCCTTTGAAAAGCAGGGTTTTTCCGCCGTTTTGCAAGAAGAACAACTCGAAAATTTGTATCTCGCAATTTTGGATTTGTACGAAAAAAGGGAAATGTATGTAAGCCAAATGCAAACCAAAGAAACTAGCAAAGGTATAGATAATGTAATTGCACAAATAAAACAGTGGACAAAAGTCGGCAAAGACATTGAATAAAGGAAGTGCTTTTCATGGAAAAATCTTTTGAATTTGTTAGCAGAAACTCTGTTAAACAATCGTCAAGCAATGGTTATGCAGAAAAATTTGAACAGGATGGATTTTGGTACAAAGCCAATGTTGGTGCATTTAATTCTCATGCAGAAGTGGTTGCTTGCAGGTTGTCAAAATATACAAATGTGAACAAATGCGTTGAATATTCTTTAATTAAGCAAAATAATGAATATTTTACTAAATCTGCCGACTTTATAAAAGGAAGACCTTTTGAAACCTTGTCAAGTTTGCATTCCAAAGTAACAGGCACTTCCATTGAATATGTGCAAAATACTTTGTTTGGGGAAAAATTGTTCACGTACGTTATAAACTTTGTTAAATCTGCCGTTAAAAAAGATGTAACTGAAGATTTAGTAAAAATATTAAAATTTGATGCTTTTGTCCTAAACGAAGATAGACATTTTAAGAATTTGGCTTTATTATTAGTCAATAATCAATGGGAAATTTTTCCAATGTACGATTTTGATTGTGCTTTATTTTCGTGTATCGAGGATTTAGATAACTTGCCAACCGAACATAAATCGTTGCCATTTTTCTTTACACACAATGAACAGTTGCGATTCTTAAATAAAATATCTAATTTTAAGCTAATTGTTAAACCTTTTAATCCACAACAAATTATTGACAACCTTTGGGATAAAGAATATACTATAGGTAATGATGTAATTTTAGCTTATTTGGAAACTGTAAAAGGAGGTTTAACTTTATGATTTCAATGTTTAACTGCGAATTTAACTACTACTACATGGGAGAAAAAACTGCTCATGTCAAAATAGTCAATGGACACGCCACTACCGAGCAGTTTTCGAAAGAATGGTACAGGTTGCCTTTTGGAATGGTTCCCGATCACAATGTCCGCCGCGAAACTATCCGCATTTTCTTCGAAGAGCATTGCATTCCCAAGCACCGCAAAGATTTGCAAAAGTTTTTGGATTACTACGGTTTAGAAAAATGGGATGCCTTCAAAATTTGCAGAATAACCAACGGCGAACACGCCCATAAATACGGCTTTATTGAATGGTTAGATAAACAACAAAATTAACCTACCAAAAATTAACCATTTTGTCAACATCAACCGAGAGGAGGCTGGGCTTTTGCCCAAACCCGAATGAAATTACCTTTAATTATGCAGGACATAGAATACGAAATACTAAAAGACTGCAACTTTAACGAAGTATCCGTTGCCGATATTGTTATTGACTCGCGTAAAGTTACGCAAAATAGCTTGTTTGTCTGCTTGCGTGGCTCGCAATCCGATGGACACGACTTTATTTTTGAGGTAGCCCAAAAAGGCGCAGCCGCCATTATAGTTGATAAATTGGAAGCCAACTATTCATCAATTCCGCAAAATTTGCCCATTATAAAAGTAAATAATGCTCGCCGTGCTTTGTGCGTTATTTCTGCCAATTTTTATAGCCGCCCTGCAAAAAAGTTGCGTCTTTTTGGCGTAACAGGCACAAACGGCAAAACTTCCGTTACTTATATGATTGAAAATATTTTGCGGCAAATATCTAATACAGGACTTATTGGCACAATCGGCTTGCATTTTAACGGCGAGCCTGTAAATATCCCGTTTGCAACCTCTACAACGCCCGATCCACAAGAACTTCACCAAATTTTAGATTATATCTTGCAAAATGGTGGACAAAATGTTATCATGGAAGTGTCTTCTCATGCCCTAAAATTGCACAAAGTTGACGGACTTTTTTTTGAAACCGCCATTTTTACCAACTTAACACAAGATCACCTGGATTTTCACAGGACAATGGACAATTATTTGGCTTGTAAAGTTCGCTTGTTTACTCGTGCAAAAAATGGCATAATTAACGTTGACGATAAATATTCCCAGCAAATAATCGATTTAGGCACTTGCGAAAACTGGATTACTTACGGCATCGATAATGATTGTGATATTAAAGCCGTTGACATTAAAAATTTAGACGAAGGTTCGGCGTTTTCCATTGCAATAAACGGCACTTTAGAGCAGTTTTTTATTCCAACCAAAGGATTATTCAACATTTATAATGCTCTTGCTGCCATTGCAACTGCACTTTCGGTTGACGTAAGTTTATCTCAAATAAAAGCGGGAATTTCCTCGTTTGCTGGCGTTCCTGGACGTATTCAAATTGTGCCGAACAACAAAGGATTGCGAGTTTTAGTAGATTATGCTCACAGCCCAGACGGATTAGTCAACATAATTAACGCTGTTCGCAACTTTACCGAGGGAAAATTGATTACTCTTTTTGGTTGCGGCGGCGAACGAGATACCGAAAAACGCCCAATTATGGGACGTATCGCTGGCGAACTTTCCGACCATTGCATAATAACGTCTGACAATCCTCGGTCCGAATCGCCCGAAACCATAATTGCACAAATACAAGACGGCATAAAAGAAACATCTTGCACATTCGACTCTTTTGTTGACAGAAAAACAGCTATATCTCATGGTATTTCGATAATGCAACCTGGCGATTCGCTGATTATTGCGGGCAAAGGGCATGAAAATTACCAGCTAATCGGAAAAAATACTTTTCCCTTTGACGATTTCGAAATTGCCAAAAGTATTTTAGATTAAAACCTTGTTTTTATTATGGAGGACTATAAATTGAATCTAACAGTTAAAGAAATTTGTAATGCAACAATGGGCAAACTGCACAATGTTGATTACGGCGATCCTATTAAAGGAGTATCCATAGATAGCCGTGAAATACCCAAAAATTGCCTTTTTGTGCCAATAATAGGCGAAAATTTTGACGGGCATAACTTTATTTTGGAAGCCGTCGCAAAAGGCGCAATTTGTGCTTTGTACGAACACGATTTCGCCGAGATGAATAATTTAACCGTTCCTTTAATAAAAGTGGCATCTTGTCGGCGTGCTTTAATCGATTTGGCGATTCTTATGCGAAGCCAGTTTAATGGCGAAGTTATAGCAATAACTGGCAGTGCAGGCAAAACCACTACAAAAGATATGACCGCCTCAATATTATCCAAAAAATACGAAACGCTAAAAACCAAAGGCAATTTCAACAACGACATTGGTTTACCGTTGACTTTGCTAAATTTACAGCCCCAAAATAACGCTCTTGTGCTAGAAATGGGAATGAATCACCCTGGCGAAATTTCTTTGCTTAGCAATATATCCCTGCCGAAAGTTTGCATTATCACAAATATTGGCGATGCTCACATAGAAAATTTTGGCAACCGCAGCGGAATATTAAAGGCAAAAGCCGAAATTTTTCAAGGTATTCAACAAGAAGGCACTGCTATATTAAATGGCGATGATCCCCTATTAGCGGGACTTTCCACGGTTGCCAATATGTCTAATATTGCACTTACGGTTTATGCCCACATAAAAAACGATAGTTCTAAAATATCTTCTAGCAAAAAAAACGTTATTTTTGCTGAAGTTATCAACCGCAACGGCTTTATGGGAACGGTTTGCAATATTCATTGGAACATTTACGGCATTGGCGAGGGACAAACCGAGGCGTTGATTCCTTTGCCTGGCGACCACATGATAATGAACGCACTTTTGGCATTTGCAACAGGATTAGTTTTGCAAGTTGATGTTGACAGCATTGTCGATGGAATAAAATCGTTTCAGCCATCGGGCTATCGAATGGCAATGTCCACCATAAACGGCGTAACTATTGTCAACGACACATATAATGCAAGCACGTTATCCATGAAAGCTACAATAGATATGATGAACGTTGCAGAAGGTCGCAAAGTGTGCATTTTTGGCGATATGTTCGAGTTGGGCGATTATGCAAAAAATTTACACAGCGAAATTGGACGTTACGCCAGCGAAAAAATCGATTTAATGCTAACGGTAGGCACATTGTCCAAGCATATTCACGATTCTTTTATTGCGGAAGGTCAAACAAACGCCGTGCATTTTGACACAAAAGAGGATTTTTTACAGCACTGGGAAGAGCATATAAAATTTGGAGATACCGTTCTAATAAAGGCATCTCGCGGAATGACGCTAGAAACCATCGTAGCTACAATGATAGAGCAATTACATAAATCAGAATAGGAGCAAAAACCATGGAATATTCACTTAGTCCCGCAATATACGCTTTATTTATAGCGTTTATAACAAGTGCAATACTTTGTCCCGTTTTAATACCGTATTTAACAAGGCTCAAATTTGGGCAATATGTACGCAGCGACGGCGTAAAAGAGCATTTGCGAAAAGCTGGCACGCCCACAATGGGCGGAATTGTAATATTATTAAGTTTAATACCAGTGTCGTTATTTTTTCTGCACGGCAACCGTGAGGGCGTGGCTTTGGTATTAGCAACTGTTGGCTTTGGTTTAATCGGCTTTGTGGACGATTTTATTAGTATAAAAAAGCATCGTTCACTCGGCTTGCGAGCCTATCAAAAATTTACTGCTCAAACTTTGGTGGCGGTTGCCTTTGCAACGTATTGCTACTTTTTGCCAGAGTTTTCCACGCATATAATAATGCCGTTTGCACCGCATATTTCGGGAAATATTGGCGTTGCGTTTATTCCATTGGCAACTTTGGTTATGTTGGGAGCAGTAAATGGCGCAAATTTTACCGACGGTTTGGACGGATTAGAGGCGGGCGTAACAATTCCTATGGCAGCTTTTTTTATGTTTGTGGCTTGGTCGTTAAACAGCCCAATTTTACCGATAACAGGTGCGGTAATTGGCAGTTTAATGGGATTTCTACTTTTTAATTGTTATCCCGCAAGAGTTTTTATGGGAGATACTGGCTCGCTTGCATTGGGCGGATTTGTCGCTGGTTCGGCTATTTTGTTGGGTGTTCCATTGTGGCTAGGAATAGTCGCATTTATTTACGTTATCGAGGTTTTGTCTGTGATAATTCAGGTGCTGTATTTTAAGGCAACAGGAGGAAAACGCTTTTTTAAGATGGCTCCCATTCACCATAGTTTTGAGCTTTCTGGTTGGCCCGAAAATCGTGTAGTTGCGTTGTTTTGCACAGTAACAATATTGCTCTCGTTACTGGGATATTTGGCGTTTAATCCTTTGATTATGTAATTGTTGTTGCGTGCAAAATGTGCGGTTGACAATTTTGTTGGAGGATTATCTCTGCTAATTGTAGGGGCGGATAATATCCGCCCGTTTTTCCCTACAGCTGCAATTTTTCAACCGCTGTTTCGCATTATAATAAAATAAAAAAATCCAAAAC
Source organism: Bacillota bacterium (assembly GCA_009778185.1). Lineage (GTDB taxonomy): Bacteria > Bacillota > Clostridia > Lachnospirales > WQUN01 > WRKG01. Next base: position 45,397 of record WRKG01000296.1, read on the forward strand.
GGCTCGGTTTTGTGCCATGTTTTGGATTTTTTTCGGTTGTATAATTTGGAATTTGGCTTTTTGCGTGTTATCGGGTTTATATCCCAGCTATTACGGGCGGCTTTGTAATGCTCTTTTTGGCATTTTTTGGATTGCTTTTCGATTGGTACAAATTTTTTGTTTTGCATAATATTCTCCTAGCGTTTCGTTAAAATTGGTTACACAAAAAATTTAGCACAAAATATTGGAAATGTCAAGAAAAATTTTTACAATATTTTGATAATTTAGAAAAACAAAAGCCATGAAATAAATTCATGGCCTTCGGAAAGAAATAGAGGTAGATGAAAACGAACCAACAAACAAAAGCTGGAGTTACATCACTATTCTATTATGAACCAAGTTATTAAAAATGTCAAGAAAAATTTTTTATTTTTAGAAAAAATTTTTTGGCAAGATGCAAAATAAAATGTGAATATAATCGAACAAATTAAAAATAAATTTATGCGGATTAAAAACAAATTTATGTTGAAGAAAACGGGCGGATATTATCCGCCCCTACGAAACATCTAAAATTTTAATATATTATTGGATAATATCACGGATAATGAATAAGCCGAGGATATTGTAGGGGCAATCGTCTCGATCGCCCCTACGAAACATCTAAAATTTTAGTATATGATTGGACAATATCACGGATAATCGAACGAGTCGATAATATTTGTAGGGGCGGATATTATCCGCCCGCATTTTTTGCCTGTCCGCACCAGGCGGGTTAAGTTGATTTAACACATTATAAATTAAACGGCTATTGACATTTTTCAACAAAACAAATTCAAACAAATAAAAAAAGGGCATAAAAGCCCAAGAAAAACAGAAAGAATAATAAAACAATGAAAGAGTAAAATGAAAAACAACGAGCCGACGACCGGACTTGAACCGGTAACCTGCTGATTACAAGTCAGCTGCTCTACCATTGAGCCACGTCGGCATTATTTTTACGAAAGTTGTCAACTTTATATGACCCGTATGGGAATCGAACCCATCTCTCAGCCGTGAAAGGGCCGTGTCTTAGCCGCTTGACCAACGGGCCAAATTAACAAACTTTCAACTTACTTATAAAAACTATAAAAATCATAAAATTTTACGCACCGCACCACTTGCAAACTGCTTTTTTATTTTCGTCAACCGTTTTTTCCCAAAGTAATTTTACTCCAGTGCGGTTACATACAGGGCAGGTACCTTTCCAAGTAGCCGTATTTTTTACAGCACGACCTCTTTTTGGTTTTGGCATAATTTCACTTCCTATCTAATATACAGCGAAGAAAAAATTTTTAGTTGATATTTGTTGCAAAAGTTCGTAAGCAACACTACTTTTTAAGTATATCAGCAAGTTCTGAATATGTCAAGAAAAATTTGAAAAAAATTTGAAAAAATTTTCAACAAAATTTTCCTGTATTTTAGGGCATTTTATAAGAAATTGCCAAATTGCAAAAATAAAAATAAAAAACACTTGCAAAATTTTCAAACATATAGTAAAATAATTTAGTAAAGTTATATATGGAGTAAGCCTGTTCGGTTGACACCCAACTGACCGCTTACAACCAGGAAGGAGCTTGTTGAATGGCTAATGAAGTTAGAGTAATTGATGGCAACGAGGCCGCCGCGCATATTTCCTATGCGTTTACGGAGGTTGCCGGTATCTACCCCATAACACCGTCCTCTAATATGGCGGAATGGGTAGACGAATGGGCCGCTAAGGGCAAAAAAAATATTTTTGGCCAAGAAGTTAAAGTTGTGGAAATGCAATCGGAGGCTGGTGCCGCTGGTACTATGCACGGTGTTTTGCAAGCTGGTGCGCTCGGCACTTCTTATACTGCTTCGCAGGGCTTGCTGCTTATGATTCCTAATATGTACAAAATGGCGGGCGAACTGCTCCCTGGCGTGCTGCACGTTAGTGCTCGCGCGG